>CAYVES010000033.1:0-18819 GCA_964449845.1 uncultured Dehalococcoidia bacterium
TACCCAGGTAATCGCCCAGATCAGCTATGGTATGGCTGCAACCTTCGCCCTGGGAAGGATTGATCAATACCTCTATCCATTCTACAGAAGAGATGTTGCGGAGGGGATAATCTCCAAAGAGGGTGCTCAGGAGCTTATTGAGGAGCTAGAACTCAAGCTGACATCAAACATACTGTTGCTGCCTGAAGCTGGAATCGAGGTTGCAAGCACACTGGGCACAAGCCCACAGCCAATAACGATAGGCGGCCAGGCCCGAGATGGTAAGGATGCTACCAACGAATTGTCCTACATGATCTTGGAAGCATCCGAGAAACTGAAGGCCGTCATCAACAACCTGGCGATAAGGATTCATAGCAAGACCGCTGAGGATTTCCTGCTCAGGGCATGCCGGGTCTACAGGTCAACCTCAGGACAGGCATTCTACAATGATGAAGCAATCATTCCAGCGTTGCTCAGCGACGGATATAGCTTGGAAGACGCCAGGGATTACGCCATCGTTGGCTGTGTTGAGCCTACCGGCTCTGGGGACAGCTTTGCCTGCACCGGTGGCAACGATCTCAAGCTCGGAGGGGTCTTGGAGATGGTGCTCACCAATGGCGGTTATCGCCTGATGGGAGGACAGGGGCTTCGCACAGGAGATCCCACAAGGTTCAAGAACTTCGATGAGGTAATGGATGCCTTCCGCAAGCAGCTGGAGCATAATGTGAACTTGGCAGTCGATGCGATCAACGTGAAGGATACTATCTACCAAGCAGAATTCCCCGCACCGTTCGTCTCCGCCACGCTGACGGGCTGTGTCGAGAGCGGCAAGGACGCAACGGATGGTGGAGCGCTCTACAACTTTGGCTCAATCACAGCAAGGGGGCTGGGCACTACTGCCGACTCGCTGGCAGCAATCAAGAAGCTCGTCTTCGATGACCGGGTGCTCACTATGTCGGAGCTAGCTGAACTGCTGGAAACGAACTTCGAAGGAAAAGATGACGTGCGACATTTGTTAATCAACCGAGCTCCCAAGTACGGAAACGATGACGACCACGTAGACCTCCTGGCGAAGGAGATTGCCAAGCTCTTCTGTGAGGAGGTGACCAAGCACCAAAGCATCAGGGGAGGGCGCTTCAGACCGTCATTCTACTCTTACGGAACGCATGTCCTCGACGGCCTGTTCCTGGGTGCCACCCCCGATGGGAGAATGGCAGGAGAAGCGATATCAAACGGGGTATCGCCAGTCAATGCCCGGGAGAAAGAGGGGCCAACGGCGGTGCTCAAGTCCGCAGCCAAGCTGGAGCACACACTAATATCCAACGGGAATGCCTTGAATCTCAGACTCCTTCCCTACCTGGTTCAGGATGAGGACGCGTTAAGAAAGATTGCCTCGTTGGTCAAGACGTATTTCCTATTAGGGGGCATGCACCTGCAGTTCAACGTGGTCTCCCGCCAGACGCTGCAAGATGCCCAAAAGCGCCCCCAAGAGTATACCGATTTGGTGGTCAGAGTCTCTGGGTACAGTGCCTTCTTCACAGACTTGGGCAAGTCTATTCAGGATGATATCATCGCGAGAACAGAGTTCGGTTATGGGAAGTAAGCCCAACCAGGCGGATTGCTTTCATTCACAGGGGCCATATGTGATTCTGGGCCGACCTTTTTGCCCGCGAAGCCAAGTGCTCACCGAAGGCAAGAAGCGAAAACAATCAACCTTCATGCTAATACCGCCATACAGCAAAGCCCAGGCATTTGGAACATTGGGAAGAAAAGTGGAGAATGTGGATGAAAGACGAACATTGCGACGAAAACGTTAGAAAACGGTAACTAATGTTAAGAAACCGCTATTGACAATGCCCCCCTGCTTATTGTACAAAAGTGTAGCACGACATTCCGCTAAGTCTCAGCACCAAATCTTTGTTCTCCTCGCCACCATGAGTAGACCGTATGCGTCCGACAGGCGCTATGTAATAGATTCTTTCGTACGGCACTTATCGACGCGCAGACCTTCTAGCAAAGAGTAGTGGGAGGTAAGGCCGCACACCCTGCAAGTTGAGTCAGTTGGGGGGATACCCGCACGTTTGAACAAACCCAGGGTACACAACAAGAAAGCGAGGTGATGAAATGAAAAAGAGGCTTCTTATTGTCTCGATGCTGGCTCTCATCCCCGTGTTGGTGCTGGGAGGGACTGGGATTGCCGCAGAGCCGACTGAGGCACAGCCTGCCAGTGCTACAACGACTGCTGCCCCTACAGCATCACTGGCCGGCGAATGGAGTGCTTACGGTCAGTGGTATGGCAGTGGCTCGTGGAATTGGACATGGACCATCACCCAAAGCGGGGCGCTAATCCACGTTCAGTCAAGTTCGGGGGCCGACTGGTATGGATTGACCTCAGGCGAGTGGGTGCTAATGAAGATTAATAGTGGCTGCTACCCCCTCCACATAGGGAAAGCATCTCAGGGCGACACTTATATGCAGGGGTTAATGGTTTGCACTGATCAGACTGGGTGGGGCGTCTGGGAAGCTTTCCTGATGCCCGACAGTCCTGGGCCCAAGACCTCAAGCGGCTCAGCCGCTGAGGACTCACCACCCGGATAATCCAACCCCAGGCAGACACTCTCCAACATGGCTGGCGGGTATCCCCCTCTGAGTACTCTGCAGGAATGGGCACTTAATCTTAGATTGAATAGTGCACCTTGTTAGGCCAGGTAAGGCCGGGGATGTTTTCGCCCATAGTGTGGAGCTGTGCGGTTACACCTTGCAGAGAATGGTGCTAGCGAGAAACAGGCAAAGTCATGTACAACTCGCCCTCAGCATCGAAAGCGGCTGCGGAAACTTCAGATAGCGGAGTGTGTCTTCTGGTAAACTCTTGACAGACTTCAGTATACTTGGCAAATACATCAGACTCACCAAAGCTAGCTTCGCTTCCAGCTCGTCCTCGCAGAACTACGTGCATGTTTCTGCCACGACGTTGATAGATATCTATCTGCAGCTTCATTCGTCTCGGCCTCCCCCGACCAGCCATCGTCTATTGCTCTATGTGGAATCAAAGATTAGCACAGGCGTCACCGGGAAGGCCATAGTCATTTTTGGTGATTATCGGTGGATAAATAGTACTAGCGACAGATAAAGGTGACTATCACACATTACCTGTGGCTCAAAGGAGGTGTCGATGCCTTCAACCGCGCGGTGCTCCTTGCTCCCTGTCTGCCTTGTATATAGACCAGGTCCCAAGAGTTTTGGCAACAAGCTGCCCTTCGTTGGTTATCTCCGATTCGAGGATAGCAATTCTTTTGCTACTGTGGATTACCTTGGTATCACAGGTAAGAGTACCCGATTTCACTTGTTTGAAATAGACGATCTTAACCTCTATCGTTGAACATCGCTCATCCTCACCGATGCAAGAATAGAGAGCTGCACCCATGCCAGTGTCTGCCATCGCATATGTGACTCCTCCGTGCACGGTTCGGTGCGGGCTTAGCAGCTTCTCATCAACGTCAAGGACACAACGACTGTATCCCTTCGATACCTTGGTGAACGTCAAACCTAACAAGTCACCAAACGGATTGAATCCTTTCAACTCTTTGGGGAATCTCCTCGGCATAAACACTACCTCCAGATCTCAGGCGCTGTTATCGGTGTATTGCGTCACGGCGAATAGGCAAACTACGGATTCTGCTTAGATAGTGTTGCTCTCCACTTCTGCGTAAGTTCTCGTACATCCTCAGGTAGAATTGACTTGCGGTCTTGCCAGTAGTCATCGTTGGTAACGTGTAACATCGTCCTGAAAATGCCAGCTTGTGCCCATCTACTACGTTTTGGGCCGAATGCTTCAGACTCCATGAGCGACAAGATCTCCTTAGCTTTCTCGAAGCCGTCCACAAGCTGCCTGAGGGACATCTTATATTTCGAGATTTCGTCCAGCAGCCGTCTCGTCTCTTCAATAGATTTGACTCTACGTGGAAAATAGAAGTCAAGAAAAGCTTGAAGACTGTCCACATTTAACTCTTGACTAGCACCGAATTGCTCGTCGACGAATGCCAATTGCTCAGCCAATGCTTTCAGATTCTCTATTTGTTTGGCTACGTTTCTCTTTGCAGGCCAAGCGGACAAATAGCTACTTAGTTTCAACAGAAGTCTAGCGAATGTGTAATTAGCCTCGAAATCAAACCTGGTGCCGTTTTCCACGGGCTCAAATCTATAATATTCCTCTACTAAAACCTGTTTACCTGCACCTCGCAATACCATGAACCTTGGCTTTTCATATTCAATAATCTCAAATTCCCATTCTGTGGTGCGTCCACGTGTCTCAAATTTTCGTCTGAACTTAGTGCCAACGGGGTTTTTCTTCTTTCTCGGTGTCAAATATTCAACACTCACCAACCCATGTATCCATTTTTTATTTTTTCATCATCACTAACACACTCAAATACTTTTTCAATTGGAGCACCAATTTCGATGCGATAAGTGATTCGCATATCACTCCCCTTTATCCAAGACACACCTACAAAGTACGGACGGTAGCCAACAATGCATAACCCAATACTACAGAATCCGACTAATCTTACCACAATTTGAGGACTAGCGTCAGATGCCCTAATCGAAAGAACCGTTTTTCGGATGCTCCACCTTCCTTCACTGCTACAGTGTTTTCGTCACAGACTTCTTGTGCTGGTATACATATCGCAGTAGAATATCGCAAGAAGTCTGGAGTTGCTGGCTGAGACAATAGCCCAGCCAGGCGGGTTTGAAGACGGGGCAAACAGCAAGGAGATACAGGCAATGGGCAGCGGAACCAGAGGAATCGGCTCTTACTCAAACGAAAGGGTGGGGTATTAGGTGGCTGTAAATAAGGTAGTAGCTAGCTTTGATGAGGCAGTTGCTGATATCCCCGATGGGGCTATCATCGGGATCAGCAACTTCGCAGGAATAGTGATGACGCCTCAGAACCTTATTCAGGCTGTGGCTCGGAAATCTCCCAAGGGCCTCACCATTGTTACTTTCTTCGGTGGTCTAGGTGTCAAGATTAGGGAGTTCCTGAGTTCATTGCTTGGAGAGGAAAAGGCTTCACAACGATGGTATATTGATGGTGCTGTGCTAGTGGAACAAGGCCTGGTACGTAAGCTCATCAGTAGTTTTCCCTTCGCCCCCGGCGTGGAGACTGTAAAAAAGGAATGGGAAGCAGGCAAGCTGATGGTGGAGGAATTGCCCCATGGCACGTTGGCGGTGAGGTTATGGGCTGCCGGGGCAGGGGTGGGCGGTGTATATGTTCGTACCGGAGTAGGGACAGTTGTGGAGGAAGGCAAAGAGAAAAGAGAGCTTAACGGAGAAGATCATATCCTGGAAAGGCCTCTTGCGCTTGACTTTGCTCTTATCCGCGCTTACAAAGGTGACAGATACGGGAATCTAATCTATCGAGGTGTCGGTAGAGGTGTCAGTGCCCTGATGGCCAAGGCAGCCTCAATTACCATTGCCGAGGTGGACGAAGTGGTTGAACCAGGAGAGCTTGACCCGGAGAATATCATCACTCCAGGCATTTATGTACACCGTGTGGTTCAAATACCGAAGGAGAGTTGAAAATGGCGGAGAAGCAACTCAGAGAAAGAGTCAGAAGCAAGGAAAGGCTGGATGAACAGACCATAGCATTGAGGGCAGCGAAGGAAATTCAGGATGGGGATTATGTCAATCTGGGCTTCGGCATACCCACGCTGGCGAGTAACTTCATCCCCGAAGGAAAGACCGTGTTCTTCCACTCGGAGAGCGGGATTATTAGCTATGGTCGTATAGCCACCGAGGAGGAAGCGGACGAGATGGGGTGGATATTGGTTAACGCCAGTGGCCAGCCTGTTATGCCGCTTCCAGGGCTAAGCCTTTTCCATATGGGTGAAGCCTTCGACATGATTCGTGGCGGCAAACTTGACCTCACCATCCTGGGGGGCCTCCAGGTATCGGAGAAAGGAGACCTTGCCAACTGGCGAGCGCCACACTTATTCACCAGCATTGGCGGCGCTATGGACCTGGCGGCCAGTACTAAAAAGGTCATTGTCTGCATGACGCATGTCACGCGTAACAATGAATATAAGATAGTGAGGAAATGCACCTTCCCTCTTACCGCCAGGGAATGCGTGGATTTGATCGTCACCGACATAGCGGTCATCAGCGTGACCAGGGAAGGGCTTGTGTTGAAGGAGATCGCTCCAGCCTGGACTGCGGAGGAGGTGCAAGCACTGACTGAGCCCAAACTCACTTTAGCTCCCGACCTCAAGGAGATAGAGCTACTGTGAAGAGGATTCTGCAATGGGGCGACCCTCGCGGCTGCTTTTACCCTCGGGGCGTATTATGTAAACAGCCGGAGCACTTGCTGGCAACGAGAAGAACGCATGGAGGTAGAAAAGCAAATGGCTGAAATAAGGGAAGCAGTAATCGTGGATTACGCCCGAACCCCTTTCGGGGTGGCGAGCGCAAAGAGGCCAGGCTTTTTCGCAGATAAGCGCGCCGACGACCTTGCTGGTATCGTGGTTGAGGAGTTGCTACAGCGAACAAAGATAGACCCTGCCTCAATCGACGAGGTCATCATGGGCGCGGCAAACCAAGCTGGCGAACAGGCCAATCCGGGCAGAGGCATTGGCCTGATGACCTGCCCCTTTCAGGTTGCGGGCCTGAGTGTCGACCGAGCGTGCTGCTCAAGTATGACAGCCGCGCACATTGCCTGTATGGCTATTGAATTGGGCATAGGCGACATCTTCATTGCCGGCGGGATAGAGAACGTCTCTCACTTCCCCATTCCTTTGATCACTCCTGATTCAGACTTTTTCAAGATGGCAGAGGAATTTGGCACGTCACGTGCACAGCCAAACCCAAAGCTATTTGAAAAGGTCGACCTCTGGGACATAGTAGGTATGGGCCTGACCGGCGAGAGGCTGGCCGAGATGTTCGATATCTCCAGGGAAGAGCAGGACCAATGGGCGTTGAGGAGCAACCTAAGGGCGGCAGCAGCTCAAAGGGAGGGGCAGTTTAAGCACGAGATAATCCCGGTGGAGGGCAAGCTGCCCGACGGGACGGTGAAGCTTGTTGATTACGACCAGGGTGTGAGGCCCGACTCAACCATTGAGAAGATACGCACCCTTCCGCCTGTCTTCAAGCCTGACGGAAGGATTTGTGCAGCCAGTGCCTCTCGGGAGAGCGACGGGGCCGCGGCGGGAGTGTTTATGTCAAAGGAGAAAGCCAGGGAGTTGGGTTTGGTGCCGATGGTCACCATAAGGGGGATGGCATGGGTCGGGGTTGACCCCAAAATCCTTGGATATGGCTCTACCGTGGCGTCTAGAAAGGCTTTGAAAAGAGCGGGGCTATCCGTGGATGATATTGACCTGTGGGAGATAAACGAGGCCTTTGCCGTGGTGCCTCTGGTACAGATAAAGGAAATGGGAATTGATCCTGAGAAGGTGAACGTCAACGGAGGTGCCTGCTGCATCGGCCATCCGACAGGGGCGAGCGGGGTACGACTGCTTGGGACTTTGGCCTATGAGATGAATCGCAGAGGGTCCAGATATGGTGTGGCAGCCATATGCGGCGCTTGGGGCGCGGGAACAGCGACGGTTGTCGAAAGGGACGAGTACTGGGAAGCTCACCGCGCTTTCCTACGCTAGGCAAGGCACCTAGAATCGGAGGTGCTACATGTAGCACTGTACTACCAGCGTACCCATGATCAATGTCCCAATGAGTTAAACCAACAAGGAGGTAGCAAGATGGGACTAATGACGGCAGAGGAACACAAGCAGAGTTTGAGGGATGACAGGGTAGTCTATCTCAGGGGGGAGAGGGTTGAGGATGTTACTACCGACCCGCTCCTCAGAATCTGTGTGGATACAGCAGGGATAGACTATGAGATGGCACATATGCCTGAGTACAGGGACCTGGCTGTAGTGAGTCACCCCGAAACAGGCGAGCCCATAAGCAGGTATTACTACACGCCCCAAAACGTTGATGATCTCCTAAAGAGACACGAGCTTATGGTAACAGGGACGAGGTTCGGCATGGGTGTGGTCCCTTTCACCCATGATATCGGCGCCGATGCCATGAATGCGGTAAGCATCGCCGCAAACACCATGGGGAAGAAGGAGTATCTAGAACGGGCAGAGGGTTACCGCGATTATCTACAGAAAAAGGATTTAAGCGTAGCTGTTGCCATGAGCGATGTAAAAGGGGATCGCGTTCTGCACCCTTCCTCTTCCAAGCAAGCCCACCCAGACTATTATGTGAGGGTGGTCGACAGAGACGACAAGGGGATAGTAGTGAGGGGTGCTAAGGCACACATTACCGCTTCAGCATACTTCAACGAGGTGTTTGTGGCTCCGTGCAGGGTTATGGCTGAAGAGGACGCGGATTATGCTGTCGCCTTTGCTATTCCTGCCAACACCAAGGGGATGAAGCACATATGCCATCCTCTAAAAGCGGAATGGGGCCCGCTCGATTTCCCCGTCGACCTTCCAGTGAGGGCTCATACCGACTGTCTGGTTATCTTCGATGATGTGCTCGTTCCCTGGGATAGGGTCTTCCTCTGTGGGGAGTGGACCCACGTGATGACCCTGGTGTATAGTTTTGCCACTTTGCACCGTCATACTGCATCCAGCTACAGGATCGCGATGACGGAGCTACTGGTGGGGATGGCTCAAGCAATGGCGGAGTACAACGGGATCGAGTGGGTCGGCCATGTTAGGGATAAAATCACCGATCTGGTAATGTACCTTGACACCCTCAAGTCGCTGTCTCGGGCCTCCTGTCTTGATTATGTTATGCATGGTGGAATTCCGATACCGAATCCGGCGATTTGCAACATAGCAAAATACAACTTTGCCGCCAATTATCATGACTGCGCCAGGGCGATACAGGATATTGCCGGGGGGCTGCTTATCACCGCGCCAACTTACAAGGACTATCAGAATCCCGAGACCAGAGGGGACATCGAGAAGTACCTGGGTGGTAAGGCAGGAATACCCACAGAGCACAGGCTAAGGATGATGCAGCTAATAAGGAGGTGGGTCGGTATGGAGCTAGAAGTATCGGCGCTTCATGCCGAGGGCTCTCTTCAAGCCCAGAGGATGATGATCTACGGTGAGTCCATGGCAAAAATTCAGGAATACAAGAAGAGGGCCGAAGTACTGGCCGGCATAAGAAGGGAGGGCGAATCCTAAGAGACAGTGGAACAGGCTTTATCAGATGTCAAGGTATTGGATCTAACCCATTACATCGCCGGCCCCTACTGCACCAAGCTCATGGCTGACCTGGGCGCCGATGTTGTCAAGATCGAGAAGCCGGGCGGGGGCGATCCATCACGAAGGATGGGACCTTTCCCGAACGACAAGCCTCACCCTGAGAAGAGCGCCCTTTTCCTTCATCTCAACACCAACAAAAAGGGCATCACCCTCAACCTGAACAGCTTGGCAGGGCGGGAAATCTTCAGGCAGTTGGTAAATGATGTGGACATCCTCGTGGAGAGCTTCAAGCCTGGGACAATGGCTGGTTGGGGCCTCGACTACGAGACCCTGGAGAAGATGAACCCCCGATTGGTGATGGGCTCCATCTCCAACTTTGGGCAATATGGGCCCTACCGGGACTTCAAGGCGTCAGACGGCGTGCTCTATGCCATGGGCGGCGATATGTATACCGACGGCATGTATCAGCGTGAGCCGGTCAAGCTTGCGGTGAACGTATCTCTCTATGAGGCAGCTTCATCAGCGGCGGTGGGCATTATGGGCGCTTACTTCGGCGCCAAACATAGTGGGACAGGGGGGCAGCACGTTGACATCTCCCTCATGGAAACCCTGGAGAGCAGCACAGATCGGAGGATTACAAACCTCATCGCCTATCAGTATTGCGGCCAACAAATGATCAGAATCTCAATGGGTGAACTGAGCTTCCCCGCGGGCGCCTATCCTTGTAAGGATGGCTACTTCGGTCTTCTTGCCACCGGTATGCGCTGGTCCGGCGTTGCCAAAATGATTGGCGACCCCGAGCTGGAGAAGCCCCCGTGGAGTACATTAGAGGCGCAGTTCGATCCGAAGTGGAGGGACGAGTTCTACGAAAGATGGTGGTTCCCATACCTTTCTTCCAGGACGAAGCTTGAGTGCTGGAGCGAAGGCCAGGCAGCAGGGCTGATGTGCGCACCCCTAAATACCGTCGCAGACCTCATGCATGATCAGCACCTTGAGGAAAGGGAATCCTTTGTACAGGTCGATCACCCGGTGGCGGGGCGAATCACCTATCCCGGCGCGCCCTATATCATGTCTGGGACGCCGTGGCAGGTGAAGAGGCCCGCGCCCCTCTTGGGGCAGCATAACGGGGAGGTCTATGGGAAGCTGGGATACACCAGGGAGGACCTTGTGCTGCTGAGGCAGCAGGGG
This sequence comes from uncultured Dehalococcoidia bacterium, assembly GCA_964449845.1. Taxonomy (GTDB): domain Bacteria; phylum Chloroflexota; class Dehalococcoidia; order SZUA-161; family SZUA-161; genus SOKG01. The sequence continues at coordinate 10,380 of CAYVES010000033.1, forward strand.
GTTATCTAGTCCAGGGATAGCCGGCTGGAGGGGCCTTAAGATGGCCAGAACTAAGTTGCCTTTGGAAGGCGTCAGGATAGCGGGGATTGTTGTGGTTTATGCCGGTCGTTGGCTAATGCAGCTACTGGCGCATATGGGTGCCGAGACCATAGGGGTGGAGTCATGTCAGCACTTCGCACCAATGACCAGAGGAGTATTTCCTAACCCGCCCAAGCTACTTCTGGACAATATGCCGCCTTACACCGGAGGATACCCAAACCGAGAACCAGGTGCAAGGCCCTGGAACCGTTACCCCCTTGGCAATGCCACACAGTGCAATCAGCGCAGCATGACGGTAGACTTGACCAGACCTGAGGGGATGGACATCTTCTGGAGGCTCGTCAGCAAGTGCGATGCGTTTGTCGAGAATAATACCCCCTCAGCCATGGATAAGCTGGGCATAACCTATGAGAAGATGAAGGAGGTCAAGCCAGATATCATCATGCTGCGCCTTCCAGGCTATGGACTCAGTGGTCCCTGGAAAGACTACCGCGGCCTGGGGAGCAACTTCGAGGCATATGCTGGCCACGACATGCTAAGAGGCTACCTCGATATGGACCCCTCTTCGCACAGCATGGTTTTTGCTTGCGATCACGCCGCTGGAGCCCACGGTGCCTTTGTCCTGCTGGCTGCCCTGCATTACCGCAGCCAAACGGGGAAAGGACAGTTGATAGAGCTGAGTCAGACAGAGACCTTCCTCCCCTGGATAGCGCAGGCGTTGATGGACTACGACATGAATGGTCGCGTTCAGGGAACGATGGGCAACCGTTATCCTGGCGCAGCACCCTGCGGCTGCTATCGCTGCAAAGGGGAGTCGGTAGTTTTCGGGACCTCTCAGCTTACCCCAGATCAGGGCAACTACGTGTTCATCACTTGCCACAATGATGACGAGTGGCAAGGTCTGTGCCGTGCCATGAGCGATCCCTCCTGGAGCGCGGAGGAGAGGTTTGCCGATGCTATAAGCCGCTATAAGAACCAGGACGAGTTGGATGAGCATATCGAGGAGTGGACGCGTGAGCGCGACCACTTCGAGGTAATGTATATCCTGCAAGCGGAGGGCGTTCCCGCTGGCCCCGTTGAGAGCTACAAAGACGCCTATGATGACCAGCACCTGCGGGCGCGGGGGTTCTTTGAGCAGGCCACGCAGGAGGACTGCGGCACCCACCTCTATCCGGGGACGCCGTGGAAGATGTCAAAAACGCCCCTCAGCATCTGGCGTGGGCCCTCTCGTCTCGGGGAAGATAACGAATACGTCTATAAACAGGTTATCGGCGTGTCCAATAAAGAGTACGCCAGATTGGAGAGAGAGGGGCACATCGGCATGGACTTCGTGGGGTTGTAATCATGAGTCAAATGTGGGTCGAACTTCAGCATCTGAGGAATTGGTCAAAATCTGCTGCGAGAAAGGGTACAGTAAGTCGATGCAGGTGCTTACCGGTTCTTGAGTTTTCTGTTGAGTTCATCGGCGTTGAGAAGGAAAATCTGGCTAGCCGCGTTGACTAGATCTTGAGAACACTTGGCCTGGCCAAAAAACCTGCCGCCGGCTAATGCAATCCAAACAGGAGGCAAGTCGTTCACCTTGTGAACCATGCCCCCACCCTCGTCAGGTGCAGCATACAAAACCGTATTGATCCCAGAGGCTATCAGCCGCGCCAAGCACATGGGACAAGATTCAAGAGATGTGTAGAGTGTGTACCCTTCCATGCTAGTAGCGCCCTGGTGAATGTCTTCAAAACTATCCATGACCACCATTTCAGCGTGCCGATCGCTACGGAAATGTGGATTGAACAACTCATTATGCCCCCAGGCAACGGTATTCCCATGATCGTCAACCAAGATACATCCGACGCCAAAGTTTTCAGTATTCACAGCTTTCAAGGCTAGGACACACGCGACCCAAACATACCTATCATCTATATATGTATCAGCCAATTGGTAATCAGTAAGCCAAGTTCTCCACTGGCTAACAGCGACATTTCTGGGGTGGATTGTTGCAAGTTGCTCCAACCCCAACTGTCTGATCGGTCCGCTAGTCATTATTGCGGATTCCTCTCCACCTCAATATTCCTTGTTACTGGTAATCGAATGAAGCACACGTCATAGCATCGGTGAGAGCATAATGGGAGCGGAATGCATTCTAGTGAAATTCAGCATATATGGCGCTCAAAGGTAAGTTACCAATCTTCACACCCGCATACTTATCCCTTTTCTGGACCTTCGCCTCAACAAGCTCTCGGCTTAAACTTCCGTTATCAACTCCTACAGCCGCCTCTATGAAAGCAGCCAGGTCATCAGCCGCCTTAACTAATGTGCCGTCTCTCGGTTCATACTGGTCCTCGTTGTAAGAATCAACGATCTGTTGGCTTGTAACTTCTTGTCTCTTGCCAGCTATCGTTACAACATCGGTGAACTCTTTCTCCGCAAAAAACCTGACCTGACGACGCCATTTCTTTGGTAACAGGGAGTAAACCTCGCGTTGCATGAGGTCCTTCTCAATGTCTGCGATCAGTGCCTCCAGTCCAGGCACTGCGCCTTTTATCGGTGAGCTAATGTCTTTGGTCATAACCTCTGGCAAATCGTGGAATAGACCAGTGAAATAGTTGTTGATGAGTCTTGTGGAACAAGCATGTATGTGCAACGAGAGCAGATAAGATATTATCGCCACGAATAGCTGATGCCCCATAACAGAGGTCTTGGGCACCCTATGAACATGTGACCACCTGATTTGAAATCTGAGTTCGCCGCACAAGTCGATGAATTGTCTATATTTGCAGCGTAGCGCCAGTTGCTGTATTCCTGTCAAATCGTAGTATCTCTCTTGTTGGGCATCCAATTTCTTTCTTATCTCATCCATCTCGAAACCTCTTGGATTCGCACGCTCAAGGATGCCAAACTCCCACCCTGTGGCATAAAAATGGGCGGCGGCCAAGACCCTTCTATTCAAGCCGTCTTCAGTGTCAAACAAATAATCCTTGAATCTTTGCCAGAAGTCATTGTTGAACGGTTGTATGTATGGCTCCAATTGTGCGCAGACCCACTTGTTTAACTCTCGATACTTCTGCGCGTCTTCCTTTATCCTATAGAGAATTGGTGGCTTCAAGTCCGTCAGCACCGTGCGCTGCAGCAGTTCAAAAATCCCACCCTCTATGATCTCTAGCCAATTGAAGCCCTTCCTTTTTTCCTCAAACTTTCCAAGAAAGTAAGCGATTATCATTTTGTGGCCTTGCTTGTCTAACTCGTAGAGGTCTACTGGACGCAGCTTATCATTCCACCTTTGCATGTAGGCCGCTTGGAATAACTTCAGTAGTAATGCCTTTGTTATCATAATGTCCTCCTAAGGCTCCCTAACCAACTTGCTTCTCTTGCGTGTGTCTTCAGCGATGTTTCGACATCTGAGGAATCAATAGTATAGGTAGTCGAACTTACTTTGTCAATACTACGCAGGCCAGATCATCCCCTAACATAGAGCCGGTTAACTAACAAAAAACCACATTGTTGACCGCCCACATAAACGTTAGGCAAAGATGCAAGCCACCCTGAAAACCCTATTCGGATAAGAGCTGCCGTAACACTTATCAGGTGCTAAGCGCCCAATTCGGCAAGATCCTCAGCAGTGAGCACCTTCCCGGTGAGGCTGCCTGCATCCTGGGCGGCCAGGAAAACGGCATACCTGCCCCACATCTCCGGTGTCTGCCAGCCTGACCTGTCAGCATCCGGGGTCCACACCCTGAACCCCTCGGTATCGGTGGCGCTGGGGCAGAGCGCATTGACCGCGATATTATACTCCCTGAGTTCCCCAGCCAGCCCATATGTAAACCGCTCAATGGCCGCCTTAGCTACCCCATAGCCTATGTCGAGCGAGGTTATCCTGCTACCGACGACTGAAGAGAGGTTAATAATGCTGCCACGCCTCCTCTCCACCATGGTGGGCAGGACTGCCCTGGTGCAAAGGAAGGTGCCCCGCAGGTTTACCGCCATGACAAGGTCCCATCGCTTTACGGGCATATCGAGCGCCCTGCTGGGGACATTTATCCCGGCGTTATTGACAAGGACGTCTATAACGCCGAACTCCTCCAACGTCCTCTTTGCCATATCCGCAACTTCCTCTTCCCTGGTGACATCGGTCTTTATGGCGAGGGCACGTCTTCCTAAACCACGTATTTCGTCAGCGGTCTTATGGATGGTTCCGGGAAGAGGGCCCTTTTCCTCCTCAGTGCGCGCGGCAACAACCACGTCGGCGCCCTCCTCGGCCAGAGCGATGGCGATTGCTTTGCCGATTCCCCGGCTCGCCCCGGTAACTATGGCAACCTTACCTTCAAGTTTCATCTTCACCCCCGTCAAGTTAGCGCCCTATCATACCTATTGTTGGGTATTGCGCGGAATGCCCGGCAGACAGTGTAGCAGAACTCGCCACCGGTCGCAAAAAAGTCCGCTGGTGCACAGCACGGTGATTTGCGCTATACTAACGACCGCAGACGCCACCGGCGGGAGATAGACCTTTGAATTGCTCAACGCATAGACTTGGCTTGTAGGCTTCAGCCTAAACAGGTACTCCAAAGTGTTAGGAGGAGAAATGGAGAGATGGCTTCTGACCGTGGAAAGCAACTGCTCTGACCCTTCGAAGGAGAAGGACTTCAACGACTGGTATGACAAGGTTCACCTACCAGACCTCCTCGAGACGCCCGGGTTTGTGCGCGCTGCCAGGTATGAGAACAGCAATCCCGGCGAAGGCCAGGGGAAGTTCCTGGCCACGTACGACATCGAAACGGACGACATAGGGCAGACAATGGCGAAATTCAGCGAGCAGGTCAACGCGAAAGCGAAGGAAGGGCGCATGAGTGAACTGGTGATGGCCGTGGGAGGGGGCCTCTACCGCCAGATAACCGCTCCCATGCACACCAGGTAGGCGCTCAACGCGGGCTGCGGCATAATGCTCCACAAGTGGGTAGGTTGCCCGACGTCGGGCAACCTACCCACTCCCCTCGACAAGCCTGTCCTCAGCTCGTCGAAGGGCTCAGGGCGAACGGGAGAAAAAACCCGACGATTTCCAAAGGAACCTTGCCAAGAGGGAAAGATAGGAATTAAGGATGCCTTAGACTACGTATCAGAGTTTGTTTATGGCGGTGCAATAGGAATAACGTCCTCACAGGAATTGAGGGGAACGTTTGGCATCGCCAAAGAACTGTGGGGCGTAAATGGTTGATAGCGAACACATCAGAAAGAAATTCCTTGGCTCGCTCCTGGGGGCCGCTCTGGGAGACGCTATCGGCGCTTCTTGGGAAGGGCATCTACTGGCTGCTGAGCATGAAATCGAGCTTATAGCTAAGGTTTCACACCCCTTAACTTATACCGATGACACCCACATGACTATCGGCGTGGCTGAGTCGTTGGTAGAATGCGGCGGCTTCAATGGACCTCACATGGCCGAACGTTTTGTTAGCAACTATTTGCAGGAGCCATGGCGCGGCTATGGCCCTGGCCCGCCGCTAGTATTCAAGCTGATAAGAAACGGTGAGCCGTGGGATAAGGCAGCGGCCCATATCTACAGTGGCGGCTCTTTTGGAAACGGAGCAGCCATGCGGGTAGCACCGATAGGTCTCTTCTTCTGGAGCCGGCTTGCCGAGCTTAGAGACGCGGCACATCTGTCGAGTCTCATCACGCACTCTCATGCACTGGGCAAGGAGGGAGCAGCTTTACAGGCTATGGCGGTAGCGCTTGCCGTTACGCAAAACCCTGATAAGCCGCTTAACACGCCATCCTTCGCATCTCGCCTTTTGGACTTCGCCACGGAGGATGTCTACCGCGCCAAAATAGGCAAGTTCAGCGTTCTTTTGGAGAATCCCAGTGACAGAGAGACGGTGGTAGATCAACTGGGGCATGGAATTGAAGCTTTCAACTCCGTTCCCACCGCCATATTTGCCTTCCTGGCTCATTCTCAGCACTTCGCCTCAACAGTGATCTACGCAGTTAGCCTGGGAGGAGATACCGACACCATAGCATCAATGGCTGGAGCCATCTCCGGTGCCTATCTGGGAGTCGATGCTTTTCCTTCCGAGTGGCAAAGACAGCTCGAGAACCGGGATTACATATCGGACCTTGCCGATAGACTGTGGCGAGCCGCTACAGCTCGGTAGGCTTCGCAAAGCCATCGCCTTCAACTTCAATCCTTTCCCCCCACGAATTCTTCCACTTCCTTAGCCAGTCTCTCGTTTTCCTCTTCAGTCAGGGTGAGGTTGCTTTCCAACCTCTGGACATAATTGTCGACCTCGGGGGAACGAGTTCTCAGTTGAGCTATCTCTTCATTCTGCTTTGCCACATCGTCATTGATATCACTGAAATCGATGCCCAAACCAAATCTTTTGTCGAGAAACTCAAGGACTCTTTTCTGGGCTTCCCAGTCATCCACTGCAGCCAGATAGAATGGGACCACTGGCCAGAGACTTACCCCAGGGATATTCCTTCTTTCAGCTACCCACAAGAGAAAACTGTGTAGAGCCGGCCATCCTTCCCAATTCATATTTTCAAGCCCGTAACCTCGGAGCTTTTTTTGGAATTCTGGCTGATTGAAAACGGTTAATATGCTTCGAGGGGTGGTGTGGGCAATTGAAGAAATAGTCCCACTAATGGTATACACCTCTTTTATGTTGCAATACTGTTCGGCAACGTCCAAGACTGTCTCCAAAAATTGATACCGTCCAAATCGAGGTTCGCTACCCTTAAATATCACCAGATCATTTCTTTCACCGCAATAGAATTTACTCTCCGGAAACTGAGCAATATTGTTTTCAACCGCAACTCCACCTAAAGAGAAAAATTCTGACGGCTCAATTTCGCAGAAACTCTCGCCTTTCATCTTCTCATTCAAATAATCAATCACCTTCGGTGCCAATTTGCCGGCATCTTCTGAGAAACCCATAATCAAAGACGGGTTCTGGAGCTGGGGCTGTCTCGAAAACCTAAAGAGGTCTGTCATCCTCCTCCCCTCCTCCCTTGAAGAGCTCATCGATATGTTCCTTGATCCATTTCTGGTCTTCTTCAGTGATTGGTCTGGATTCAGTAGGTCTGTATTTGAAACTTTCCAGCCAGTTTCTTATCCGTTCGGCCATTTCCGGCGGTGCCTGTTCATAGAATTGTGCCTCAAGACGTCCAATGCCTTGGTCTACCTGGGCTACCAGCTTATCCAAAACGCTGAAGTCAATCTCAATTCCCAGAATCTTAGTCAAAACCTCTAAGACCGATTTTGAAGCTTCTGGGTAGACCATTGACAGTCCTTGAAGATAGAATGGTATCTCACCCAGCATGCAGACAGCCTCCAGACCCCTCTTCCTGGCAACTCCCAGCAGAAGCCCGTTCAAACCAGTGATATTGCCTTGCCCGCCTCTTCCCTCGACATCTGACATCAGTATGGTATTCTCATAGCCTCTCACTTCACTGACCAAACTTTCGCTATTGGGCACCGCCCAAACCCTTGGCCTCGCCGTGTGATGAATGGGAGCAAGAGCTGCTCCTGAAACATAAACCCTGCGGCATCCAAACTTGAGGGCCACATCCAAAACAAGATTGGCTATCTCGAGAACCTTTCGCCCCCCAGGATATGGTGTTCCAGTTTCGGTAGGTTGCTGTTCTCCAACGAAGAACATTAGGTCTCGATTTTGAGTTCGTTGAAAGTAGAATTTGCTGCTGGGGAACTCCAACTCTTTCAGTAAGCCTCCTTCAATCAGAACTCTCCGAGGGTCAAAGAAATTCCACGGTTCTATTTCACCGAATTCTCGGGCCTTTACCATTTGTCTCAAATAATTAACCGCCATTATCCCGATGTTTCCAATCCCTGGCCAACTGGCTATCAGAACAGGGTTCTTAAGCTCAGGTTCCTCATGAAGCTTGATCCCCATTGCTCCTCTTCTCTCTACGTGGTACGCTTGTCTGACTGACGGAATCTATCAACTTCACCTGGGCTTCTTTTAGCAGATCGCATTTGCACCTGTCTCTGCAATCTTTCAATCAGCCATCTTTCTCCGTCATCTGCCTTTGATATTATACCAACAATCAGGCATCCAACCCAATATGCGTGCGAAGTGGGTCAAGGGTCAGGCAAAGGGGGACCTGCAGCAGGAACCTCTGGTGCTTAGGCTGGGCAAAACAGCCAAGCAACCAGACATTCAGGAACAAAACCGCTCAGGCGATCATCACCGCTGCTACCAGGCGAGTCCACGGGTGCGATGCTGGGTTGACTTTTCACCCGATTTCGCTCAAAATATGCTCGCAGAAGATAGAAGCTGAGAACAGGTTTGTTCAGGTTCAAACAGGGGTGTAGCTCAGCCAGGTAGAGCGGCGGTCTCCAAAACCGTTGGTCGTGGGTTCGAATCCTGCCACCCCTGCCATGCCGAGGTGGTGGAATAGG
>CAYVES010000034.1:0-13473 GCA_964449845.1 uncultured Dehalococcoidia bacterium
TAGGGACCCGTATGCCCGAAGGGGGTAATGGAGGTCATGATGATGCCCGGATTTATTGCGCTGAGCGCCGAATATCCTAAACCTAGATCATCCATGTAGCCCGTGGGAAAAGACTCGATGACCACATCAGCGGCCTTGACCAATCTCTTGAAGATATCCTGGCGATCGGCGGTTTCGATGTTTAAGGTTATGCCCCTTTTGCTGGTATTGTAGGCCCACCAATAAAGGCTTTTGTCAGGGTCGGGGATATCCTTGTAGAAAGGACCAATGTTTCTGGCAGGGTCTCCTCCAGGTGGCTCGACCTTGATTACGTCAGCCCCCAGGTCGCCAAGTAGCTTGCCACAGAAGAAACCCTTGTCATCGGTCAGATCCAGGATCCGAAACGGACTTAGCATGCCTTCTGCTTTCGGTTGCTCGCTCATGAGGTAAAACCTCCCAAAAGGACTAAAGAGGAGAATGAGCCTGGCTTCATCAGCCCCTTACCGGCGGGGCAGCCCCAGGCCCACTATGGCAATGATAGACCGCTGAATCTCACTGGTGCCCCCACCAATGGTAACCATAAAGGCAAGTTGGCACGCCCGCTCCATGCTCCCCTGGAGCGGCGCCCATTTGGAACCATCCTTCAGTTGCCCACAGAGCCCTGTTATTTCCATCCCGATACTGGTTAGGCGCCGCTCCAGTTCAGAGGTGAACACTTTTCCTATTGATGCCTCGTGGAAAGGGACGCCCCCTTTCTCCAGTAGCCAAGCCACCCGGTAGCCGAACATGCGCCCCACCTCAAGCTCAATGGCCAGTTGAGCAAGCTTGTGCCGCACCCGAGGGTCTTTACTGAGGGGTTGACCGTTACGGCGTGTCCCCCTGGCGTATTCTAGCAACGCCTCGAAGTTGCGTTGAAGGTAGGCTGCTGCCGCTGCCGAGTATGCCCTCTCATAGTCTAAAGCGATGCCCAAATAATTCCACCCCTGGTTCTCCTCGCCCACTATGGCGGACTTGGGAACGCGCACATCGTCGAGAAAGATGTCGTTTACCAGCATATCGCCTATTGTCGGTGTGGGGCGCACTGTGATGCCCGGGGTCTTCATGTCTATGATGAACAAGCTGATGCCCCGGTGCTTGGGAGCATCGGGATCGGTTCTAGCGGCCAGCAAGCAGTAGTGAGCATGCTGGGCAAGGGTGATAAACATCTTTTGCCCATTAATGACGTAGTTATTTCCCTTGGCTGCGGCGCGTGTCTGAAGTGAAGCCAAATCGGAGCCAGCGCCAGGCTCGGTATAACCGAGGCAGAAGGTTACCTCTCCGGCTAGAATCCGGGGCAGATACTCCTTCTTCTGCTCCGGACTGCCGACCCTCATCAGCGTAGGGCCCGCTATGGTCTCAGCAAGGAAGTGGCACCCTATCGGCGCGCCGTGATATCCTAGCTCCTCATTATAAACCAGTTGCTCCATATAGGGGCGACCTTGACCCCCATATTCCTCAGGCCACCCTATTCCCAGCCAGTCCTTCAGCGCCACCTTGTGGGTGAACCCTGGAGAATACGCTAAATACGCCGGCGGCCTCGCCCCAAGCTGACGCAAGAACTCCGGGGTAAGCTCTCTTCGCAGAAAATCACGGACCTCTTCTCTGAACCTCTCCTGTTGTTCACTAAACTGGAAGTCCGTGTTGTACCTCCTCACCGAGTACAGCCACGATTATGGCGCTAGTTGCGACTATGTGGCCAGTAATTTACTTAGCTTAGTTACATTATCCAATTTCTCGAGTTCAAATACTTTTTCAATAATCTCCTCGATTTTGGCAGAGCGCAGCGCTTCATGGGAGAAGTTCCTGAACTTGTTCTTCACCTCATCATCCGACATCCTTGTGTCCTCAATCCAGGGGTCACCTTTGGCGTAGTCGCTACTGGCATCGAAGGTCTCTCCTCGAGCGATGACCTGAATAGAAGTGGGACACCTCTTCCATCTCCCTGTTGGCTCTTCCTTTACTGCTCTCAATACTTCCTCGAAGGCTGCGAGGTCAAGCTCGACCTTCACGTTTTTCATCAGTTCACGGACTCTAGGGTCACCCAAAGTGGCCGGAGTATGCCAATCAGGTCCTGGCCTATAGCCTAGAGCAGCTACCGATATCAGATGAGCCGTGTTGAACTGCGAGTTAATGTGCGTTGTGGGATCGTTTGGATCGAGTTCCAGGCTAGGGCTGCCCAATTGGGGTGCGAAAAATGCCGCGGGGCCTACTCTAACGGTAACGCTTTCGATTTCATCGGGCCTGAGGTCTTGCTGTTCCTTGATCCTGTAGAACAGGTCCAGGGCCTGATGCGTATAGCGACAAGAAGGATAAGGTTTGATCGAGTCCTCCAAAATCCACCATTTTTCACCTAAACCTCGTACCAGGTTATCCCAGATAGGCTCGAGGGCTCCTGAGAATCTCCACAAGCCAACTTCTCCATCCAGAATATCGCACTTTCCGGTATAACCCTTCTGGGCCAGCAGAGCTGAAACTACGCCTATGAACGAGGCGAAACCATAGTGGCCATATTTCATCATTGGCCACCAGTTCGCCTCTGTCATCTTGCGCGTTGAGGGACTCGTTGCATTGGCGCCCGCCAGGCCGATAGCATGCGCCATTCTCTCCTTATCAAGGTATAGAAGTTTGCCGGCTGCAATGGCAGCTCCCACGCATATCCAGCCGTAGCCAAAGACTTCCGCCGCTTCTAGAGTCTCAGTGGGAGGCTCCCCCTTTGCTCGAAAAGGACGCATTGAAAGTAAAAGCCGAGCATTGGCCTCAAAACCCAGTTCAAAGGCTGTGATCAAACCGTGGCCACTGGCTCCCACTCGCTCGGCTACGGCTAATGCTGCGGAGAACACCGGAGCGGCGAAGTGGCCACTGTTTAGAAAGGTCTCGTCTGCATCCAAAGCGCTGCATAGGTCTCCATTGGCAAATGCGGCATTTGCGCATGATACCTTATCCCCGGTCACTAGGATCGTAGCCTCGGGTTTACCGCCTAAATCCCTCGCCAAATCCACAGCTATCTTACCCCGGTCCAGGGTGTAGCCGCCAATTCCACAGCCAATCGTGTCCAGTATGATTCGCTTGGCCTCAGCGACAACATCGCTGGGCAGATGGCTGAAGTCCGTTTCCATCACAAAATCTACAATGGATTGAGTATAGCTTTGGTCACTTTGTTCTGCCATATCACCAACGTCCTCGAAGGCCACCTTACTTAGCGATTATCTTCGCCTTCAGGGATTCCATTATTTCCTCCGCGCCCTCAACAATCCGCTTAACAAGCTCTTCACAGGTAGGAATATCTCTAATCATGCCAACGACTTGCCCCCCGGCCATAATAGCGTGATACTCGACATCACCATGTATCAGTCCGCCTGCTGTGCTGCTGCCTCCTTTTTCAGGCGCGGGGAGCACCATAAAAGGTGTCAGAGCTTCGTAGGTGAACCCTTCCCGCTCTAGAGTTTCGCGAATATGATCATCGACGAGCATCCTCAAGATGCCGCGGCGTTCATCGACGAAACCCCGGTCTCCTGGCCCTGCCATGCCCCTTATGCCATGCCTTATCGCTACCGAGCTTGTCTCATTGGAATCCAGTATCAGCTTCTTGACATTGGGATGAGCATGGCATTCCTTGGTAGCTATAAATCGGGTACCCATGTAGACCCCTTCAGCTCCCAAGGATAGGGCAGCTACGAGCCCCCGCGCGTTCCCCACCCCCCCAGCAGCAATCACCGGTATCTTGAGTGCATCAGCCATCTGAGGCACCAGGCAGAAAGTAGTGACTTCGAAAAAGCCACTGTGGCCACCACCCTCAAGACCCGTGGCGATTACAGCATCAACACCTGCCTCCTCCGCCTTTTTGGCGTGTTCCGCGCTGGAAGATGTATGCAGAACTATCATTCCGGAGTCCTTTAGCCTTTGAGTGTATACCTTTGGGTCTCCTTGGGAGACTATAGCTATCGGCACTCGCTCCTCGATCCCTATTTCCACACATCGATCGCTGAATTCCCTATCCAGTCCCGGTACCCCTACAACAAAATTTACCGCGAACGGCTTATCGGTAAGGCTCCTTACCTGTCTGATCTGCTCTCTTAGGCGCTCGCCGGTCTCGTGGACATCCGTAGTTACCTCTACCTGTCCGGCGTTTGGGCCCAGGGTTCCTAAACCACCAGCTTCGGTAACGGCTACCGCTAGATTGACGTCACCGATCCACGCCATCGCTGCCAAGATTATGGGATGTTGTATTCCTAGTAGCTCAGTTATCCTCGTTTTCATAGCGGATACCCCCCTTCATTACGAGGGATCAAAACCCTTGCCCCAAATTCTATTAGGGCGACACCTCCACATATTTGTAGACCTCGATGGCAAAGCGGGGGCACATCCAGGCGCAAATTCCGCAGGCATTGCACTTCTCTGGATGGGCGAAGACGGGAAGAAGGTATCCCTTGGGGGTGAACTTGTCCCCCGGCACTTCAATGCATCCTCTGGAGCAGAATTCCGCGCAGTAGCCGCATCCCTTACAGATCGCCTCATCGATAACTATCTCACCTTTGGCCATCTTTCCCCCTTGTGAAGCTTTCTCTCCGTCAGCTTTCCCCCATCAGTGACTCAAGCGTGGGCCCACTTTCGGCGATACTTCTCCTTGACCTGAGGGTTGAGCAGGCCAATGGGCCATTCTCCCTTAACCACCCTGATTATCTCCTCCCCGGGACGACTCAGCATTTCAGCAGTGGACGAAGGCGAGATGCCAGCACAGTGGGCAGTGATAATAATGTTGTCGAGTTTTAGAAGAGGACTATCAGTAGGGAGAGGTTCCGGTTCAGTTACATCAATAGCCGCCATAGAGATGTGGCCCTGGCTCAAAGCGGCGTATAGCGCATCGTGATCGACTATCGGGCCGCGTGCCGTATTGATGAGGCAGGCGGTAGGTTTCATCTTCTTCAACTGCTCCAGCCCCAAAAGATGAGTCGTCTCCGAGGTCAAGGGAGCATGAACCGAGACGATGTCCGACTGAGCCAACAACTGGTCCAGGTCTACCTGTTCCACCTGCAACTCCCGAAATACACCTGAAGCTATGTAGGGGTCATAGGCGATGATCCTTAGCCCGAAACCTTTTGCCTTAGGCACCAAAGCCTGCGGAATCCGTCCAAAACCGATAAGCCCCAGGGTTTGCCCCCGCAACCTCGACAGCCTGGGCCATATCTCGCTTTGGATATAAGGCTCTGCCAGTGATTTCCAGCCTCCCCTCGTCACAATTTCATTCAACTGGACAACCCTCCTGGTGCAGGCCAAGATGAAGGCCATTGCGTGGTCAGATACCTCCTCCAGGCAATAATCTGGTATGTTAGCAGCCAAGATGCCGAGCTCTGTGGCTGCCTTCACGTCCAGATTATCATAGCCAATTCCGATACTCATGATGAATTTGAAGTTGCTCAGGCTGGCCAACACTTTTCTTGAGAAGGGCTGGACGGTAGTCCCCGCGATGGCGGCATCAGCATCTCCCACGGCGTCGATTATCTGGTCCTCAGTGAGTGGAATAGGGTCGATTCTTTTGGCCAACTCCACCTCGACCTCCGCCTGCCTAAATATCTCACTGTAGTCGGGCATGCCAGGTAATTCTAGAAGCTGGGCTACCTTGAATGCCATCGCTCTCCCTTTCACAATCGTCTCAGGAAATAAGGACCCTACCTGGCACTTTTCCCCAGTTCGAGCCCACGCCTGAAGGCATCCAGATTCCGCCCCAATACCTTCTTATTGTCTCCATACCTCCTATTGAGTTCGTCCTCAATTAGTTTCGGCGAGACCGATCCCGTAATGGCAACACAGGCCCCGAGCATGATCAGGCCGATAAGTACGCTTTCGCCCATGCCGACAGCGATTTCCATAGCGGGCAACGCATAGAGCTTGTAGTCCTCCCTCGCCCTCTCAGCAGCCGGCCCGGACTTCTCGGTAATGATGAGCCCCTCTGCGCGCACCCTGGGTTCATAGGCAGCGAACTGGGAGCTGTCGAAGAGCATTACTACCTGCGCCTGGTCTAGCAGCGGAGACGATATCTTCCCGTTGGAGAAAACGACTGTACACTCTGAGTTACCGCCGCGCCTGGCGAATCCGTAGGAGGGAAGAAAGGATACCTGCTCATACTGTTGGGCAGCCGCCCACAAGAGGACTCGTCCAGCCACCAGGACACCCATGCCACCGATGCCAGCCATAATCACTTCGTTCCTTGATGTCTTATCCTGTGCCATGCCTTTCCTTCTCCCGATATTTGCTATTCGATGTGAGTTACGTTTTTGAACTCGCCCAAGGGGAATTCAGGGATTACCTTCTCATCTATCCACTTCAGGCTCTCCAAAGGGGTTAGGTGCCAATTGGGGGGACAGGCGGTGATAATCTCGACGAAGCTGAGGCCTACGTTGTCTATCTGCCTCTGGAATGCAGTCCTAACGTATCCTTTCGTCCGTCGGTAATTGGCCGCGGTGTGGAGCGACCCTCGGGCGCTATAGGCCACCCCCTTGAATGTAGCTACGAGCTCAGCAGCATGCGTCGGGTATCCTTCCGCGCTGGGATTTCTTCCCTGAGGACTGGTGGTGGTCACCTGCCCTACGATGGTGGTAGGTGCCATCTGGCCGCCGGTGGTGCCGTAGTTCGTGTTGTTGACCATGAAGATAGTCAACTTCTCGCCTCGGCCCAAAGCACCGATCAGGGCATCAGCACCGATGGCGACACAGTCTCCATCGCCCTGGACAGTAAACACAATCGCGTCCGGCCACACGCGCTTCATAGCGGTAGCTATATCCGGGGCGCGTCCGTGACCACCGCTTGTGACATCGAAGTCCAAGCCCCCCGCCAGATAGGCGTGGCAGCCGTTACCCATAACCATAATGGTCCTATCCCCAACGCCTAACTCCTCGAGGGACTCAGCAATGAGCCGCCCCACCAGCGGGGTCTGGCAGCCGGGGCAATACATGTCCCACAGAAAATTCGTCCACCACTCAGTTACGAACAGAGCTGGCGTTCCCGCGACTTTTTCCTTCGCTATCGCTCTTGCCCCCTCGTTCATAGTAGCCTCCTTATCTCCTCCAGTACCCTCCCCGGCATGATCATGCCATCTTCTGAAGGGAGATGCCGAGAAGTGATATCCAGCAGCGAAACCTCGGCCTTTCCTTCAGCCCCCATCCTGACATCATCGACCATCAGCCCCAGGCTGTCCTCCACCGCCAGGAATTTGCTCCCCTGAGCTGCTTTGTCCCGAATCACCTGGTATGGGAACGGCCAGAGGGTTATCGGCCGCAGCAGCCCCGCCTTGAGCCCCTGAGCCCGGGCTGTGTCCACCGCTTCCGTGCAGACTCGTGCACAATATCCATAGGCCACAAGAACCAGCTCAGCATCATCTGTCTTATAGTCCTCGTATCTCAGCTCGGACTCCATCGCCTGGTATCTCCGTCTCAAGTCATGCAGGTAGTCAATATAGCCCTCCATCATGCCCTTGGCAGGGGCCACGATGTGCTTCCCGTTCTTTCGCTGGCCTCGAACCCTCAGTACCCAGTCCTCCTTACTGGGAAGTGGACCAAAGTCCAGGCTCTTGACCTCCAGGAACTCAATAACATGACCCATGAGAGCATCCATTAGCACTATCACCGGGTTGCAGTATTTGTCAGCCAGATAGAAAGCTAACTGCATCAGGTCGTGGGTCTCCTGTACTGAGGCTGGTGCCAGGACTGTGTTCTTGTAGCCGCCGCCACCCCCACCTTTGGTGACACTGTTGTAATCCATCTGGGCATGTTGAAGGTTCTGCACCGCAGGACCGACACGCTGCACCAGCACCACCACACAGGGGAGGCGGGCACCGGAGAGATTGGACATCCCCTCCTGCATCAACCCCCAGCCTGGGCTCGAGGTGGAGGTCATGGCTCGAACCCCGATGGCGGCAGCACCATAGAGCATGCCTATCGTCCCGGTCTCGGATTGGGCCTGGACAAACACCTTGCCTCTCTGGGGCATCTCCCGGGCGAAGAACTCTATGATCTCGTTCTGGGGCGAGATGGGATAGGCGAAGTAGCAATCACAGCCAGCGCTAATCGCACCCCAGCCTACAGCCTCATTGCCTTCAACGAGAATCCTCTCTCCCATTAGTCACCTCCAACAAGTAGCTACACCGAGCGACAGGGGAGCCGCAAGAACAATCTCCAGCAATGCACCTTCCTACGATGCTGAAGGATGGGTGCTCTTTCCCCTCTTGTGGGCGTCCACAATCTCGATAAAGGTCTCTATCCTGCTCTTGACGTCCTCTTCGGAGAAGCTGCTGACGTCCACCATGTCACTCTCTAGGATTAAGGAGGGCAGGTTCCGGTATTTCTTAAGCACAGCGAGCTGGTGAAGTTGTCCGGTATGCACCGTGCGGCAGGAGAAGGCCCGGTGCATGACAACGGCGTCGATCTTGTATTCGTCAATTAGCTCGATGAGATACTCGATATCGGCATCACCTGTACGTTTCCTGGCCTTGTCGTGTCTATAGGTACCTCGCCTGTATAGCCTCCATGCCAGCCGTTCTAAAGGGTGGCTCACGCCTGCGGGTATCTCCACTGGTTCAAATGGCCTATAAATAGCTTCGATGGTAAACACTGCCCCCAAGCTCTCAAAGAAGTTGAACAGCTGCAAGAAAAACCAGGGCGGTATGCCCATGCCCCACACCAGGCGATATTTCTCATTGGGGATTACCCCTATCTTGTTTTCCACTCGATACTTGACCTCGTCATAAAGGTCTCGGCAGAAATCGAGCGCTTGTTGCGTGCCGAGCAGACACCAGCCGGGGACGAAGGCGCTCATGGCATCCTGCGTCGGCATAGGGGCCGGAACCGCCTTTCGTAACTGGTAGGCCTCATACCATATGTCATTGGTTTCATCGCTTATATCAATAAGGTGGCTCAGCTCATCCCAGTCCATCTTCCTGCCAGTTATGCCCTCCAGAAACTCGACCAGCCCCTTTAGCTCCTCCACCATGTAATCGATGTAATAGCCTTCCACCTCCTTGGGGTCTATGTCGTAGGGGGGCACCAATAGACCCATAGTATGCAGAGGAACATCCGTGTAACGCTGCACGGCTTGGAACCATTTGTGTCTGGGGTCGCACATACTCAGACCGATGCCTAGCATCGCGTCGGGCTTGGGCAGGCCGCCAAAGGGAGCATCGGGGGGCGCTTCCCCCAACTCCTGGCGCATGATATCAAAGCCGAGGCCGCAGGTGGCATAGGTGCAGAGTTTATCGGAAAAGCCTTCGGCGTTGGCCTTTTTCAGGAAGCCCTCTGCAAGGTGTACGGCAGCGCAGAAGCCGGCCCAGTTCTCGGGCCAGACCGGTGCCATGCCCATAGCTCGCACAATCTCATCACAGTTATTCCCCAGGAAGCAGTAGACGACCGGCTTGCCCTGAGCCTTACCTTCGTGAGCCTCCATAAGCATAGCCTTAATCAAGCGAGGTACCCTTCTGACGGTCTCGGTGGCCTTAACAGCTGTGGTTTTCTCTTTTGGCGCTTCTGCCATCCTTGCCCCCCCTCTAGCTAATCATCTCTATGAATGCTTCAATCCGTGTTTTGAGCCTGGCGCTGCTTATCAGGTATTCATCTTCGACAAAAAGCACCCGCAGGCCAGCCTTCTCCAGATAGTCCCTCAAATCGGGGACATCGAACCCGAAGTTGTCGCAGTACCTTAATATATAGAGGATAACGCCGTTCACACCGAACTCTCGGGCCAAGCCCAGGATATGCCCGAACCTGATATCCAAATCCTCCTCCCTGCTTCCCGTCCGCTCCCTGGCAGTCCGAGGGCACATCACTCTATCCAGGTAACGCGTGGCCAGGTTATCCAACGGGTTGCCTTCGGTCTCCACATCATGCCAGTAGACCCTGGTGCCGATGCAGGCATCATCTATAACTACGTTGGCCTCGCTGTCTTCGATGATCTGGAAAAGGGGAGAGTCATCGATCTCAGAGCCGACGACCATGAGCCTCGCTGGTTTCCGCGCCGGGACATCGTGGCGTTTCTTGAGGGCCTGAATGACATCGCGCAAGAGCTGGTTTGATTCTTCCACCGGTATGCTCTGCGAGGCAACCAGTATCTTGTTCATCTCAACCGCAGAAAGTAGGGGTGGATCGGGTTTTCTCAGCGCATAGATTTCTCTCATCAGGGCCCTATTCTCATTGTGCAGCTTGATAGCTTCAACCAGGCGCTGCTCAGCGATCTGGCTACCTGTGAATTCCTCAAGGTGTCTTTGGAATGTACCAAGCTCAGCCCTGAAGAATTTAAAAGAGGCTGAGGAGGTGGTATTAGGCACGTTGACGAAGTAGGAAAACTGCGGTTTGAAATTATAGCGCCAGATAGTATATATCTTGCCTATGTTGTCACAGGCATGGCTCGCTACAAAGCCATCGAGGAAATCGTAGCCGCCCAGGAGGGCGACGTCAAAGCAACTGCGAACGAAGGAGCACACGATGCTCTCGAGATATTCATCGGCACGGACAACTGCTTCCCTGGGGTTGCCCATAATTCGATAAGGGACAAGATTAGCAGCGGTCAGCATCTCCACTGGCGGGTAAGCGCAGAAATACCCGATTATCTTCTTGCCCTCATCTCTCAACTGCCTGGCTCTCTGGCTCCTCTGTTGGTATATCTGTTCCGCTGCTGACAAGCCTCGCTGTTCGACCTGCGCTTTCGCCATTTGACCCTCCTCTGCAAATCAAGGGCAAATCGGGCCAGGTTCGGCCCAGCCTGTTGGGTTTGACTTCAATAGACCCCCTCCTCCCTCAATTTGGCTAGGTCATCCCAGGTATAGCCACAGAGCTCCATTAGCACCTCTTCTGTATGCTGACCTAGCTCAGGGCCGAGCCTCTCCACCTTCCCTGGTGTCTCGCCCAGCTTCACCGGGATGCCGGGTAGCTTAAGCTTCCCGTGGATGGGATCGTCGATCTCCACGATGTACTCGTTGGCTATCACCTGTGGGTCCTTGACTATATCGGAATAGTCGTTCACGGGCGCAGCAGGTACTCCTTCCTCATCGAGGAGCTTAAGCCATTCCTCCCTTGGTTTAGTACCTATGATCTCTTTTAGCCTGGGTATGATTTCATCGAAGTGATCCCCCCTCACAATCTGGTTTTCGAACCTGGGGTCCCTCTCCAGCTCCTCTATGCCAAATACCTTGCAGAATTGAGGCCAGAATCTGTCCGCTTGTAGGGCGGCGATGGCGAACCATTTGCCCTCGCTGTCTTGGTAAATGTAATAGAGCGGGTTTCTGGCGCCCTTTGTCAGTGACCCCGGGGGCAGCATGCCCATTGCCAGATACGCGTGCAAGAGAAGACGTCCCATTTCAATCTGACCTCCCAGCAGGGAAGCATCTACCCTTTGGCCAATGCCAAATCGTTCCCGGGCGATAATGGCCAGCAATATGCCATAGGCTGTCATCACGCCACCAACTTCGTCAGCGAAGCCAGCTCCGATAGGCGTCGGCTTCAGGTCTTCCGATTGAGTAATGCTCCATATGCCCCCCCTTGCCTGCCCGGCGAAGTCAGCAGCCATCTTGTCGGCATCTGGGCCCTCAGGCCCGTAGCCTGAGCTATAGGCATAGATAAGCTTGGGGTTGTATCTCTGCAACGTTTCATAATCTACCTGCAAACGCTTGGCCACACTCTCGCGATAGTTGGTCACGAACACGTCCGATTTCTCCACCAGCTTATAGAGAACGTCCTGTCCCTTACCCACCGTCAGGTTCAGCACAATCCCCTTCTTGCCCCGATTCTGGTTCTGATAGTAGAAATTTAGTGGCAAATCCCGTCCGTACATCCTCAACATTCCGCGACCGGGTTCTCCTTCGGGTGGCTCTATCCTTATTACCTCAGCCCCCATGTCTGCCAGCAATGCGGTAGCGATCGGTCCCTGCTGCCACGCTGTCCAGTCCAGCACCCTGATGCCTTCCAGTGGCTTAGACATCGTCGATTCCCCCTATCAGGTTTCTTTGGGCGGCAATCCGCCCCTGCTTAAATGAGACGACTAATGCTAGCCCGGCTGCCAAATTCCTGTCAGTCGTTTGCGACCCATAAAGCACAAATGTCTTTGCAAGCTTTCTGAAGAATGCCTCTTATCGCTACACCTATAGCTGAATTCTTTGCCCTCTATCCTGCCTTTTTGAAGGCGTGAAGGATTATCTCAGCCGTTATCTTCTCGCAATCCACCTCCACCGGCTGTGCTGTTGCCAATTCGGCCTTCCATCTGAAGATGTGTGCGTATTAAATCCTTGATGACCTCGCTTGGTATCCGAATGCCACGGGGTAGCTTGATGCAAGATAATTGCCGATTCCTGACCCAGCGGCGTACGGTCTCTTTGCTTACCCTCAACTCACTGGCGACCTCTGCGACAGTCAGCATGTTGGCGTTGGGTAATTGATTTAGGACGCGTTGCACGGCTGACGCCATCTTGTCAGTTTGCCTCGACGCAGTATCGTTAGTCCCCCGCGCCATTCCCACGATCCCCAGTGGTTTGCCTATGCTGTCCTTGACAAGCACACCTGTGAGGCGAACACCGATGGTATTGCTGTCGCTCAGTGTGACTCTCACTTCACCATCGACGTACCTCTTTAACATGATTCGGGCAATGAACCCGTCCACTACCGCTGGGTCGGCCACGATATCCTGAACATGCTTGCCCATAAGCTCTGTCCTCGATTTCTGGAGGAGGTCGCAAGCCCGTTCATTGATGAATATAAACGTGCCATCCAACTCAAACACGCAGACAGCGGCGGGATAGCTCTCAAGGAAACCAAGAAGGAACTCGGCATTCAATCTGGAAGAGTACATAGGACTACTTTGGGCTACATAGTGCTACGTAAGCTACCAGAACTCCCAGCGTTTGTCAAGGCTCCTTGCACGAGGGGTAGTGCATGTTTTTGTGTGTAAAAAGAAGAAGGCGTATCCTTCCAGGGAATAGAGAAAAGACCTGGAAAGGAGGATACGCCCGATGGTGCAGGGCAGAGACCTGACCGAACTAAAGGGAGAAGATTAATGGCGGGAGGTCAAGGGGGATGAGGAGGATTGGTGGGGAGATGTTAAACGGGAGACGTTGAGGATGGTGAAGAGGCTTTTGGAGGGTGCAATGGAGGAGGAACTGCTGGAGTGCCTCAGGGTAGGGCGTTACTGGCGTACCGAACTGAGGCGGGGCTACCGCAATGGGTACCGGCACTGCAACCTGCTTACTGAATTGGGTTTAGTAGAACATCTGCAGGTGCCTCGAGACCGGGAAGGGAGTTATCACCCTACAGTGGTGAAAAGGTATCAGCGCCGTAACAGATGTTTGGCAATATAAGATGTTGTATGGCGTTCTCCAAGCATCCATACGGGCTCAGGGAACAATGGTGGACCTGGTAACCAGTCCCTTTTCTTGCTCCTCAAAGGCTTCGTTGATCTCGTCCAGAGCGTAGGGACGAGAGAGGA
>CAYVES010000034.1:13573-18761 GCA_964449845.1 uncultured Dehalococcoidia bacterium
TCTTGCTCCTCAAAGGCTTCGTTGATCTCGTCCAGAGCGTAGGGACGAGAGAGGATCTTATCGAAGGGGTACTTATCCTTGGCTCGGCTCAGGAAATCAAGGGCTTTCCTCAATGTGCCGGCATCATAGAGCATGACGCCCACGATGCTCTTGTTCCCCATAACGAGGATGGAAGGGTCAGCTTCATAGGTCATACCTATGCTGATAGTGCCCATAGCCAAGTAGCGCCCACCATTGCCTAACATCCCTATGCCCTCGGGAACTACATGGGGGTAGCCCACAAGCTCAGCGACGACATCCGCTCCCCAGCCGCCAGTGAGTTTCCTCACCCTTAGGACCCGTTCCTCCGGGGTCTTGAACTCCCGCATATCGATCAGCTCATCGGCGCCGAAAGCTTTGGCCAGCTCCAGGCGCTCCTCAAGGCCATCGATGACGATGACCGTCTCCGCCCCCATCTCCTTGGCCACGGCGGTAGCGTAAATGCCTAGGCCCCCTGCTCCCTGGATGGCGATAGTCTCCCCGAAACCAAACCCCACTCTCTCCAGGCCATAGATAACCTGAGAGAGGGCGCAGTTGACAGGGGCTACCATATCGTCCGTGAGGCCGTCAGGTACCTTAAGAACAGTTTGACCAGGGCGAAGATAATAGTATTCGGCGTAGGCCCCCAGAAAGTGCGGCGGTTGCTCACAGGGGCTGTACACCGCGAGGGGAGCCACAGGGCAAGCGACGTCTTGCCCCCTCAAGCATGCACGGCAATTTCCGCAGGAATAAAAGATGCGGTGGACCACCCGGTCCCCTACCCCCAGCGGCTCGCCTGCCGAGTCGGTGAGAACACGCTCCCCCACTTTGGCTACGGTGCCCGTCATCTCGTGCCCCAGGATTATCGGTAATGGTGCCCCCATAGCAGCGATGTCAATATCCCCCCGCCATATGTGAATGTCCGAGCCACATATGTTTGCCCTTCTCACCTTGATCAAGATGGCCCCTGGCTCAGGTTCGGGCACTGGGTACTCCCTCATCTCCATGGGATAGCCCAGGCCTCTATAGACCGCTGCTCTACCCTTGTCAGGCATGAAAATACCCCCCCTTCTTTTGCTCTCAACCAGTGATTGGATTCAACGAAAAGGCGCTACAGCGCCTGAACAGATCTGTCACCTCGCCTCTGGTTCTTGTGCGCTCACAAAGGCCATACTTGTTCCAGCAAGCGTGACCTAGGACAACAAATATCCGCCATCCACAAGCACTAAGCTGCCGGTCATATAGCCTGCCGCCGCGCTTGCCAAAAAGAGCGCCACCGTGGCAGCTTCGTCAGGTTCGCCCAGACGACCCAGGGGCAAGCGTGCCATGAAGCTTTCCGTGAGCTGCTCAAGGGGTTCACCACGTGCCTCGAGGGACTGCGCCATTGCCGCTGAACCAGGCGTGTTGAAAGGCCCCGGTGCGATGGCATTGACCAGGATGAAATAAGGGGCTAGTTCCAGAGCCAGCGCCTTGGTAAGCATGATCACCCCACCCTTGGAGGCATTGTAGTGTACCAACTCCAACCTGGTGGGATGCAGGCCATCCATCGAGGCCATATTGATGATCTTCCCCCCGCGCCCAGCTTTGATCATCTCCCGAGCAGCGGCTTGTGAGTGGAAGAACATGCCCTTAAGGTTGATGTTAAGCGTTTTGTCCCATGTTTCCTCGCTCATCTGCAGGGGTGGCGAGAAGCTAAAGACTCCTGCGTTGTTGACCAGTATGTCAAGACGGCCGAAGGCCACCACAGTGGCTTGAACTGCCCGCTCAGCATCGGTGGCGCTGGCTGCATCAGCATAAATAGACTCAGCTTTGCCGCCGCTACTTCTGATCTGCTCCACGGTCTGGCTTGTGCCCTCTTGGTCGATGTCAGTGATCATCACGCCAGCGCCCGCTTCCGCTAGTCGCAAGGCAATGGCTTGGCCAAGGCCCATAGCAGCTCCGGTGACTATTGCGCCCTTTCCAGTCAGGTCAAATAGTTGTGCAATGGTCTGAGGTGGCATGTTTCAATCTCCTTCCTGATTAATTGGTATTAACTGTGATGCCCCGACAAGCCTGGGGATATGACCTTGCCAGCATGTCTTGCATCTGAGGTGCCTGGTGCAATGACTTTACGCCAAATACTTCGCGAACCTCCTGCGTGCCTCATCCAAGACGTCTTCTGGGGGTGTTCGATACAAGCCAGTGGGGAGGTTTGTCTTCCTGAGTCCGAGGCTGTTCTGAAGGTCGGCGAGGAGTTCAGCCAGCTTCAGTGCGGCGGTGGTACTATCGACAACGGGAACATTAGCCCCTGGCACCTCCACATAGCCGTTCAGCGAAAATGCAGGCCCCGACAAGCCACAGGCGTTCACAATGACATCTGCACCATCCCGAATTAGTTCCCATGCTACTTTCTCGAAGTCTTCGATTAGCCTTTCAGGCTTACCCCGGAAGGCATCAGCGAGACCAAATACAATTTCGAAGTGCCTGACGGGCCTGTATTTAATAGCCCGGTCCTCTAAGCCGAGGAAATGAAGGTTTTCCTCCTCCCCAGCGACAGCAGTGTCGGATGGTGCCACCACCGCGAGCTTTCTTCCCAGCAACTGAGCTATTACGAGACCGGATTCGCCAGCGCTAGTCACCGGAATGTTCAACATGCCCCGAGCCTGGTGCAGCCCCGGGTCGAGGGCACAGTCGACCACCACCGCATCGAAGCCTTCCTCCTCGGCTTTGAGGATTCCATTGACGATGGCGGTTTCCCTCATTATCTGCAGGCACGGCCAAGTCAACGGCCATGGCCAGTTCAGAGAGTCAGGGGTGCCGTGATCTTTTTCCAGGTGACTGAGGGTCACCTCGGTATCTGGTCTTACAACCTTCTTTGCTGACCTTACAAGACCATCCCAGACTATTTCCGAATCTGCCCCCATCTCTTCTCCATGCATGATATTCTGCATCCAGATCTTCAATCCCATTCTGCCCTCCTTCTAGATGATCCACCAGGAACTCGTAAACGGGAACGGGAGCTATGGTACCGCGACACTGTCCCACCAAAACGTAACGTCCTGTATATACCTTCGCAGATTGTTTGTCAAGACAGTCTGCCTGTCCAATTGCTCGGTTGTGGCTCGCATCGGGCTTGACATCAGTGATGCCCTAAAGGCGAGATATCGGCGCCCGAAGAGGAATGATAGCCACGAACCCGTGGTTGACGAGGACATCTTTGCGCAGGTGCAGCAAGTCCTCAGGGAGCATGATAAGTACAGGCAGCGCACCCAGCGCCACAAGTACCTCCTGCGCGGTCTGTTGTACTCGCTGGACGCCGGAAGCCCATGCTGGGCGGAGACTCACCTCAACAAGGGAATAAGCTACTACCGCAGCAGCGCCAGGGTGAACGGCAGCCAGATCTTCTACAATGCTAGATAAGTAGAGGCGCAGCTTCCGGCCATCATCAAGGGGGTGGTTATCACCGAGGGGACTAGGCAGGAGCTGCGCAGGGAGCTGGCCAGATGGTTTGACCAGGAGAGCAACGGCGATGGAGAACTGAGGTAGGCCGAGGCGCGCCTGACCAAGCCGGACAACATGGAGAAGAACCTACAGCGGCTGGCCATCGAGGAGGAGATCCCCTTCGAGGACTTCAAGGAGCACCGGGCTCAAATTGAGGCCGAGCGCTCCAGGCTCAGGAACACCGTCGATGCCATCAGGCAGCAGCAGCACCTCGTCAAAGCTGACTTCGAGATCGCTCTCCAGCTTGCCACCGAGCTCGACTCCCTGTTTGAGAAGGGTAACTTCGACGAGCATCGCCTGCCATGCGAGACTGTCTTCAAGCGCCTCCATGTGGAGCAGGGAAAGATCGCACGAATAGAATTGAACCCGCCCTTTGGCCTCATAGCCAGTAGGGAGAGCTGTTCGGGACCTGTCTTGAATGGTAGACCGCAGTGGACAGCTCCCGAACTTTTCTTCGAGAAGAAGCAACTCATCCCAGAGTTGCAGCAACTGATTGGCTCCTGTAGCCAACCCACAATGTAGTTTAGCAGAATCGGAGCTGACCAGCAAGGCCGGCAACAACCAGCCTCAGAGGTGTTTGGCGTTAGCTGTGGCCCGACATGTGCACCTCTATCGCCATTCGCCTTCCCTCTCCATACTGACAAGAAACCTCGCAACCTAACAGGATTTGGAAAAGGGGGAAGCTAGCCCCGAGAGTGGGGTCACCCCAACCCTGAGGGTACCTACTGAGGGTAGGTCTCAGGGTCTCAATCGTATCTGAGGGTGGCCAGGGTCTAGAGATACGAAATGCTTGGGTCTGGTAATACCCTGGAAATACGAAATGCGAGGGTCTGGCCAGACCCTGGGAGCGGACTATTTCAGCTCCTTGTGGAGACGCTCCATAGATACGGCGATGCGTTTCACAATCTTGCATTTTGTTCAACCACGGTGATTTTGCTCGTGATGGAATAGCCTGTGGCAAAGTTATGCCAAATAGCGACTATCCCGTGACGCCTATTTTGCGCAGCATGAATTGACGGTAGTCGCCTTTCGTCAGTTTGACCCCTAGGGCAATAGCCATCTCGTTGATCTGAAACCACTCTCGAATAATCTCATCGACTCGTCTTTTGGCCTCGCCTGATAGCGGCATAGCTTTGGCCCTGGTCACAGCAAGCACAAGCCTATACACATCATCATCGGGTGTAAATCGTCAGGGTAAATGGGACACTTCCGGGATAAAAGTTAATGGACACTTAGGGCTTGCACCTGCTCCCCCGAGAAAGTAAAGTCTCGATTAGGAAAGGAGCAGGCAAGTGACTCAAAAAGTAACCGACAGGATCTGGCAGGCTGAAGCCAGGAGTGCAGAGACAAAGCAGTTTATCCGGGACATCAAACGTATAACCCGCCGCAAGTTCACCGCTGAGGAGAAGATTCGCATCGTGCTGGAGGGCTTCCGGCGCGACATGCCCATAAGGGACCTCTGCCGCCGGGAAGGTATTCGTCCCAGCACGTACTATGCCTGGCTGAAAGACTTCATGGAAGCCGGCAAAGAGAGGTTGACCAGGGAAATGACCCGGGATGCCACAAAAGGTGAGGTGCAGGAGCTAAAGCGCGAGAATGTCAGGCTCAAGCAGGTGGTGGCAGAGCTATCTCTCCAGGTACACGTTCTTAAAAAAACGGCAGCGCCGGGTCTGGAATAAAGGGGAGGTAT
>CAYVES010000035.1:0-1602 GCA_964449845.1 uncultured Dehalococcoidia bacterium
ACTGGCTCCGAACCCGTAGCTTGCGAAACGGAGCTCGTAACGGTTGCCGGTGAAGTCCTTAATTGGCGAGATCTCATCGAACAATTCCTTGAGTCCGCCGCCGAGGGAGGGGTCGCAGGCCCAGCGATAGGAGTCCTGCTGAATCTGGATGAGGTTGGGCGTTTCCAGGAGGTGGGGTATTCTGGCATAGGACTTCCTAGTCCCTACGTTATGGGATGTAGCCAAAGTCATGCTTCAACACCTTTCAAAAAGAGTAGTTAAAACAAGAGAGTGACGCAGTTAGCCCAGGAATCAGTAGGATTGGAAACAAAGCTTGGGAACAAAGGAAGGTCCATCTACAAACGCATATGCTAACACATCTTGGAGCCTTTGTCAATAGTCGTAGGCGCGTTCACACTGGTTCTGCTTCGATAATATAATCGTTCCTCGGCCTTGACCTATCACCTGCTTGTTACAACCCCTGCTAAGTGGAGGAGAGTTCGTCCAGGACTCGCTTGGCTCCCTCCACCATCTCCTCAACAACCTGCTTCGCCGGTTTCAGCTCGTTGATCATCCCCGCTATTTGTCCCGCGGGCGCAGGCACTATATCCGCTATCCGCGCCTCATAGGCCCCATCCAATATGGGCAGGACAAGCATAGGTTGTAAGGGCAGGGGCAATGTGGGCAACCCCGCCTTCTCCCAGGCAGCGATCAGCCTGTTTTTCATATACCTCGCCTGCTTGCCCGTTATCACTCTCGACACTACGGTGTCGTCCTCCGTCCCCTCCACAATCCTCTGCTTGAGGTAGTCTTCATAGATGGACTCGTAGGTACCAACGAAGACGGTGCCGCACCACACGCCCACAGCCCCAAGCGCCAGAGCAGCGACAAGCCCCCTGCCATCACCTATCCCCCCAGCAGCCACCACCGGAATGGGGGAAACGGCGTCTACCACCTGGGGCACTAGGGGCATGGTGCCTATCCTGCTGATGTGCCCTCCAGACTCGTGCCCCTGGGCCACTATGACGTCCACACCCGACTTGGCAACGCGACGGGCAGCCCTGACGTGGCCTACGACACCGATCACTTTCATTCCTCGGGCATGGGCCTCAGCCACCATAAAACCGGGGTCTCCCAGCCCCGCGGCATAGACAGGGACGCGCTCTTCTAGGATCACCTCGATCTCCTCCTTGAACAGGTCCCCTGAAAAGACCGTATCATCAGCCATTTCGGATAGATATCCCTTTCCTCCCATCGGCCTGGGCACCCCCAACTCCTCCCTCAGCTTCTCAACGAAGTCGGTCTGCTCCGAAGCAACAGATGGCAACTCGCCTTTGAATTCGGCTGTGGTCCCTGTCTGAGGGACCTCTCCGGGCAACACCGTATCCACCCCGAAGGGCTTATTGGTGAGGCTTTTGGTCTTCTTGATCATGGCTTCGACTTTTTGAGGCGGCAGGAAGGCGCAGCCGAGGATACCCAGCCCGCCTGCGTTGGATACTGCTGCCACAAGCTCCGGGCCGGACACGGGCCCACCCATCCCGCCCATACCAGCCAGGATGATGGGATATTCGATGTCGAGCACATCGCATAACCTTGTCCGAAGGGGATTCTTCGCCATTTCCA
>CAYVES010000035.1:1702-18635 GCA_964449845.1 uncultured Dehalococcoidia bacterium
TCTTGTTATTCACCCTCACCTAGCCTCTCCCTTCAAGGGAGAGGGAATCGCATTCCTCCCTCCCCTGGAGGGAGGGAGTTAGAGGGAGGGGGATTCACTTTGTTTCATTCAAGGGCGCCTGCTATGAGCAGGTCTGCGATCTCGTCGTCGGACATCCCCAGGGCTTCCTTCAGAATGTATTCGTTGTGCTGACCCAGGCAGGGAGCAGGCATGGTGAGCTCATGAGGAGTCTTCGATAGTCTGAAAGGTGGAGGTTGGTACATATGGGGGCCTATCTCAGGATGTTCGAGAATGACAAGAGTTCCTCGGTGGTTCAACTGGGGATCCTCCACCAGGTCTTCACCGCTCTCGGCTACCCCTGCGGCTACTCCTGCTGCCTGCATACGGCTCATCACCTCCCGCGGCGGATAGCTAACTGTCCATTGCTCCACCAGGATATTTAGCTCATCCTCATTCTCCTTCCTGCGCTTAAGCGTGGTGAACCTGGGGTCTTTGGTCCACTCTGGATTTCCGATAACCCTGCAGAAGTTATCCCACTCCTCATCGGTGCTCACAGCGATAGCGCACCACTTTTCCCCTTCCCCTTGGCAGCGGTAGACGGCATGTGGTGCGGCGTGGGTGGAGCGGTTGCCCATGCGTCCCAGAATCCGCCCGTTTATCATGTAATCCATGATGGGCGGTGCCAGAAATTGGAGGGTTGCTTCTAGCTGGGAGAGTTCTATGTACTGTCCCTTGCCCGTTTTCCTTCGGTGTATGAGCGCTGCAATAAGGGCAGTCACCATGTGAGGGAACGTGATGAAATCACTCAAGGCCCCGGTGGGAACCGCTGGCTCCCTGTCAGGCCAGCCGGTGATCTCGCTGAAGCCCGCCAGCGAGACCCCGACTATCCCGTGCCCCGGCATTGTGCTGTAGGAACCGGTTTTTCCTTGCAGGGCAGTAGCTATGTGGATGAGGTCTGGTTTCTCCTTTCTCAGCGTCTCGTAGTCCAAACCCCACTTCTCCATAATCCCCGGGAGGTGGGCATCGGCAACCACATCGGCCCACTCCCAGACCAGTCTCCTGGCGACCTCCTGCGCCTGGGGCATCTTCAGGTTAAGGCTTATGCCGTATTTGCTGTCGTTGTAAAAGGCAAAGAAGCCACTGCGGTTTATGCCCGCCTGAAAATCTTTGTAGGGAAAGGATACTCGGGTAATGTCAGGCCTGGTGTTGGATTCGATATGGATCACCGTTGCCCCCAGGTTGGCCATAAATTTCGTAGCTATGGGGCCTACCCCCAGCCAGGTGAAATCGGCAATCTTGAGTCCTTCAAATACGCGCCTTTTCTCCATCTCTTGCTCCTCTCGATCCTGGGTTCCCAGGGAGGTCAGATAACCCTGGCTTCCTTGAGCAGACGCATCTCTTCTTCGGAGAAGCCTAGCTCCTCTCCAATGATTTCCTGGTTATGCTCCCCGATGAGCGGGGCACGCCTCGATATCCTCCAGGTGGTGTCCGTCATCTTGTAGGGGGCGCCTACGTAGGTGATGGTCTCACCCAGTTCCGGGTGTTCGACATCTACGTAGAATTCCCTTTCCTTGAGCTGGGTGTTCTCCACCATGTCTTTGGTATTGCTGCAAGGGTAGAGTATTATGCGTCGCCTCAGCGCCTGCTCATAGAGCTCCATCTTGGTCTTGTTGGCGAAGAAATCTATCAGGCTATTTTCCCAAGCATCGACCTGTTCCTGTGTCAGCGCCCAAGCGTCTACCTTCTCAGACCAGTCCTTCGGTTCCCAGTCCTTCTTGTCCGCAAAAGCGCCCAGCATTCCCTCCTCGGCCATCCATTTCACTATTGGCGGCATGGAGATCGAAGCTAACTGGCCTCCTCCTATCAGAAAACCCACATGGCCATCCTTACAGGGAAAAGCAACCCTGCACCGCGGGGTGCCCATCATGCGCGTAGCTCCACCCCGAAACATATTGAACTTCATCAGGTCCCAGAACTGGATCACGTTCATCAGGGTCCATACCACAGCTTCCTGCATTGAGACGTCGACATGCTGGCCCTCCCCTGAGAGCTCTCGATAGTAAAGGGCGGCTAGCGTTCCGGAGGCAGCGTGGTTGCCGGCATGAAGATAGGCCTGGGGAAAGCCAATTCGACACGGGGGTAGATCGTCATCGCCGGTAACATATGATTGGCCGCCCAGTGCGCAACCGACGAGGTCAGGAGCTTTCCAGTCCTTGTAGGGGCCTGTCTGGCCGAAGGGGGTGATCGAGGTCACGATAATGCCTGGATTTATTTCGCTGAGTGCTGAGTATCCCAGGCCCAGACTGTCTATATATCCCGGCGGGAAGGACTCCACCACGACATCGGCACCCTTCACCAATGTCTTGAAGATATCCTTTCCATCGGCGGTTTCGATGTTTAAGGTTATGCCCCTTTTGCTTGTGTTGTAGGCCCACCAATAAAGGCTTTTTTCAGGATCGGGGATCTCCTTGTAGAAGGGGCCAGTGTTCCGTGAAGGGTCGCCACCAGGAGGCTCAATTTTGATGACATCGGCCCCCAGATCGCCGAGGACCTTGGCGCAGTAGACTCCCTTGTCGTCGGCTAAGTCGAGGACGCGGTAGTCACTCAACATACCTTCGCGTGCTTCCTTATCTGCCATCCCTTATTCTCCTTTCTGGGAGGGCCTATTTCACCCAAACGGTCTTGATGTTCACGAATTCCTTGATCCCGTAGTGTGACAGCTCGCGACCGTACCCGCTGTCCTTCACGCCCCCAAATGGCAGGCGGGGGTCTGACCTCACAACGGCATTAACGAAACAGCAGCCCGCTTCGATCTCATTTGCTGCGATTCTTTCCCCTTTCGCGACATCTCTGGTGAATATGGCCGCTCCCAGACCGAATCGGGAATCGTTCGCCACCCTGATCGCTTCCTGCTCGTCCCTCACCGGGATAATCGCTGCTACGGGGCCGAACAGCTCCTCGTCGTACGCTGGCATGCCCCTCTTGACGTTGGTGAGGACGGTAGGAGGATAAAAGAAGCCGCTGCCCTCGGGGACCTTTCCGCCAAGCAGGCACTTGGCCCCTTTCTCGATGCTCTCCAGTACCTGCCGGTGCAGGTTGTCCCTCAGGTCGTGTCGGGCCAAAGGACCCACCGTGGTGGCTTCTTCCACGGGATCGCCTACCTTCTCAGCACGTATACGCTCTACGAAGAGTTCCTCAAACCGCTCCCTCTGCGACTCGACGACGACAAGCCGCTTGGCAGCGATACAACTCTGCCCTGAATTGGTAAGCCTGCTGGCGACACACGCCGTCACCGCGGACTCGAGGTCGGCATCTTCCAGAATCACGTAGGGATCGCTGCCACCCAGCTCGAGGACGGTCTTCTTGATCATTTCCCCCGCCTTCTTGGAGACTGTCCTGCCAGCGTCTGTGCTGCCGGTCAGGGTGGCCGCTTTGACCAGCGGGTTGGCGATGATTGCTTCGACCTGATTGCTGCCGATGAGCAACGTCCTGAAGATATTCGCAGGAAAATCCGCTTTGCGGAAGATGTCTTCTATGGCCAAAGCACAGCCGGGCACGTTAGAGGCGTGCTTCAGTAGCGCCGCATTACCCGCCATAAGCGCAGGCGCAGCGAACCGGAAGACCTGCCAGAAAGGAAAGTTCCACGGCATGATCGCGAGTACAACGCCCAACGGTTGGAAGGTGACAAAGCTCTTGCTTGCGTCTGTATCTACTACCTCCGGCTGTAAGAACTTCTCAGCGTTGTCGGCGTAGTAGTCGCAGCCCCAGGCACATTTCTCCGCCTCTGACCTGCCGCTCTTCACCGGCTTGCCCATCTCTTCTGCCATCAACCTCGCATAGTCTTCTGCCTTATCTCGGATAATTTGCGCGGCCTTCTTCATGAGCTTTCCCCGTTCAGCAAAGCTTGTCCTCCGCCAGCCGAGAAAGGCTTGGTGTGATTTCTCTATGGCGTCCTTCACCTCTTCCGGGGTCATCTCTTCATACTCTTTGATCGTTTCGCCCGTTGTGGGATTTACTGCTTTAATCGTCATGATTCTTCCTTTTGTATCAACCCACGCCAAGAAATCCTAAATACTAATTCCTAAACTCTAAACAATATCAAATGTTTCAAACTAAAATGCTGCAAACCTTTTGAATTTTGATCATTTGGATTTTGAATTTGTTTAGGATTTCGAGTTTGGGATTTCGGATTTGTCTCTAGGGGACACCCCAGGCCCCCGACAGGAAACATCCTGCACCTCTTTCTCAGCACCCTCTTGCTATATTTTTGCTCATCTTGACGAACTCAAAACCCCTATCTCGAATTCTGAAAATGGGCGATCTTTGTTCTATGGTATATCCGAGCCTTTCATATAACTTGATCGCTTCTGTATTATAAGTTTCCACATCCAATACCATTCTTTTGCTCCCAGTTGTCCTTGCTTCTTCCTCAATCACTTCGAGGAGCCTCGTTCCGAAGCCAAGACTCCTGAACTCGGGGTATGCTGCGATATGGGCAAGGTAAGAATCGCCTTCTGTAATCTGCACGAGAATCTGGCTTGATCTATACAAATAGATTATTTGGGTAAGAAAACTCAATTTCAAATACCTCAGAATAAGCAACATGGTGCGTAGTTGTTCCCTTCTCATCTGATCGTAGGTGAATGCCAAAGCCATTGCCGCTGTTTGACCATTGGCTTCGATGAAGTGTGAATGTTCGTAGCTAAAGGCATTCCTTACACGTTGAAACGATCCCCTCATTACGTTTCTTAGGTTGGACTCAGACCCAAAAAGGGTTGGCAATAGCTTCGGGCCGGTGAACAAAACAAGCTGGGGAAAATCATCAGCATCTTCGGGGCTCCCCTTTCTTATGGTGATGTTGTCCATTCCAATTTGTCTCCCGGGTATTTACAGCTAGCAAATGTGGCCCAACTGCTATCAAGACGAACCACAGGTTGGGCGAGCGCCTTTCTGTGAGACGAATTGTAGCATTTGTTTTGTTGAATGCCAACGGCATCAGGCTTTTCATGGCCTGCGGCTGTTGCAGCTCGCGACCAGCCCCGGGAACAAAACGTTGCTTTCCCCTAGCCAATCGCATATAATGTCTGCACCTGACTCCCTGGCGGAGCTTGGGGATTAATGACGAACTCTTGTCGGCGTCTTCTGGCTGCGAAAGGCATGCCAGACGCTCTCAGTGCTGGATATTAGCGGTGCTCCCGGAATGGCGACCACGATCAGCAGCTCGGTCAACAAGCCGCCTTTCGACGGGCGCCGCTTTTGACGAATCAAGCCTGCAAAGGCTTTGATATCCCTGGCGCTCTTAAGTGGTTTTTTCCGGGTGCTCAGGGAAGAAGTTCAATCTTGGTAGAGGAAGCTTTGTAGTCCCTGAGTCATGTTCCAGGGGGCTATCGTCTCTACGCGCGGTCACTCACTATCGCTTTCACCCTCGGTCTCAGTCCCCCTTATTCTCCGCACCGCTGCCAGCAATATAAGAGTCCCTCCAATGATCGAGCCGAGCACCACGCCCACAGGCGGTTCGAACCAATCGACAAAGGCGATTAACTCCGGTCGCAAAGCCGAGCCTTGTACAGTATCGTAGAAAGACTTGGCAGCTCCGGATTCCCCGTGTGACAGTTGTGTGGCAATCTCTTCTAGAATCCGCCAGAAGATCCCGCACATAATCGCAGTTATGCACCCGCTTATCAGCATCCCGCCGAGGGTGTCCAACCACCTCTGTGGTCTCCAGCTTATGCTGCCTAGTACGATTGCCGGTACCGCGGAGAATAGTAGGATTAGCTGAACGACGATCAGAATAATGAAGAATGCCAGCAGAGGATACCACGAACGAGTACCAATTGCATTGCCGAGCTGGTCCTCAAAATTGACCGCCAGAGCTATGCTTGTCACCCATATGGCAAAGATGATGAGCAGGGGCAACAGTCTTCCAGTCAGCAGTCCCCTCGCGGCGCCAAGGACCAGGAAGATAACGAATATCGCGTCCAACCAGTTCATTTTTCTCTTTCGATTCGGTTGCAGCGGAGAACAGCGAAAGATGCCAGCACAGATTGCTACAACCTGGATATCGTTTCTGTTGCGAGTATCCTAGCTAATGACGGCCGATCTGTCAAGGACTCAGCGCGTTTGGCAACGTCGGTTATGTCATTCTGAGCCCTCTGGGCGAAGAATCCCCGCCACACCGGCAGGGATAGGTCATTCAATGGAGAGGCAAAGGTGAAGAGGTCATCACCCAATCCGTGGGCAGGTTTGGCATTCGCGGCGGCCTCGGCTAAAATAAGTGGCAGGGTTATGGCCATAGACAACGAAGACTACCTGAAGCCGAGCGGGCTTTGTGACTTCGACCGCTGCCCGGAGATCGGAGACAAGGCCCTGGAGGTCACTCTGGGCTGCCGCAGCAGAAAAGAGACGTTCCGGCGTATCTTCGACTTCGTCAAGGAGCTGCCCTATGGCCTCGATGACTGGGATGTGGCTGCTTCTGAGACGCTGGCGAAGGGCTGGGGGATGTGCTCTGGGAAAACCAACCTCCTGGTCGCTCTGCTCAGGTTCGTGGCCATCCCCGCTAGGTACCGCGTTTTCCGCATCAGGGCTGAGGTGAGCCTCTGGGGAAGGATAACAGGGGACGACGCCCTGGCGCAGCGTTTGGGCCCTGCACCCAGCGAGCAGGACCACGTGGACTGCGAGGTCTGGCTCGGCAGATGGAGCGCCTGTGACCCGGGGCGGGACACACCCCTGGAGCGTGGAATGGCAGCGGTGGGCTTGCCCCTGGAGCGGGAGGCTATCGCCGATGCCTCAGGCCGTGTCCCCTACCTGATACTCGCCAGCTTCGACCAGTGGGCGAGGCAGCGCCAGGATAGTCGGATGGTCCGGGAAAATAGAAGCGAGACCTTCGCCAGAGTCAATGAGCAGCTCTGGCGCATAAGAACCCTGGGCCATTAACAGGATTCAAGGCTATGTATATGTTCGGCTACACAAGGGTAATTGATCCCATATTGCGGGATGTCAGGCTTTATACCCCTGAGTTCTCCGGGATGAAAGCAGGGGATAGGGTGTTGGATGTCTGCTGCGGGACTGGAGACCAGGCGCTTCACTACGCCGGAAAGGGCATTGACGCCACTGGAATCGACACTGACCCCCGCATGGTGAAAGTGGCGGAGAGGAAGAGGCGAAAACGAGGCTTGGGGAACGTCTCATTCCAACTGGCGGATGCCCAAGCCCTGCCATTCAGGGACAACTCCTTTGATTACGCTTCCGTCTCCTTTTCGCTGCACGAGAAGCAAAGGCCGGCGAGGGCCAGGGTAATCTCTGAGATGAAGAGGGTGGTAAAGGCGCAAGGCACCCTGGTCTTTGTTGATTTCAGTGTTCCCTTCCCACGAAACGCATACTCCTATCTGATCAGGGCCGTGGAGTTCATGGCGGGCAGGGAGCATTTCAGATGCTCCCGAGATTTCGTCGAGCAGGGCGGTCTGGATGTACTATTGAGGAGCAATCGCCTTCACGAGGACAAAAGGGACTACCTCAAGTACGGAACAGTAGCCATAATAAGAACAAGAAACGTTTGATGGTGTACGCGGCGAAGCCGGTGGCCTTTCTCTATCGCTAGGTTGCGAAGGTCACCGTGATCGCATTATGGGGGCATGCCTCGACGCAGATCATGCATCCAGTGCACTGGCTGGAGAGAGCGGGAACTATGACCCAGTCCCTGGCTTTCCTTCCCGGCATGCGAGGCACCCGCGGGTAGGTCATGAATACTGATTCCGGGCACATCTCAAGACACCTACGGCAGTCACGTGGCGAGGGGCATTTGTTTTTATCAACCTCTATCCGCACCATAGGGTCACCACTCCTTCGCCAGCGCTGGAATGGCATTTCTGTCGTGCAGGGTGATGGCGTTGTTGGGACATACGGCCCGGCAGACACCGCAGCCAGAGCACTGCAGCGGGTTAATGAAGCACTTGTCTAGAGCCGTGGAGTAGCTGATGGCCCCAAAGTTGCACACCGTCATGCAGTCGCGGCACCCCGTGCAGCTCTCCCAGTCGATCCTGGCCACATACTCCGCCTTAAAGAACGTTGGCAGCCCGAGACGCAGCCGAGTCCTCATAGCCAAGCAATCCCTGCTGGTGCAATTGCAGATGGCGCCAATAAAGGGGGTGATAAGAGTCCACACGGTATGCACCAGGCCATCACCGTCATGCTCTTGGAAGGCCTTTTTTGCCTCTTCCTTGGTTAACACCTCCAGGTCTCCTGAGAAATCCGGGTACGAGGCCAGAAGCTTCCCCAAGTGTGGGGTGAGGGTGGTTATCCCAAAGCAGTACCTGGCATCGTAGCGACCCCAGAGGGTGCTCCTGCAAACACAGGGGAACCTCACCACGCTGATGGTCATATCAAGGATCTGCTCCACGTCCTCCAGAGGCACGACCTGGCCGTAGTGCTCTCGTTTAAACTGCGCCGTGCGCCGGGCGACAAACTCCGATTTGGACGAGGGGTCTGTGGCTGTGACCCTGTCCAGCTCGCTGGACCAACTGACTGCCCATTCCTCAAACTTGTTGGCGAAATCGAAGACGTAGCGTATTCTCTCCAGGTTCAACAATTCTGCACTGTAGTTCTTCGCCTGAAGATACCACTTCTTTCCCTCGCCGTGCTGGGTGCAGAACTCACACATGGCACTACCTCCTCAACCACGATTTCCTAAACGAATTGTGATCGGTTCCTGGAAAATCTCTGGCGCTACTGTCTTAGCCTATTTCGAGGGATGTGTCAAGCGCCTTCGACAGTTAGAACGCCCTCAACGCCGTCAAGGAACGGGTATGGTGATAATCATGACGGAAGGGTGACAGTAGTCAATCGCGTGACATGAAGCTGTCGGTGGGTATTTTTTGGGGGAAATAAACTCGGGAGGCTCCTGGAAGTCCCATTTGTCGGGATGACCTTGATGGGGCTATAACAATTGGCGACTCAGTTTGTTTGCTTTGAGTCGGCGCCACCTGGGTTATTCCACGATTAGGGCGGCAATGTCCTCTGCCTTGAACCTTCGATGGCGACCAGGGCCAACGCGGTATTCCTTAATCAGTCCCATGGCGCTCCATCGTCTCAGCGTGTTGCGATGTACATTAAGCAATCGACATGCTTCGCCTGTTGTGAGCATAAAGGGTGCTGACTTATCTTCCTGTATTGCCTTCTTTCTGCCTCGGGGTTTGTACATAGCTCCTCCGTGGTGCTCCACCTTGCAGCGACCCCGCCTGGTGTCCATTGAAGGCGGCGGCCGGCAAGACTCCCATCTACCAGCCAACGGGATTATAGAGCACAGGACCCGCCGTGTATGTGACTTTCGTCTCATCAACGACGCCATGAGGGCAGCTTATGGACTACTGGCTGCGGATGGAGCTATGCGTTTCTGCTGTTTGGCGCTTCGCATTGGAACGATTCACGTTACCAACGGGGATGCCTCCAGATCAAACGGGTTCATCCTCATAGAGAGGGAGAAGAGATACGGATAGTTGTTCTTCAAATATTTGACATAATCGACCCATTCATGCACTAGTAGGACGTATGCTCTTCTTATGTCGTTGGCAAGATGCTGATAGTCGGTATCCGGCAACTGGCTGAGGTCTTGCCTGTTCTCCAGTTCATCGGACAGGTGAAAAACCGCTCGAAGAAGCTCTGTGAAGGATTCGTGTTCCAGCAAAGTGGGATTCTCCAATAGACGCAGTAAGAGATCCTTCTTTTCCACGAGGAAACTGCGCAAATGCTCCAAATCGACCCTTTGAATGTCAATCTTGTAGTCGTAGTTCTTGAGGCGCTGGCTGACGCTAAGGAACTCTTGGTCGGACCACTCATCGGTCACAACGAGATGCCTCCTGATTCTGTCCAGTTCAGGGTCGAAGTCGGAAAAATAGGTCAGGAGCCTCGTTCCGGCTGAACTGAAAAAGGCTCCTACAACCATGTTCAACTTCTCCAGCCGGGCACGTTTTTCCCTCTCGCTCAGCAGCCGGTGTATAATGAGAGTAACTAACAGGACCTCGATGGGCACAAAGGCAATATCTCCCACCATGTAGATGAAGATATGGTGGGCATCCCTGAAAATGGCATAGTGAAACAGATACAGGAGTATGGACAATACAACCAACGCTAATCCCAAGAGAATCGGCAAACTTAAGCGCTTCATGTTCGGTCCCTCCTTTGTCCATGTTGAAGAATGTATGTCTCTCAATAAATGGGCCTGGTTGGCGCTCTCAATATCTCGTAATCCGGGATCGTAAGTTCTGCCCTTGGAGAGCTATTATAAACGTTTCCTCCTGCTTGTGTAGCGTTTTTTGATTCCTTGCTTGTCATGTAGTATCTTGGTGCTTGGGCAGGACATAGGGAAGGAGGTGAAGGCAATGCAAAAGGCTGAGAGGGGCAAATTGAGGGTACTACTGGACTACTGGGTTAAACACAACAGGGAGCATGGCGAGGAGTTCAGGGAGTGGGCGGAGAAGGCCGGGGGCTCTGGTGAGACCGCGGTGCACGACGAACTGATGGAAGCCTGTGAAGAAATGGATAAAGCGAATGCATCACTGCTCAGGGCCTTGGACAAATTGGGGGGATGAATTCGACAAAGTAGATTTCTGCCTGAGCCCCGAGTGGGGTCAAGCATGCCTGAGGTAGTCCGCCAAATCCTTTTCATCCTTGGGGACGAAGGCGTTGTACTTTCGGGCATAGCGCTCTTTTAGCTCCTGCGGAGCCAGAAAAGCCAACACCGGATATCCTACGATCTCAAAGCAGCCCTCGTCGTCTTCGCTGTCGCCGATATACGCTATTCTGCTTGCATCCATGCTCCTATGCCTGAGCAACTCCAGCAATAGCACTGGCTTCCTCTTATAGACGTCCAGCGCGAATTCAATGGCCCTCCCATTGTGTTCCCTGAGCCGGTCGGCCTCACAGAAATCGAAGTATTTGTCATACCCAGCAACTGCCAGAATCCTTTCGATGCCATACCTATATCCGGCAGAGAAGATACCTGTGGTCTTTCCAGCCTGGTGACACTGCTTGATTGGTCTCAGAATCCTGTGATCGAGTTTGGCCTGTGTCTGCTGCCTATTTGCATGCCTCTCGATTGAGCGGCGTATTATCGAGACTGGTACCCCGTTTATTATTCTCTCATTGTAGATTCTGAACATCTCTCTCACGAAATCAAATTCAGCCTCCTGACGTCCTTCCTGG
Source organism: uncultured Dehalococcoidia bacterium (assembly GCA_964449845.1). Lineage (GTDB taxonomy): Bacteria > Chloroflexota > Dehalococcoidia > SZUA-161 > SZUA-161 > SOKG01. The sequence continues at coordinate 12,899 of CAYVES010000035.1, forward strand.
TATAGCGCCTCCAGCTCCCTCCTCGCCTTGAGGATGCGAGCCATTCTGAAGGGGTGAAAGGGGACAGAAGCTCTGAACACGTCCACCGCTACGCCCTCCAGAATAGGCCTCTCGTTTCGATACCCTATAATTGTCCCGTTCCAATCGCATATTATGGCATCACATGGCATAGCAATCACTCCAAAGGTCCGTGAGTGTAGTTTACCATACCCCCGCAGGATGCGCACCGCCATAGCCTTCGCATGGATATAAGATAGGCTCACCAGCCCTGTGGTAGACTCTTGGCAAGGTCAATCAAGAGAAAAGCATGAATAGATGAGACGCTATCAATTGTCGGAGGCGCTTGACAAATCGCTGTAAATCCTGTACGAAAGGGTCATAGGAAATGGGCGCGAAATTCGTGCCAAGTTGATGCGACCAATGGGTTGCAACACTTGAGAACCGAAAGGCGGTTAATAGAGTGTCTAACCAGATGAAAAGGGTCATTCTTCCGTTCACAGCGATAGTAGGGCAGCAGAAACTCAAGCAGTCTTTGGTGTTGAACGCCATAAACCCCAGCCTTCTTGGGGTTCTGGTCAGGGGTGAGAAGGGGACGGGCAAGTCCACTGCTGTTAGGGCCTTAGCCGACCTCTTGCCGGAGATAGAGGTAGTAAGGTGCCCATTTAACTGTGGCCCGAACGATCCCTCCCTTCAGTGCAGTACCTGCAATGACAGCTACATGCGTGGGGAGGAACTCCCCGCGGTGACGAGGAAGACAAAGGTAGTAGAACTACCTTTGGGGGCCACCGAGGATAGAGTGACGGGCACCCTGGATATAGGGAAGGCATTAAGAGAGGGGATAAAGGCCCTGGAGCCGGGAATCCTGGCTGAAGTTAACCAGGGCATCCTGTATATAGACGAGGTCAATCTGCTCGACGATCACCTGGTAGATATTCTGCTCGATTCCGCTGCCATGGGGGTGAATGCTGTAGAAAGGGAGGGTATTTCTGTTTCTCACCCCTCTAAGTTCATCTTGGTGGGGACTATGAACCCGGAGGAAGGAGAAATCCGCCCTCAGCTTCTAGATAGATTCGGACTCTCGGTAGATATCAAAGGAATAAAGGATGCAGAGGAAAGAATTGAAATCATAAGGGTGGTGGAAGATTTCGAAAAAGACCCGGAATCCTTCTCCAGGAGATATCAAAAGGAGCAAGAGGAGCTCAGGCAAAGGATACTCAAGGCGAGGGAGCTTCTCAAAGAGGTCGAGATTGCAAACGACCTGCTGCAGACCATAGCCGCGATCTGCCTCGAATTCGAGGTGCATGGCCATCGAGCGGATTTCTTGATCGCCCGAGCTGGGAAGACGATAGCTGCCTACAATCAAAGGAAGAATGTCATCGGAGAAGACGTAAGGGAGGCGGCGGAACTGGTCCTGCCCCACAGAATGAGGAGGATGCCCTTTGAGGAACCAAAGCCGGTAACGGAAAGGGTGGAGGCGATTATCCGGCAGCGGAAGACTCCTGCTCCTGAAAGCGAGGACAGCGAGCAGGGCGATAGTGAGTCTGGTGGCCCTAATGAGGATGAAGAGGGAGATTCGCGTGCGCAAACTGACCAGTTCCAGGGGAAGCTGAAGAAAACCTTTGAAGTAGGTCCGCAAAAGAAGGTCGAGATAAAGCTGAACAAGGACAAGAAGAGGAGGACGGGCTCGGGGAGGAGGGCTCGCACCTTGAGCACCCACAGCGGGAAGTATGTGAAGGCCAGCATACCGGAGGGGAAGACCACCGATATCGCCATAGATGCCACGATAAGGGCCTCTGTGGCAAGGAAAGGCAACCTCAAGATTGAGAAGGAGGACCTAAGGGAGAAGGTCAGGGCGAAGAAGATTTCCTCTGTGATCGTATTCGTGGTCGATGCCTCGGGATCCATGGCAGCGATGCGGGCGATGGAGATGGCCAAGAGGGCTGTTATGGCCCTTCTTGAGGATTCCTACCAGAAAAGGGATAAGGTGGGCTTCATTGCTGTCGCCGGGGACAAAGCGGAGGTTCTGTTGCCCCCCACCGCCAGCGTTCAGTTAGCCGTCAGGTATCTCAGGGAACTCCCCACGGGAGGGAGGACCCCCCTTTCGGACGGGCTTTACAAAGGGCTTCAGGTCTTAAGAACTCAACTGTGGAAGAACAGGAACATAATCCCCATCATGGTGCTCGTTTCGGACGGAAGGGGCAATGTGCCAATAGGGACAGATGTGAAGAAGGAGCTTGTCTCTCTCGCCAGCGAGATCAAAAAGCACGGCATAAATCTGGTGGTTATAGATACTGCCGACGGCTTTCTCAATCTGGGATATAACAGGGAGATCGTCGAGGCAAGCGGTGGGACATATTACAGTCTGGACGAACTGGATTCCAAGAAAGTTGTTGATGTAGTCAAGGCGCTGGGGACATTTGGAGAAAATGCAAACCCTCCAGCACAATACGGATCTCCTCATGGCTGACGTGGGTACAGCATGGAAGAGAAACAAGATGCTACGCTAACCAAAGGGGAACGGGACGTCTTACTACTCGTTGCCCGTGGGCTGACCAATCAGGAGATCGCCGATCGGCTCGGCACATCCACCAGCGCGGTGAAGACGTTCATATACCAGGCGTGCACCAAGCTGAAGGCACACAACAGGATCGAGGCGGTTCTCTTCGCCATCAGACAGGGCATCATAAACATCGATGAAATCTACTCGTTGGATGAGCTAGTGGAGTTGCTTGCCTCCCTAGGACCCGAAGCGGTGGAGACAATAGCCGGACTGCTGAGGCAGAGGTTGGACAAGGAGCGGCTCCTGTCAACTGGCGAACAGATTGCCCATGTTGAGAAAACACAAGACAATGTGCTAACCAAGAGGGAGAGAGACGTTCTGGTATTGGTTGCGCGGGGGCTGACCAATCAGGAGATCGCCGACCAGCTATGTACATCCGTCAGCACAGTAAGGACATTCCTGTACCAGGCATGTATCAAGCTAGAAACAAGCAACAGGGCTCAGGCGTTTATCGCGGCCCTAAGACGGAGGGCCCTAAACATCGATGAAGTCTTCTCTCTGGATGAGCTGGTGGAGCTTCTTGACTCATTTGGGCCCGAGGCAATGGAGACGGTGGCCCAACAGCTTAGGCATAAGCTTGAGCAGGAGCACCTCCCCTCAGGCAGCGGATAGATTCTGCTTTTCCAGGGGTGATTCGGTTTCAACGATGGCCTATCTTCTCCACTAGGTGGATTGCAACGGTCTTTTGCAATTCTTTTCCCCACAGAAGCCAGGCAGAAAATCAGACAAAAGTTAGGTAAATCTACTTGACGTAAAATGTCTCACGTGGCAACCTATTCTCACAACGAATCGCCATATGCATTATCTCAGTAGATGGAGGACTTACGCCAAAACCAGGGGATAAGGAGGTGGTCTAGCATAATGGCTAAGAAGCTTAAGCAATTAGAAGCAGATGTAGTGATCGCTGGGGCTGGGCCTGGGGGGTGTACAGTAGCCAGAGAACTGTCCCAAAAAGGCAAAAATGTGATTCTTATAGAAAAAGGCGTGTACAGCAAGAGGTTTTATGGCACGCTCCTCGCCCCAGTGCGATATATGGAGAAGTATGGTTTCTTGTTCAGAACTATTGAGGGCGATTGGATAGTGCAGGGCAAGGGCGTCGGGGGAGGGACCCTGATATACGCAGGCTCAGCCTTTGTGCCACATCCGGCGCAGTGGCAGCAGTATGGAATTGATCTCACCGAATACCTGGCTGAAGCGAAGAAGGATTGCTGGGTCAACAAAACCCCCGATCATTTGCTAGGTGAAGGGCCTAAGCGGCTTATGGAAGCGGCCCAGGAGCTTGGCTACCCCTGGGAAGTAATAGATAAGTTTGTTGACGTGGACAAGTGCAAGCCCAACTGTCCAATGTGCCCTTATGGCTGTCCTACAGGCGCTAAGTGGACCGGAATGGTGTTTGCTGAAGAAGCAGAGAAAAATGGGGCTATCTTGCTTCCCAAGGTGGAGGTCAGAGACGTTATCATCGAAGGCGGTTTGGCAGGTGGGGTGAGAGCTAAAGGCAGCAATGGCCAGGAATACGAAGTCAACGGCAAAGTAGTTGTGTGTGCCGCCGGCGGGATAGGCACTGCCCGCATCTTGAAGAGGTCGGGATTCGATGACGCTGGCAGGTGGTTCACAGGAGACCCGGCGATTATGGTCTTTGGTTTCTTCAAGAAAGGCAAGGGCGGCATGCGTGACATGCTATTCTCCGTCGGCTGTCACGACGACGAACATGGGATTACCTTCTCCAATATAAGTGGCCCTAGAATGTACTGGTCCCTCCAGAGGCTTCAAGAGAAGCCTCTGAGTCCACGAAACGCCCTCCTTCGCTGGGGAAAGGCGATAGGGGTGATGGTCAAAATAGCGGATGAACTGGACGGGCAGATCTTCCTGGACGGCAGGATCAGCAAACCGCGCACCAAGAGGGACATATCCAGGCTGGAGTGGGGTGTAACGGCTGCCGAAAAGATACTGATCAAAGCGGGTTGTGACCCCTACAATATCGACCATTCGGGGGTAATTATTGGCCATCCGGCTGCGACCGTCAGGGTTGGTGAGCTGGTGGACTCCAATCTGGAAACATCGGTCAAGAACCTTTACTGCTGTGATACCAGCGTCATCCCCGATTCTTTTGGAGTGCCACCTACTCTAGTAATAGTGGCTCTGGGTAAACGCTTATCCAGACGGCTGGAAACCATTGTCTGAGCCTAATTACAGGAGCGTTTGCGAACATGAATAACGGAGAGGTATCGAGGAGGAGATAGATGACGACAAAAGAAGCGGAAGAACTAACCAAACTAAGTGAAACCCTTTCCAACCCTTTTGTCGAGAGTTGGAAGAAGGAGGGTGGCAAGGTGGTAGGATACCCTTGTACCTATGTGCCCGAGGAAATCATCTACGCCGCCGGTATTCTACCATTCAGGCTAAGGGGAACAGGCTGTGTTGGGACATCACTGGCGGATACATGGCTTACCAGAATTGCTAACTGTAGTTTCGCTCGCAGCGTCCTTGAACTAGTGTTAACTGGTGAGTATGATTTTCTCGACGGAGTGGTTTTCACGAACGGGTGTGATCACACGCGCCGTGCATATGACAATTGGAGGGCTCAGGAAAAGACGCCGGCCTTCATGCATATGCTCCCCGTCCCACATGTGATCACCGATGATGGGCTGCAGTGGTATAGGGAAGAAGTTGCCGCTTTCATGGAACATCTGGAGAAGTCCTTTGGGGTTGAAGTTAAAGAGGAAAGCCTGAGGGAAGCCATAAGAGTCTATAATGAGACCCGTAGTCTCTTGAAGCAGCTATATGAGCTTAGGACAAAAAAAGCCCCTCCTATTACAGGTGCGGAGACTCTCAAAATCGTCATAGCAAGCGTTTCGATGCCCAGGGATAGGTACAACCAGCTTCTGAAGGAATCACTTAACGAAATCAGCAGCCGAGAGGGCATCTCTGACTATAGAGCAAGACTGATGATAGTGGGGAGTGTGAACGATGATCCGGCCCTGGTGGAACTCATCGAGGATATCGGTGGCTTAGTGGTCGCTGACTCGCTATGCTTCGGGGCTAGGCTCTTTTGGGACTTGGACGAGGAAACGGGTGATCCTCTGGATAGTATCACAGCTCGCTATTACTATCATATCTCTTGCCCCCGCATGTATGGAGCACACGCCGAAAGGCTGGAGTTCACGATGAATGCAGCAA
>CAYVES010000036.1:0-18588 GCA_964449845.1 uncultured Dehalococcoidia bacterium
TCTATCAAAGTGTATGGGAACAAGCTAGAGAGCTAAGAAGCAGCGGCAAGCTTCTAGAGCTCGGGAGGAGAATCCAATGTCCTGTAGTCGCGATCCACGGTGACTACGACCCCCATCTTTCAGAGGGGATCAAAGAGCCGCTTTCTCGCATTCTAAAAGACTTTCGACTCATCCTGTTGGAAGAATGCGGTCATTGTCCTTGGATCGAACGCAGCGCGAGAGACAGATTTTACAGTATCCTTAAAAAGGAAAGCTGGTCAGAAACCCTTGAAAAAGATATAGTGTTGTAGTACCGTAGCTTGCAAAATATACATGCGCGATCTGCGCAAATCTGCTTTTTGACTTTCCGCTTTTTGGAGCAACCCTCTAGAGGGAGTGTCGGTAATGAGAGGAGGGACATATGTCAGAACAAGCTTTGTCAGGGGCTCGGGTGCTGGATCTAACCCACTATGTCGCTGGACCCTACTGTACCAAGATATTAGCTGACTATGGCGCCGATGTTATCAAGGTCGAGAGACCAGGCCTGGGAGACGCTGCCAGGGGTATGGGGCCATTTCCCCACGACAAACCTCATCCTGAGAGCAGCGGGCTTTTTCTGTACCTCAACACCAACAAGAAAAGCATCACGCTGAACCTGAAGAGCGTCACGGGGGCGGGGATTCTAAAGGAACTGGCAAAACAGGTGGATGTCGTGGTTGAGAACTTCAGCCCGCGGGTGATGCCCGGGTTGGGGCTGGATTATGAGACCTTGAAAGAGATAAACCCCGGCCTGGTGATGGTCTCGATTTCCAACTTTGGGCAGACCGGGCCCTATCGTGACTGCAGGGCGACCGATCTCACTATCTGGGGATTGAGCGGCATACTCTACGAGTTGGGCGAGCCGGACCGGGAACCGCTGAAAATGGGCTCCAATGTGAGTGAGTACGTGGCTGGTCTCTACGGAGCACTGGCCGCACTATCAGCCCTATACTACGAGGACGAAACCGGTGTGGGGCAACAGGTGGACGTCTCAATGTTGGAAGCTTTCCACACCATGCAACCGTCGATGACATTGGTCTTTTCCATGGCCGGATTCGTCAGGAAGAGAGCAGGCATTCATTTCCCCTGGGGTATTCTTCCCTGCCAGGACGGTTATGTCGGGTTCTATCTTCCAACTCAAACCCATTGGGAGTCACTCTGTGCCCTGCTCGGGATGCCTGAGCTCAGGGACAAGCCTGAGTACGAGACTCCAATGATGCGTGAGGAGCGCCGTGACGAAGTAACCGCTATTATAGTCTCCTGGTTGCGGGGAAAGCGCATGGAGGATGTTTTCCACGCTGCTCAGGAGCTCAGGCTCCCTCTAACCCTGGTTCCCAACACCGAGCAGCTCTTCGATATGCCCCAGCACAAAGCCAGGGGGTATTTTGTGGATATAGACCATCCCGTAGCAGGTAAGCTCACTTACCCCGGGGCTCCCTTTATGCTTGACGAAACGCCGTGGCAGGCGGGGCGGGCGCCGCTGCTGGGCGAACATAATGAGGAGATTTACTATGGACGCTTGGGCTATAGCGAGGACCAGTTACTGAGGTTTGGAGAGGAAGGCATTATTTAGGAAGGTCGAATTCCATTCAACAAGGGGGTAGAAGATGTCAGCACTACCACTGCAGGGCGTGAGGATAATCGATGCTTGCATCTACTGGGCAGGGCCCATGGCTACAGCGTTATTGGCGGATTTGGGAGCCGAAGTAGTCAAAATCGAGTCTATACAGCGTTTGGATTACTTGAGGTTGCTCGGCGGATGGCCAAGCCCGGACGGATACGAGTGGTCTGCCGTGTTCAACGGGGCCAACAGAAACAAGTATGGCATCACACTCAACCTTAACCATCCTCGGGGAAGGGAGATCTTCAAGAGTCTGGTGGAGATCGGCGACATAGTCACCGAGAACTTCAGCCCACGGGTGATGGAGAACTGGGGGTTATCATACGAAGTGCTGAAAGAAATCAATCCCCGTCTCATCATGGTCTCCATGCCCGGGTTTGGGACCACCGGACCCTGGCGAAACTATGTTACTTTCGGTCCCAATGTAGAGATGGTATCGGGCATGCCCACTATCAGCGGCTACCCTGATGGGGAACCTATGATGACTGGCTACATCGCAGACCCTGCTGCCGGCTTGATGGGCGCAGTTGCCGTCATGGCCGCCTTACAACACCGCCAGCGGACAGGCAAGGGACAACACATCGATCTCTCCCAGATAGAGGCCGTCACCACCTTTATGGGGGGAGCCATAATGGACTACGCCATGAACAGGAGGCTGCAGCCTCGCAGAGGCAATCGCCATCCCTCCATGTCCCCCCACGGCGTCTATCGCTGCAAAGGCGACGACGAATGGGTCACAATCACCGTGTCCTCCGAAGAGGAATGGGCCAGATTCTGTGACGCCATAGGCAATCCCCCGTGGACCAAGGAGGCGAAGTTCTCTGATACCTTGAGCCGTTATCAGAACCATGAGGACCTGGACAGGCTCATTGGAGATTGGACCCGCCAGCACGATAAACACGAGGTAATGCAAATCATGCAATGGGCAGGGGTAGCCTCGGGGCCAGTCTTGTCCTATGCAGAGGTCCTAAGCGACCCCCATATAGAAGAGAGGGGTTTCTTCGAGGTGGTCACTCGCCCGGTGACGGGAACTCACCCCTATCCCGGCTTTCCTGCCAAGTTCTCCGAGACCCCGGTTACTATACGCAGGCCAGCGCCGACCCTGGGCCAGGACAATGAGGACGTTCTTACAAGGCTCCTCGGAATGACGGAGGAGGAGATCAGCCAGCTTGCTGAGGAGGAAGTAATCGGCACCAAGCCGCAGGGATGGGCCTACAGTATGGAAGCCGATGAGGCGATATCGAGGCTGAAGGATATACACGCAAAAGGCGATGATAGCAAAAAGGACACTTGATCTAAGCGATCTTCAGGATCGCCGGGGAGCCCCTGCACCCTTTTCCTCAACACTACCAATAACAGGGGGGCCCAGGTTGCCACTTGGCGTCGCCAAATGTTAGAATCGAGAAGCTTCTACATGCCGTCTCGTTCCCAAGTCCCTCGGCGACACTAAGACCGAGCCTGCTCAAAAAGGATACGTGAGTGGGAGCCAGATGCGATAGCGAAAGATGAGTGGATTTAGCATCAAGACAAAGCTCTCTACTAACGCTCTATACGGACTGGCACTGGCTTTCATCTGCGGCATCGCCCTCTTGCTGCGCGTATATTTCCCCTACGATGACGTCTTTGTCGGCGACTGGGTCAAGTTCAAGTGGTTCGATTCCTGGTATCACATGCGGCTGGTAGAGAACCTCGTCCAGCATTTCCCACACCGTATCTACTTCGACCCCTATACCTTCTATCCCCACGGCCAAAGCGTTTTTTTTGCGCCCTTCTTTGACCTGCTTCTGGGCTTTTTCATCTGGCTCTTCGGGCTCGGCTCTCCATCCCCCAGGATGATAGAGACGGTGGGAGCCTATTTCCCAGCAATCCTGGGTGCGCTGGTCGCAATCCCCGTGTTTTTCATTGGGAAGGAGCTGTTCAACAAAAAGGCAGGACTTATCGCAGCAGCTCTGGTTGTCATACTGCCCGGCCAATTCCTGTTGCGCTCCCTCCTCGGATTCACCGATCACCATGTCGCGGAAACCCTGTTCAGTTCCACGACCATTCTGTTCCTGATACTGGCAGTGAAAAGCTCGAAGCAAAAAGAGATATCCTTCGACAGCCTTTTGACGAGGGACTGGGCAATGTTGAAAAAGCCTTTGATCTATTCCCTGGTGACCGGGATATCTCTGGGGTTCTATCTCCTTTCCTGGGCAGGTGGAGCGCTCGTTATATTCATAATCTTCGTCTTTGCCTTCATTCAATACGTCTCAGACCATATAAGGGGCAGGACAACCGATTACCTTTGTATCATCGGTATACCCTCCCTGCTTATCGCCCTGCTGATGATCCTCCCCTTCCTGGGGTCATATGGAGAGGTAGACCTCCAAATCCTCTCCTTGCTCATAGGCATGCTGGCGCTCTTGGCTCTGAGCGGTCTTTCCTTCCTAATGACCAGGATGGATATGAGGCGAGCCTACTATCCCCTGGCGCTAGTGGTTCTCGGCGGCATCGGCCTGGCAGCCTTCTATCTTATTGCCCCGTCAGTGCTCAACTCGGTTCTGGACAGATTGAGCGTGCTCAGGCCAACGGGAGGCGCTGAGACGATCCTTGAGGCGAGGCCGCTGTTCTACCCGATGGGCTCTTTCTCCCTCTCAACAGTATGGGACGAGTTCACCACATGCTTTTACCTGGCGCTGATATCACTGGTGATAGTGGCCTATCTGGTCATAAAGGAAGGGGCTGCTGACAAGACGCTGCTCCTTGTCTGGAGCGTGATAATGCTGGTGGCCACGATCGGTCAAAACCGCTTTGCCTACTATTTCGCGGTAAACGTGGCCCTCCTCACCGCCTACCTCTCGTGGAAGACCGTGGCCTTTGCCGGTACGAGGATAGCCTCTGAAGCAGGCAGAGGAGAAAAGGTCTATACAAGTGAGAAACTGAGAACAGGTAAGGTAGAAAGCAAATCAAGTAAAAAGGCAAAGCGCAAGAAGGCCAAAGCCAGGGGGAGGTGGCTGGGAACGCTGTTGACAAGGCATCCTGCGGCAAGGTATGGCTACGGTATAATAGCGGCGGTTGCCGTGTTCTTCCTGGTATTCTATCCCAATATCGGGAGGGCGATTGACGTAGCCGATCAGCGCAGCTACCCCACTGACGACTGGCATGACGCACTGGTCTGGATGAGAGATAATACCCCAGACCCCTTCGAGGACTTCGATGACCCCAACTTCTATTACCAGTACAAGGGATACGCAGAACCGGCAGAGGGAGAGGACTACGCCTATCCAGAATCAGCATACGGAGTGATGAGCTGGTGGGACTATGGCCACTGGATTACGTATATCGCCCACCGCATACCAAACGCCAATCCGCACCAGCATGGTGCCGTGGAGGCAGCTCGGTTCTTCACAGCACAGAGTGAAGCTGCAGCTAACGAGGTGCTCGACAAGCTGGGTTCCAGGTATGTAATCATGGGCTTCCGGGATGCCCTGTATCAGGTGAATCCAGAGGCTGGTGTCTGCACCGATTTGCCCGCCATGATAGAGTGGGCCGGCAAAGACCAGAGTGACCTCTTTGAGTATTACTATCAGCCGACCGAGGAAGGGAAATTTGCACGCGTATTGCTGTATTATCCCGCCTACTATCAATCTATGTGCTCCAGGCTGTACGTTTTCGGAGGGGAAGAATGGGATCCGCAGGAAACCCCGGTTATCTCATGGACAGAGCAGCCGCTAACCGATAGCCGTGGGAATAGGTTCATAGCCAAAGTCATTGATGGCCAAGAGCCGTTTGCCGACTATGACGATGCAAAAGCGTTTGTGGAAGCGAATCCAGGCCACACAGTAGTAGGAACAGACCCCCTCATAAGCCCGGTGCCACTTGAGGAACTGGAGCATTATAAGCTAGTCTATAAGTCTCCGAGAACGGTGGCTGGTCGGGGAGCGGATAAGATCTCTGAGGTGGAGATATTTGAGTACATACCTTAAGAATGGCAACCCTCGTTTCTTTACATCGATATAACCAGCAGCTTGTCTTCGACCTTAACATTGCTGCTGACGGAATCTACTAAAGGCATAATCTATCGACGCCCCAAAGGGAGTCTCATCTCGGGATACGGTAGTCCTCATTGCAGGAAACAGCTTTGAACGTTACACAGCTAAAGCGCCACCTAAAGGACCCGCTATACCGCAACTCTCTCTTCTTGATGGCTAGCACCGCTGTGACTGCCGGCCTGGGCTTCTTTTTCTGGATGATAGTCGCCAGGTATTACACGGAATATGAGGTGGGCGTAGCGGCCGCGATTATATCAGCCGTCAGACTACTGGCTTTGATCAGCACCCTGGGTCTGGACATCGCTCTCATCCGCTTTCTCCCTAAGGCCAGAGAACCAGTGAAGATGATAAACTCATGCTTCACCGTCTGCGGAATTGTTGCTCTGGCAGTGTCAGGCATATTCATCGCTGGCTTGGACCTGTGGTCGCCGGCTGTCGTGTTTGTCAGGGAGAAAGCGATGTTCCTCCTGGCCTTTGTTCTCTTCGCCGTCGGTTGGCCACTTTCGGGGATTGTGGACTCTATATTCATAGCTAAGAGAAGGGCTGAATTAGCTTTGGCGAAGAATACCATCTTCTCGCTGCTCAAGATTCCCCTTCCCATCATCCTGGCCCTCTTTTTCCACGCCTTCGGCATCGTCAGCTCGTGGGGCGTCGCTATTGGCATCGCCCTTGTCATCTCCCTTTTCCTCTTTCTGCCCCGGGTTCAGAAACCTTACAAGCCAGCGCTTGGAATAAACCTGGACATAATCAAGGGCATTTGGAGGTACTCCGCAGGAAACTACTTTGTCTCTATATTCTCGGCAGCACCTTCCCTCGTCCTGCCAATAATAATCGTTAACCTCGTGAGTGGGGAGCAAAACGCCTATTTCTATGTAGCCTGGATGATCTCCAGCCTGCTCTTTGCCATACCCCTCGCGGTATCCATATCACTGTTTGCCGAGGGCTCGCATTCCGAGGAAGAATTGACGGCAAATGCGCGCAGATCTTTCAGATTCATCCTCCTTTTGTTAGTACCAGCCATCGCACTCCTGGTCCTGCTAGGCAAATGGCTTCTGCTCCTGTTCGGGGAAGGCTACTCGTCCAATGGCCTGACGCTGCTATGGATTCTCGGCTCCTCAAGCCTATTCACGGGGGTGAACAGCATCTACTATACTATCCTGCGCGTCCGGGGCAGGATCAGGGAACTGGTGGTGATCCACGCGCTCATAGCCATTACCGTGCTCATTGCAAGCAGCCTTACCATGCCAGCGCTGGGAATCGTAGGCGTTGGCTATGCCTGGATCGGGGCACAAGCCATTACTAGCATGTATGTTCTGATAAGGGTTAGGGTGCGTGCCCGCGCAAGACGGGTTCGGCATAGTAATAGCTGACAGGGGGAAGAATGAGGGCGAGCAAGTCTCTAAGGGTCGGAATAGTTGGCTGTGGACCTGTAGCGCAGCGTTGGCACATCCCGCCCCTGCTCAAGATGAAGGATGTCAGGATAGCAGCTGTCTGTGATATGAATGAGAACCTGGCAAAACGGACAGCAGAGGGTTTTCGTATCAACAGCTACTACGCAGACCTTTCCGAGATGTTGGAGAGGGAGAATTTGGATATGGTGGACATCTGCACCTCGCCGAAGACCCATGCTGTCCTGTCCATCATGGCAATGGAGGCCGACTGCGATGTCCTGGTGGAGAAGCCATTGGCCGTCAGTACCAAGGAGGCCGATGAGATCATAAAGGCTTCAGAGGAGAACGAGGCGAAGCTATGCGTTGCTCACAATAAGCTTTTCCAGCCGATGGTAATGCGAGCGAGGTCTATGACGAACGCGGGCATAATCGGTGATTTGACCGGCATAGACATTGTAGATGCGTGGCCGAAGGACAGCGCTGATTTCATGAACAAGGATCACTGGTACCACAAACTGCCGGGCGGCGTTTTCGGCGAGATACTACCCCATCCAATATACTTGGCGATGTCATTTTTGGGCAAGCTGGAGCCTGTAGCGGTATATGGCACAAAGCTAAGCAGCTACGAATGGATAGTCGCCGACGAGTTGAGGGTAATCCTTGAGGGCGAAAAGGGCACAGGGATGATCACCGCTTCATGCAACTGGCCTAAAGGTGGGGCTACACTCGACGTCTTCGGAACGAGGAGAAACCTGCATGTCGACCTCCACAGTGGGGTGTTGACCAAGTTCGGTGTCGGTGGAGAAAGCCGTCCCTGGCGTGCGCTGGACAACCTCAGCCAAGGCTATCAGCTATTTGCTTGCACCACATACGCTGGTCTTAATACCCTGTTGGGCAGACAGCATAGCGGCCACCACACCCTGATAGAGAAGTTCATTGAATCAATAAGAAACGATACCGAGCCTCCGGTGACGGGGGAAGAGGGAAAGGAGGTGGTGAGAGTCCTGGAGAGGATAGCAGGCCAGATGACCTTTGGTCCTGGAAGGGACTAAACCGCAGTTCCGTCGTCTATCTACGCTTCCGAGGCAGTGAGATCGATCTCATGGCACCGAGCAACCTGTACTCAAGGGTCAGCAGCCACCAACCTACGTTACGCCTAAATGCTATGCTGGCTCCAATGATCAGACGTCGTACAAAAGCCGAGTGTGTTATCCTCCGGTATAGCCCGACTGGTTGCGGGCTAACTGACTTGGCCAGGTTCTCATTCTCATAGTGGCTGACCGCGAGGAAAAACCCCTTCTTGATCCTCTTGCCTGACCTGATCAAATCCAACTCGAGCAAAGTGTCCTCGCTTATCACGGTGCCGTTCTTGAATTCAAGACATCTAAATATGATCTCTTTCACAACAGCCGCGGTGAGCATGCAACAACCCGTTCCAGCGAGAGCCATCCCGAAATCCCGCAGCGGCGACCCGCTATATACCACGTCATAGCCTTGAATCTCCCTCTCCATTATCTCAATGATATTTGGATCGTAGGTCATATCCGCATCGAGACATAACAAATACCGCGCTTCGGCTTGCGATAACATGTATTGGCGTATCGCCTCTCTCCCACAGGCAACATTCCACACCCTCCCCCGAGCATGCTCCGGCTTGACGGTCTCATAGCGTAGCACCCTCCCCCTGATCCCCAAAGAGCTGAGCAGCGCCTCCAGCTCGTCCGCGAGATCACGCTCCACCGTAGCCAGAACGAGCTCAGATGACGGGTACTTCTGCTGGATTTCCTTTTGATTTGCCAGAAACCTGTCCAGTATGTACGCGCCGGCACGGTGGATTGGAGTACCGATCACAACATTGACCGCCTCATTCCCCATCACGCCAATCAACTCCAACTGCCCATTTGTCTGTTGCCGATGCCGAGCCTCACCAGTTTTTCAGCGCTTTCTCGTAGACCTCGACCACCTTGTCCACCCAGCCAGGTATTGAGAATCTGTTCTCAATGAGCTCCCGATTCTTTCTTGCCACCAACCTTTTGTCCTCATCGTTGAGCGACAGCAACTCCAATATAGCTTCAGCAAGCTCCTTAGCATTATTCGGTGCCACCACGATCCCACCGGGCGGCGTGAGCCCAATATCAGGAGCACCTCCAACAAACGTCGTCACCACAGGCTTCCCACAGGCCAACGCTTCCAGAATTACCATGCCGAATCCCTCCCACAAGGAAGGCAGCACAAAAACATCACATGCCGAGTACAATGCAACAAGTTCATCTGGTAACATGAAGTCAATGAGCACCAGGTTATCGCTGAAACCGCGGCGCTTCGCTTCTTTGGTGATATACGATTTGACCGAGCCACCCTGGGGGGTGGTTGCATCTCGCCCCACTAGCACGAACCTGGTCGAGGGCATGCTTCCGATAATCTCGGGAATGGCCTGGCAAAGGAGGTAAACACCCTTTCTAGCCTCCAGCCTGCCTACGAACAAAACCAGCGGGACGTCACCAGGTATTCCAAGCCTCTCCCTCGAATCAGATTCAACATACCTGAATCTCGCGGTGTCCACAGCATGGGTCACTAGATCAACCCTGCCAGGGTCAATGTGGAGTTCTTCAATTGCCCGAGTATACAGGTCATTAGAAATCGCTATGAGCCGGTCTGCCCTCTTAGCGCTGAAACCCTCTAAGCAAGAAAGGACTTTCAAACTTAGTAGTTCCTTCATTCCAGCGTATGTCCTTGTCCTTAGAATATCTGACGCTGAAACGTCAGTCCTTACTACTAAAGGCGTGCGTCTTTTTAGGCTATAAAGAAGGGCTTCAGCTCCCCAGTAAGTTGCCTCAACTATTTCTATGTCATACTGCTTGATGATCTCCCTTAGCTTAAGCCAGGCACAGTAGCCATAGTTGATTCGCGCCACCGCGCTATAACGCTTCGGGTTCGTCCCCACCCTGTGAACGAAGACGCCATTGTCTACTGAATCCTTGGTCTCACCCACCGCCTGGCAGATGACGTGAACCTCGTGTCCCCGCTGGGCCAGGGCACACGCCAAGGTATGATACACAGTGGCAATTCCTCCCCATGCTGTATCGGGGGGATATTCCCTGGAAAGGAAGGCCACTTTCATTATCTCGCCCCACCCTTGGAGTAGACTTCGAATGTTGGGCTGGAGTATATCTTATGATACCTGCTACTTTCAACCACAGCCAGATACTCGGTGAAACGGTTGCGGTCAAAGGACAGGTCGTGACGCATTGCTGCATAGTAATACCCCGTATTACGAAATACGATCATGTCCAGCGGTTTTTCGCTCAGGTCAAGCTCCTCTAGAGCATCCAGGGTCATGATTTCGGTTTGGCTCAAGGGGGGCTGTGCATACAGTGCTAGCTGGGAGAGGCTATCTCCAGCCAGGGTCTTCCCTTCCAGGGAGCCATCTGCAACCAGAAACTTCAAACCGTTCTCCTCCGATTCGGGAAAGCTGCTGTAAGCATCTATACTGTAGGCCACTACGGGAAATGACAGCGTCAAGAACAACACTCCAATAACTAGAAAGGAACGCCCAATCCCTCTATCCAGCCAGTGCGACCGGGCCATGACCGAGGCGATGATGCATGATAGCGCCAGGATAATGTAGGTTAGGCCTGTTTCAATCAAAACGTGGGCTTTCCCTGCGAGTAGAAAAGTCAGAATAAGAAGGGGCAAGATGCTCAAAGCTAGCATTGCCTCGCTTCGTTTCAGCCCACCAAGCTGGGATAACCAATTCTTGATGCTCTTTTTCCCAATGTAAGCCCTGGCCGCGACGTAAAGAACCCCTAATGCACCTATAGCAGCATAGAAAAAGTAGACCCCCTTGTTAAGGTTGTAGATGTTACTGTATACGAATTGTGTCCCCGTCAGATACTCCGCGCCGACCCCAAGCTCCTCAGGCATAATGCCCCGACGCGATTCTTCTGCGACAGCCCACGGCGAATCAGGATAGAACGAATACCAGAAAAACCAGCCTGCGAAACAGACTATCAGTATACCTGCCACAACCATCTGCAGCCGGCCAATCCTGCGAGCGTAGACAGCGCTGGCGAGCAATGCCGCAGCAAGAAATATGGAAAGCAACAAAGGCGTTGTAGGATGGGCAACAATAATGATGCTGGCGAGGATGACAACGACTGGTATGACCTTCGCCGCAGCACCTCGCCTGGTCAGCAACAGCAGTGTTGTCAGCATCACCAATGCACCTATAGTATGGGGTGAAGGATGGAGCTGTAGGAAGTGCAGCCCTGGGATTGCGATCAACAAGGAAAGAAAAGCCACTTTGGGATCAAACAGCTTGACCATCAACGCATAGCACAAGAGAATAAACAGACAAAGACAAATCGGCGGGAAGAGATTGATGTAGGTCAAAGGCTCTATCCCAACCGTGCTCACAAAGGAATAGTGGTAGATGAAGGAACTCGGGTAATCCCAGGCATAATGTGAAAAGGCGATCGGATCGCCGTCCAATACCTCGGGCACGCTCATGGCAACACCCACATGCCAGGGGCCGTCAGGCAGCCTCACGAACCCGGCGAGATAGTAAGGCGTGAGCCACAGCATGGCGGCGAACATCATTAGCAGCAGGATATGAACGCACTTATTCCCAACACGCCATATCAGACAACCAACGACTGACAAAGCGGCTAGCGCGATAGCGATGTAATAGAGAGGGAACAGAGAGTCTATCTCCGCCAGAGGATCGGCAAGCCTGGTGTTTTGGAATTCGGGATAAGCGAGGAATACAGATACCAGGTATATTAAACCGGCAATCGCTGCCAGGATCAGAATGATTAGTATCTTTGAATGGCTCTCAGCTTCGCTCTCCATCTATCGCCTTATGCGCCACTACTCCCAAGACATATGCGCCCCGATGGCAATATCGGGGAGCCAAACTACAATATCCACTTCCCTCTTTGTGACATGGGCTCCATCAACTCTTCTCGATATACATTCTGAGCAATTGGCTGTTATTCACTTTTCTTGCCTCTCTTGATAGCGCGCTTGTCTTGCGCAACACTTCTTCCAGCCTCCCCCAGTCATTGTGGGCATCGATCTCCCAAGAATGGCCCCATAGATGCCAGACACCGCCGTTTTCGATGACGAAATCAAGGGTTCCCATCGCTATCCGGTCCCAACCTTTGAAGAACAGGTTGCTTCTCAGCATAAACCCAAACAACCCGAGGTCTCGCGAGGCCAAAGAGTGCTTGATATAAGGGGCAAACCACCAATTTGCGGCACAGACTGTGGTGCCCATTCTGAAGGGGTCTTTTATACTTCTGGTGAGCGACCTCACCGTTCTCGCCCCGATGAAACCTGCTTCCTTAACAATGCTTATAACTCGATCATTAAATCTTCCGTAAGGGTAGCAGAAAGAAAGCAACTCTGTGCCAGCTATCTCCTCTAATCTCCTCTTACCATCCACGATTTCCCTCTCAGCCTCTTCAACGGAGATCCGAGGCAGCTTCACGTGATGATAGGTATGCCCTCCAATGTCAAAGCTCTCACCGATCTCTCTGATTTCGCCGGGATTCATGCATCCCCTTTTCACCCTATCTATCGGAATATAGAAAGTAGCTGGAATATCGTATTTCCTTAGTAGCTCAGCTAGTTTCAAATCCAAAGGGTGACCATCATCCCAACTGGTGGTTATTATCGCCTTTTCCATTCTGCAATGTGCTCCTTAGCATAGCCATACAGGAATCCAAGGCCTACGCTAAAGATGGAGGCGATAAGAACTGAAAGCTTCTTCAGTTCAGTTAGGTCATAGACCCTCTTCATCCTCAGCGGGAGGTATTTCAGGAGCAGGGTCTTGAGATAGGACCTCTCTGTAGCTATCGGATCAGCAGAGATGTTGAGGCGTGCTAGCAGAGCTTTGGAGTATCCCTGATAAAAAGCCCTTCTCAGAAGGGTTCTCACCCCTAGCTTCGATTGAGGGATTTTATGATGAACGATGGCATCAGGGTTATACATAACACCTTTGCCCAACGTCTGCTTCATTCTCAAAGCAAACTCCGCTTCTTCCGCCTGTATGTATGAGGTTCTTTTTCTGACAAAGCCAAGGTTTTCGTTGAATACCCCTGCTTTCTTGAAGACCTCGCTCTTGAAACTCATGTTTGGCCCAAATGTGTTGCGCACCTCGGCAACCTTGTCATCTGCAAATCCATCATGGGTTGTGCCAACCAGCCAGTAAAGCTCTTCCGGCAAATAATCCGGCCTTCGGCTAAGCCACACTGGCAAGACTTTGCCCCCCACCGCAAGGGCATCGTATTCCTGGTAGGTGCCAAGAAGATTCTCAATCCATCTCCTATCGGCGACCGCATCGTCGTCGGTGAAAGCAATGACATCGCCACGGGCCGCCCTGATGCCAGCATTCCTGGCCCGAGACACGCCGGCGGATTCCTTCAGGAGGACGGTGGTGACAGCATCTTGCCCCTGATAATCTGCCGTGACCTTATCACGCAATTCTTCGTTACCATCAATGACTATGACGACCTCTATTTCCCGATGGGTCTGTTCCAATAGACTATCCACAGCCTCCACGAGGTCTTGGTGGTTGTCCAGGCTATGGGTGCAGACGATAGCGGATACTAACATGATTATGTAAAGACTTGATTATCTAGGGCGAAACCTATTGCTTACAAGCATCTTGCCGATCTTGAATCCGTCCCTCAGAGACTTCAGCTTGGGAGGAGTTGACCTTCTTCTGTAGCTAATGGGGATCTCTGTTATCCTGCAACCGTTCATCGCTACCTCGGTTAGCATGTTCGCCTCGATGTCGAACCCTGTGGCATTCAGCTTCAGTTGCTTTAGTGCCTTTCCGCTCAGGCCCCAACAACCGGTGCAGGGATCGCTTATTCTTGTTCCATACAAGATGTTTGTCATTAAAGCAAGTAAGCGATTGCCCGCCAAATTCAAATTGCTCATCGCACCCTCACTCATCTGACCTTTCAACCTCGAACCCGTCACCACATCGTATCCACCCTCCAATACCTCAAGCATCTCAGGTATATAGGTAGCTGGATAAGTGTAGTCCGCATCCAGTATGAATACGAAATCGCAGCTCAGCGCTTCAAAGCCGGCCCTAATAGCCATCCCCTTCCCTCTCGTCGGCTCCACAACAACCTGTGCTCCTCTTTCCCGGGCAATCTCCCCTGTTCTATCGATACTACCATTGTCAATCACCACGATGTCGACTTCATATCCCCTCCGCTCAATCTCCTCCCTGGGTATCTCGTCGATGACCATGCCAATGGTGTTTTCCTCATCTAGAGCAGGCAGGATTACGCAGACTTCCTTCGCCAACTGATCAACCTTTCAAACGCTAGTCTTCGACATTGTAACAGCACAAGCCTCTCGAAAACAATGGCAACATCAAAGAGGGGGCTGTGATGACAAGGGCGAATTCCCCCTCCCCTTAATCCCCTCCCTCCAGGGGAGGGGAACAGTATATAGGGTTTTAGGGGAATGAAGGCATATCTCCTATTAATTACATCAAGCACCAGCAAGTGTAGGAATCAATGAAAGCCTTCGTAGTCTACATTGTGGTCACGAAATGAGTAGCTAACGCCAGATTTTGAGCAGGGCTACCGTTTCAAATGGTTTGATTGCTTGTTTCCCCTCATCAGTGAATGTCTGTATCGTCGTGCTCGCTGGGCTCTATTATCCTCTTTGCCTCCTCCTCCCATTCCTTAGGTACTAATATCCTTATTTCGCCCAAACCATTCACAGTTAAACCGAACACTCTCCCCGCGCTTTCGTACTGCAACAACGCAGGGATTCCTTCGCTTTCCAGATGAGCTTTGATTACGTTGGCCTGAAGTTCCCCTTGAACTGTGCAGAGTAGAGCCAGATCAGCATCTTTTTTCACCGCAACTTCCTTCCCCACTTGATTCCCGACAAGTACCAAATCAGTTGCGTAATTATACCACAGACTCGTAGATTCGTAGGCTGGGTGCAGCAAAGCGGAACCCACCTATCCCCTCGTCACTTCTCCGTTCGCACCCACAGCCTCTCGCCATCGCTGATTAGCTCGATTGTGCCGTGCTGCGAAGTCAGGTACACGTTGTCCTCGCCAACTACCTCCCCCAATCTCTCCACTACCTCTGGCCCGGGATGCCCGAAGGGGTTCTCGGCTCCTGCTGAGATAACCGCTAGCTGAGGGTCAACTGCAGCGAGAAACTCCGAGCAACTGGAGGTGTCGGAGCCGTGGTGGGCGACCTTGAGCGCTGTGCTTCTCAGGCTGAACCTCCGGTCAAGCAGATGCTGCTCCGCCTCCTTGAAGATGTCTCCCGTGAGCAGCAGGCTGAAATCCTGAAAGTTCAGCCTCAGCACCACTGAGTTGTTGTTTACGTCAGAGGCAGTCGCTTGGAGCAATGTTCTCTGGGGGTGAAGCACCTCCAAGCTTACCGCTTCAGCCAGCGTGACCTGTTGCCCTGCCTGGGCAATGGTGCGCTCGATGTCCTTCTCATCAATCAGCCTGCGCCATTCCATATAAACGGAGGAGTCACATTCCTGCCCGCTGGTCAAAACGTGCCTGACCTCGTAGCGCTGGAGAACCTCAACTAACCCTGTGATGTGGTCCATCTCAGGATGGGTCAGGATGACCATCTCTATAGTTCGGTCCCAGAATGGCAGCTTGTCACCCAGCTCAAGGCATATCTTCTCGGGGTCGGGGCCACCGTCGATAAGGATTTGCTGGTGGCCTTTTTGAATCAGGATGGCATCACCCTGGCCCACATCGAGGAAGAAAACGTGGAGCCGGTCATCAGGCACCGTGACGGCAGCGGTCCACACCAGGGCAGCCACGATGATCAGGGGTGGAACGACGAATTTCGCCGGCACTCTCCTGTAGAGTTCAGGCACCAACGATAGGCGTGCTTTCGCCTTGGTCATGGTTGCACCCAGCCTCGACCAGTTACTGCATGCCCATAGTCCTGCGCCCATAGCAACATAATACCCCCAAACAAAGGGAGCGCCAACCTCTTTCAATTCAATGGAGGCAAAGGGCAGGGCGGAGAAGAACTCGACGACCTCGATCATGTAGCTGAGAAAAAGCCAGGCGACCCATCCCAGAACCTGAGCCAGTGGCGGGGCGAATAGCCCGAAAACCGCGACAAGGGCGGCGGTGCCGATGGCAGCAGGCAGCGCCGGCAGGGCAAAGAAGTTTGCGGGGAGAGCCACCAGCGAGATTTGATGGAAGTAGAAGGCGATGATGGGCATGATGGCCAGGACGGCACCCAGTGTGATCGAGAGGCTATCGATAACAAAGCTCAACCCCGTTCTACCCCCCTCAGTCAGCTTAAAAGCCCTTCTGCCCCATGACTGAAAGTGCGGGGTCAGCAGTATCACCCCCGCCATCGCCGCGAAACTCATTTGAAAGGATATCTCTCGCAAAATTGACGGCTTGATACCTATCATGAGCGCAGCAGCAAAGAGCAGCCAGGTTAAGGCACTGCGCGGTCTGCCAATATAGTTGGCAAAGAGCCACAGGCTCACCATGATGGCAGCGCGCAGCGCAGGGACATGCAGCCCGGTGAGCAGGGCATAGCCCCAGATAGCGACGAGGGCGAGCAAGAAATACGTGGGAAGTCTTCTCCCGAATAGCCACGCCCAGAAACTGAGCGCGATCCCACCCACGATGGCGATGTGTAGCCCGGAGATGGCGATAACATGCGCCGTCCCCGTCCGTGAGAGGGAATCTCTGAGCTCATCCGGGATAGTGCTGCGCTTGCTGAGGAGGATAGCCTGTGCCAGCGATCCCTGGGGTTCGTGGAGGGCATCCTCCAGAGATTGAGACATTCGATTCCTCACTGCATAGAGCCACTCTTGAGGCTTAAACCCCTGCCCACTGGCGAGAAGCTCCATCTGAGCAGGATAGTACATAATCGAGTGTATGCCCTGGCGGGCGAGGTATTCCCGCCAGTCGAAGCCCTCGGATTCCGCCGGCGTCTCCAATTCGCCCTCGACCTGCAACAGGTCACCATAGCGGTAATAGGGGGGCTCGCGCGAGCTATCCGAAAGGCGGAAATCAGGAGAGGGGAACTGGGGCGCATAGACCAAGACCACCCCTGAGACATCGCTCCATGCCTCTCCTACCTTTATCTCCCTGGCTTCGAGGCGGAGAATGACGGCGCTGCCTGCGGGCTCGGGGTCGGCGGCAACCAGACCTCTTATTTGCACTAAGTCCTTATCGTTATGGAACTGGAGTGTGCTCTCATCCACAGTAGGGACAGTGGTCTGGAAGCGAAAGATGCCACCAGCGAGGGCGATGAGGCATATCACAAGCAGCAGCGCCTTACCGCGGCGCAAGAGGAAAGCGAGAAGGGCGACTCCAGCGAGGGCAGCAATGGCGACCCAGTGAAAACCAGCCCACATGCCCAAACAGATCCCAGTAATCCAGGACAAACTCAGGTATATGAGCCTCATAATTATCTCTCAAACAGGCGCCGACGAAGAGCTCTCCGAAAACCTCACCCTGTGTAGCGTCGTGGCTCCTGCCACGACGAAGACTTCGTTGCCACAGGAGTGGCAACGCTACCCATAATTCTCAAACAGTTATCGACGAAGAGCTCTCCAAAAACCTCACCCTGTGTAGCGTCGTGGCTCCTGCCACGACGAAGAATTCGTTGCCACAGGAGTGGCAACGCTACCATTTTCGCACAGCCTGATAGGGAAGCTAGCGAACGGTGATCTTGTCTTTCAACTCCTCAACGGTCGCTGCACCGATGCCCTCCAGCTTCCTCAGGTCCTCGATCTGCTGAAAAGGGCCGTTCCCGTTGCGATAGTCAATGATTCTCTGGGCCAGCGTCTCTCCGATCCCAGGCAGGGCTTGAAGCAACCATGCCTCAGCGGTGTTGAGGTTGACCCTCTGGGGAACATCGCCCATCTTGTAGACGTGGACGTGGTCTCCGTCCCTCAGGGGGGCGGCGAGATTCACCGCACCCTGGTCAGCATCGGGGCTAAACCCACCAGCAGCCTCAATAGCCTCTCCAACGCGCGCGCCATCCTCCAACACGTAGGCTCCACGGCTGACTACCTCTCCCTCGACATAAACATGAATCTCAGGGGATGGCGGCGAGATAACTATCTCGGTGGATTGAGGCAAGGCATAGTGGCGATAGAGTAAGACCGCCCCACCTATCACGATAAGGGCTACCAATAGCGCAATAACGGGAGTGCGGTGCCGCTCTAGCCAGTCCATGGTCTATACCAGGCCTGATTCCCTTTCAATCGTTATCATATTGTGGGTAGGTCGCCCGACGTCGGGCGACCTACCCAGCTACCTTTGTGAAGTGCGAAGCATTTGGGTGAGCGAAGTGTCCGCAACATACTAAGCTGCGCATAGGGCAGCGCATTGAGCAGCGGACGTACAGTTAGTCGCACCGATGATAAGCGCCAGCAAGAGCAGTGGTATTAGATAAATCACTACCTTTCTCACGTTGCCTCCCTACTGGTTGCTATCTCTAAATCCGCCTGACTGGGCTTAGTCATCCGAAACGGTTCT
>CAYVES010000037.1:0-18337 GCA_964449845.1 uncultured Dehalococcoidia bacterium
GACGAAGCAATCTGACTGGTATCAGTGGCTGGAGGGAACTGTGAGATTGCTTCGCTTCGCTCGCAATGACATCCAAAACCCTGATTTCCTGAAGCTAATCGCAGTTTTAGGGCAGGAAGCCACGCCTGACGGAGTTGACACTGGATTCTGGTATACTACTGAATAGGTGAACCCCGAGTTCTCTATTTGCCGGTTATCCGCCATTGGCGCTAGTTTAAGGAGGAAGCAATATGAAGGTCGATGAAAATGTCTGGGACTCTTTCCAGAAGCATGTGGGTTACACTGATGAAGAAATGAAGGAATTCCGAGAGAATCCGAGAAATGAAGACGTTCTTTCCAAGGGACCTGCATTGATGAACAAGACAATCGTTGTAGAGGTGGTGAAATCACACGGGTGCAATAGCCAGCATAAGGAGGGTGACAAGTTCTATTTCGATGGGGCAGGCAACCTCATAACCAAGCTCTGTCCGAAGAGAATCTGTATCTACGCCCTGAGTTCAATGGCAACGGGAATTTTTGCAGCGAACGAGCTATTCTATGCAGGTGTTGATCCCAATGAGATGCGGTTCAAGAGGGTTGGCTGCTTCGATGTGGGGGTTAAGTGTGGCGGCTGGGGAAATATTGTCATGGAGATCAGGGTAGAAGATCGTAAGAGAGAGTGAATGAACGATGAGAAGTCCTTGGCCAATGGCGCATAACGTCGCATCTAGGCTGTGCGCGGCTGCCATGAAGGAGATAGACAAATGTCGAAAAAATCACCAACCGCTATTGAATCAATCTCCACGAGACAAATGAAGGACGCAATTCAAAGGTCCGGCTACCTTTTGGAGCAACGAGTCGAGTCTGTGCTTGTGGAAGAAGGATACTACGTTGAGACGAATCCAGTGTTTCCGGATCGTGAAAGCGGCAAGTCTCGCGAAATCGACATAAGAGCCGGATCAGCTAGGGAGATTTACAAAAAGGGAGGCCACTGGATATATCCGACTTTGCTTTGCGAATGTGAGAATAACCTTCAACCGGTGGTCTTCTTTGTGAAGGAATCATTAACCGCGTTCTTGCACCATTACGAGGTCAGAGTGTCCGGTATTCCAGTGAGGTTCTGGAAAGAAGAGGATTGCGTAGCGCTCTGCGAATTTACAGGCATGGAAAGGTTTCATCACTATTGTAGAGGATGGATCGCTACCCAGTACTGCACTTTTCAGTTAAAAAAAGACAAGTCTTCGTGGATGGCTCTTCACAGCGAAGAGCAACACGATACGTTCAATTCTCTTATCAAATGTCTCGAATACGAAATTGCCAAGCATTTCGATGAGTGGGTCTTGCCCGGTGACAATGAGGAGGAAGTGGTCAATGTGCAAGTTTACTATCCCTTACTCATTCTGCAGGGAGGCTTATATTGTGGATCGCTTGATAATGGGAACTTAACCCTCAAGAAATCGAAGCACGTTCAATTCAGGAAGGAATTGTTTTTGCCTCGCACCAATGAAGTCCAAACGTATCAGATTGACGTCATATCCGAAGAATACCTCCGGGATTACCTAAGAATAGTCGACTCAGAAATGGAGAAGATCAAGAAGGCCTTTCAACGCCGACGACAGAATGTATTCTATGCGATGGAAAGGATAGTCCAGGAAGCAAAGGCCCTTAAGGGGAAGCAAGAATCTTACAGGGCATGCCTTGAGTTCAAATAACGTTGGCCTGCGCGGTATTTATGGCCTCGCAAAGCCCGATGATATGAGCCACTTGCAAGACTGAGAGAAAAGAGCTTGGTTAAACATGCCCATTAGAGTCCTAGCCCCTGAGGTAGCGTCCAAGATCGCCGCCGGTGAGGTGGTGGAGAGGCCGGCCTCGGCGGTCAAGGAGCTGCTGGATAACTCTCTGGACGCCGGCGCTACTCAGATCGCCATTGAGGTGCAGGGGGGCGGCGTGCGTCTGATCAGGGCGGTGGACAACGGCGCGGGTATACCCCCGGAGGAGGTGGACCTCGCCTTTGAGAGGTTCGCCACCAGCAAGGTCGCCACCGCCGACGACCTCGAGACCATCTCAAGCCTCGGCTTCAGGGGAGAGGCTTTGCCCTCGATCGCCGCGGTTTCGGAGGTGACTATGGTCACCCGCAGCCGGGACGAGCTGGCGGGGACCTTTCTTAACATAAAAGATGGCGCCATTTTGCAGAAGGCCAAGCGTGGCTGCCCCACCGGGACCACGGTAACCGTGCGCAATCTGTTCCGCAGCTTCCCCGCCCGCCTCAAGTTTCTCAAGTCCACCGCGACTGAGAACGGGCACATCGGCCAGCTCGTCACCCAGTACAGCCTCGCCTTTCCTGAGGTAAGATTCATTCTTGTCATTGATGGGCGCACCACCTTTCGATCACCGGGCAGCGGCAGCCTTAGGGAGGTGCTGGGGGTAGTCTACGGGGTGGAAAATGCCAAGGCGCTGCTGCAGGTGCAGGCCGGGGATGAAATCGAGGAGCCTTTGCTGCCTCAGGTCACCGGGTTCGTCAGCCCCCCTTCGCTCAGCCGCGCCACACGGGGCTACATGAGCTTCTTCGTCAACCGGCGCTGGGTGCAGAGCCGGATGGTGACCTACGCCCTGGAGGAGGCCTACCATGGCCTGCTGGTGACCGGAAGGCACCCTATCGCTGCCATCAATATCCTGCTGCCCCCTCAGGAGATAGACGTCAACGTCCATCCTACCAAGAGCGAGGTCAGATTCCGCCATGAGCGCGAAATCTTCGGCGTGGTGCAGAAGGCTGTCAGGGCCACTATAGTCGCCCAGGCGCCGATGCCTACTCTGGAGACACTGCATCACCCTCAGCCCGCCCCACCGCCCATCACAGAGCCTCTCCTCGCCTCTGAGGCCGCTGCTCGGGCCGCTGCGACCGAATCTCCGGTTGCCGCGCCGACAGAAGCCGAGTCCCTCGTCAAGTCTTTGCCGATCCTGCGCGTCGTCGGCCAGGTGGCCAACACCTACATCATCACCGAAGGGCCGGATGGCATGTATCTTATCGACCAGCACGCAGCACACGAGCGGGTCCTTTTCGAGAGAATTCGCGATCAGCGGCAGCGGAGGTCGGTGGAGATTCAGGGAATGCTCCAGCCGGTGCCCGTGGAGCTGACAGTGCGCCAGCAGGAATTGCTGGAGTTGCATGTAGAGGCCCTCTCCGAGTATGGCTTTGGGATCGAGCACTTCGGGGAGCGAACCTGCCTGGTGAGGTCTGTGCCAGCCATGCTACGCGGGCAGAACGTGGCACAATCGCTGACCGAGCTTCTGGATTTCCTTGGCGAGGGGGCGAAGAGCGACTGGGGAAGGGAGATAGCTATTTCGCTGGCCTGTCATAGCGCCGCGCTGGCTGGGCAGGCTTTGAGCCAGCAAGAGATGCAGGACCTTGTGAGGCAACTGGAACAGTGCTCCCAGCCCCGCACCTGCCCCCACGGCAGACCAACTATGATCCACCTCAGCGCCTCTCAACTTGAGAGGGGATTCGGCAGAAGGTGACCCCGGCTACGTGCCGAGGTAGCCATGGGCGTAGAGTGTCTTACCCTGTAGTACGTCGATAGTCCTAACTACATCCCGTATTTCGGGATCGCTGGTATCTATTGTGCTCGTGTCCAACTGCTCCCCCACAGCATGGGCATTGTAGAGATCGGAGTAGAGTTTGCCTAGCGGAGTGGAGTCATCCTTGTTATCGATGATGCGTAGTGTTTCCATCAACTTATCATCGAGCGGATCCATGATAGCGGAATCGAGCCCAGCTCCGAGCAGAATTACCATAAACACTCTGTTGAGCAGGGGTCGAAGCTCCCTTGGGGCACCGCTGGAGATATTGGAAAGGCCACAGGTAGTCTTAAGGGGGGGGTCTGTCATCCCCTTTATAAGGAGCATAGCCTTAGGGAGTTCTGGGGCATGCTCTTGTGTGCCGTTCACAGTGAGCACTAATGGATCGATGAAGAGATTTTCCTGAGGCACGCCATACTCCTCGGCTGCGGTTAGCAGGTCATCCATCAGGATCTCGACACGTGCATCAGCAGTTACGGGCAGGCCTGTAGCACGCAAAGTAAGAGCAATGATATCGGCATTGTACTTGGCCGCGAGTGGCATTGCCAACTTGAGTCTTTCTGGATCAGCGCTCGTACTATTGATGAGCGCCTTTTTCTTGCAAACCTTAAGTCCTGCTTCCATGGCGACAGCATTGGTGGTGTCCAGGGATAGGGGAACATCGGTAACCTCTTGGATGGTTTCCACCATCCAGGGCATGACCTCAGCTCCTGCCTTCTTCTGAGGGCCGATGTTGAGGTCGAGATAGGTAGCTCCTTTATCAACCTGGCGCTTGGCCAAATCCTGGATGAATGCCTTATCGCGGCCCTCGACCGCAGCTCTCACGCTATCGGAGATGATGTGAATGGATTCACCGATGCAGATCATCTTTGCCCTCCTTTTTGACCTATTTAGCGGGGGGTTTCCCCCCCGGGTTTTTTCCCCGGGTGTTAACCCGCAGCCCCACCAATATTCCCCCCCCCCGGGGGGGGGGGGGTTTTGGGGGGGGGGGCAATTCACCCTCACCTAACCTCTCCCTTCGAGGGAGAGGAATTCTTCGGTAACTCTGCGGCATGCGCTCCTAGCTCTTCCAATTCTCCTTGAGATAGCCGCCAACTGCCATGGCCTCGCGCGGCCCTACCATGATCTTCCAGTCTGGCAGCTCCTCCTCAAGCTCACCCCTCAGTACTGCTACCCCCCCAGGGAGGATTACATTCCGATGGCTTATCTTCTCCGCTGCGTTCTCCTCCTTAACTGTCTTGGCGATCTTATCGGCGTCGAACTTGCCTGCAGACCAAGCAGTGAGCACTGAGAGTCCCTCGGTATCGCAGACCAGGAGCCACGAAGGCCAGCCAGCGCTCTCAAGCTCTCCGGCTATGGAGAAGTAGGTAAGGGAGAAGTTGGTGGTGACGCAGAGCGGGCTTGTTTCTTTGGGCTCGCCGACCTGGTAGATACCGGGCTTCATTTGTATCGGCTTCTGCGGATCGGTGTAGATATTGAGCCGTAGTGTGATCAAAGGCAAGGCCAGGGCAGGCGAGAAACGGTCGATAACTATGATGCTGCCGTACTTGGCCACGTGTTGCGCCGCCAACACCGCTTCCTCGTCCAGCGACGATGCACCCTCTCCCGGGAAGGTGATTATAGGGTACCCCAGGGGCTCGAAGCGCTTCGCCAGGGCCAGCCTGCGGATATGGGTTAGGGTGACCAGCGAATCACCGAAGTCGCGAACGCCAGGATCGAGGATGAGGTCTTCCACACCAGCTTTGCTCGCCTTTTCCGTTAGCTCAGCGAGCTCGCCTAATCCATCGGAGCTAAGGACAGCCAGAGGACAACCGCATTTCTTGGCCAACTCTACCATCTGGTCAATGTTGTCCTTGGTGGCAGCGTAGATAGCTGGCCTGGCGCCGCTGACTTTGTCCAGCGCTGCGCTCATGCTGGCCGGGTCCGTAGCCATTAGGATCAGCGGGAGGTCGGTCTTGGAACTGACCATCTCAACACACTTGGCAAAGGTAGAAGCATCTCCAGACTCGTTTTGGATGGCGAAGCCATCCAGACCGAACGTCATCCCAACGCGGTCTACGCTATAGCCGCTGACCTCCTCTACGGTCTTGGCCACCTCATCCGCCGAAGCAGTATCCTTAATCCTTACCACGAGTCCCGGGCGATGGACGAAGGTTTTCTCGTGGCGGAACATCACCGTCTCATTGCCTACCTCGATTGTCTTCTCCCCGGCACCAACGGTCACCAGGCGAATGGGTGGTTTAGAGGCCGCTTCCAGCGCCTGTTTGGCTTCGTCGTCGACGTATGGGCAAGCCGCAAGCTCCACTTGACTTGCAGCTAGCTTCATGGCGAAGGCCAGGCAGGTTGGATAGCCGCATTCCTTGCAATTTGTCTTAGGTAAGAACTTGTAGATCTGAATACCAGTCAGTGCCATTTCTCGGGTCTCCTTTCGTCTATTTACCCATTAGCTTATCGATTGTGGACCTAACCCTCTCTATAGCCTTGGGGTGGCACATAACGACTATATCACAGCCGGCGTTGATCACAGAGGAGGCGGTAACCTCCTCCCAAATTACCGATCGCTCTTCCAGGTCACCCCAGGCGGCAGGCACTCCCTCACTGGCCCTCGCTTCTTTCTGCCGCCAGGTTTCGTAACCGACATGATTGATAATTGGCAGGGCGGTCATGGCATCGCCGCCGAGGGCAGCCAGCCGCAGGCGCTCGTTAATGGAGTAACCATACTCAATTCCGTAACCCAGCGCGCCGGTATCGGGGTCCATTAAGATTGAGTCCGGATTTACCCCTAAATCGGAGAGCATGATGTTAAGCTGTTTGCACAGGTTTATGTCCAGCGGGGTTTTAGCAATAGCGATCTGGCCGTCTGAGATGCAAACGGCGCCGATAGTGCGGTAGTTCTTCTCCTCACAATTGCCCAGAGCAACTCGCTGTCCCTTTGCAGCTTCTGAAGCTGCTGTTAGAACCTCGTTATCCTTTTCCGCTACCCCCGGTCCAAGGACAATAAGGGGGAGATCAACGGCCGAAAGCACCTTGTCCACCGCAGCTTTGGCTTCGTTAGGGCCGGTGTCACCTCCCTCGGGGTGAGCGCTTGCCAATCTCAGCGCTATGATGTCGGCGCCAAACTCTACGGCTTTCTTAGCCCAGGCTGCCGGGTCTTTTACTGCGTCACCCCAGGCGGACAGCAGAGGCGAGGCCCAACCAGATGGCTCTCTATCGTGGACTTCTATGGCTATCTTGGGCGGGTTGGGAATAGAGCCCTCAAAAGTGAGGAAGGGCAAGGTAGTCTCACCGCCGACGATAACCTCTTTTCGCCCGCCACCTCCAAGTTTCACCTCTTTCACCTTACCGGTCCACTTCTCGATGGGAATCTCTACTTCGGCCATGCCAAGAAACCTCCTTTCCCTCAATCTAAATAAAACGCATTAAATGGTTACGCGTGAACCGTAATTAAGCACGAAATCCGAAGCACTATCAGCAAGAGTAGCGTTGCCACTCCCGTGGCAACGAATTCTTCGTCGTGAGAGGAGTCACGACGCTACCCTTCGGGCATGCCAAGAAACCTCCTTTCCCTGAATCGAGCATAAAACAAGGGTCGGTAAAGGCGACCCTTGTTCTCATAAACATGTTTTCTTCATGTCCCAGCTATACCAGCCTACATAATCGGATCCATGGTCAGGGCGGGATGCCCCTTCTCCTCAAGGAAGGGAAGCAGCTCATCCACCGTGGTAACCGTGCTGCCATCGGCGATCTTGTCCATAAGATCGGGAACGCCCTCGCGCTCGCAGACCTCTTTCAAATCCTCCTCGAGTTCCTCTTTCAGATTCTTCGACAGCCACACCACCCGTTTGAAGCCTCCCTCCACAGGGATGAACTTCTTGCTTGTGACATATATCTTACCGTGCCCCATCATCCCCGGCGTTTGCAGACCGCCGCCTACTGTGCCCATCAGAGTGGTGAAAGTCATTCCCGAAGGAGTCATGCCGTAGTCATCGCGCGAAACGATCATAACCCCGTTGGCCTCAGGAATGATAGCCATAACACATTCGCAGCAGCCGCAGGTGGTCATGGGAGCATCCATTAGGGAGTAGATCGTGAACCTGTCGACGTTCTTCTGAGAATGCTCGTAGACAAAGCTGTTGACTCCTTCCCACTCGCCCAACCTCTGATCAATTACCCTCCCCTTGGGCACTGGCTGGTTGGGTCCAGTGGGGTTGATTTCGAAAGATGCCCGGCAGTCAAGCCAGCTATAGGCACCGCACAGGCCAACCCGCTCTGGATTGATGACACAAACGTGGTTTGGAGCAAAGGACTGGCACAGCGTACAGCTATAATAGGTATCCACGGCCTCATCGGTGAGTCCAGCGATGCGAGCGTTGCGCTCTCTATAGACAGCGCGGGCCTGCTCTATCAGCTCCGCTACCTTATCGGGCTCCGTATAAAGGGTTACCTGCACTTTGTCCACAATGGCGCCGAAATCGTTGTGCAGGCAGGTGTGCAAAATGTCACTTACGTGCCTCAGCCTGAAGCCCTTGTTGACCGCGTTCTTGTGGATGCGAATCCAGGTGATGTCGCGCTGCCCCTGGTGTGAAAATCCCTCAGCGCCATTGGTCATGTGGTGGATCTGGCGCTCCAGAACAGACTCGAAGTCCTTCTGCATCTTGCGCCCGGCTACATCTACCACAATGGCCAGGGGCACCTTAGCTCCCTCTTCGAACGTATCCATATCGGGGCCGACCACCTCGACCTTGCCATCCTCGACCTCGTCGAGGTCCTTCATCCGTAGCCATTCGAAGCACATGCCGCCCTTGCCGCCGAACTCGATCGCCAGGTCAGCCCGGCGCACTACCTCACCCTCGAAGGCAGGGCCATAGGCAACGGGGATAGGCACTTTGGGAATCCTGATCTTGATGCCTCGAATCTCGATGCACCGTTGCACCAGCCTCTCCGCTCTCTCCAGGTCATCCTTGCCCGGGATATCGTCGAAGGGTATGCTGACCACGTGCTCGTACCTTGTGACTCCGGTGGGCAGGATATTGGGGATCACGGTATCGGCGATTACTGGGAAGCCGTAGTTGATGGCCCCAGCGGCGGCGGCATACTTCCGATCATCAACCGGACCCAGTGCTAGGGCAAAGGCAAAGCAGCGAAACTTGTTGTAGAGCAGGATACGGCGGAAGTCGCCAGGGGGGACGTTGCCGAAGCTGAAGGCAGCGATAGTGGCAAAGCCCAGCCCGTAGATCGCTGAGTCGGTGTCGGTGCCGAAGGGGACGGTATAAGTCTCGTAACCCAACTCTACGCCCTCCTCAAGCAACTGGTCCACGATAGAGCGGCCGTTGGAGGTGCTGGAGAGGAAAACGAGTTGCCCTTTCGATTGCAGCTCGCGCACGATCTTGACCGCCACCTCGTTGCTCTTGGCAGCGCCCAGTATCGCAGCGAAGCCAGGCATGCGGCCATCTACCAACTGGATGCCCCAGGACCTGGCCTGCACATCGCTAATAGGGCCATTGAATTCGAAGCCATTCCGCTTCTCAGGCTGCTCGCCCTTGGCGAAGCGGATACCCTCGATGGTTTCAAAAGCGAAGAGAGTGGCTGCCCCAGCATCCAGGGTCTCCCCTAGATAGGGCAACCACAGGTTCTCTCTGGGCAGCGGTGGCAACAGGCTCTTGGCATGTTCCAAAACGGGTATCAGATCGCCTATCTTTTCTACCTTATGCCCCAGAAGACCATAGATCACGGGGAGGTAATATGCTGTGCCCCCACCCCCCTTATCCTTAAACGTAATGGGGGCATCAGGCCCCACCTTCTGCAGGGCATCCTGGAGCAGCTTATCTGCATCCTCAACAGCACCTTGGGCACCTCTAATTGCTGAGGTGGCAATGAATCTAGACATTTTCCTGCCTCCCTTAGTATCTTCGAAAGTCGCCGGACATCGGGGCGTCAATGGGATTGGTTGCGCTCATCCGGCTGGCAGCCTGGAATCCGGGGCTGGTTCCGCATATTCTTTCTCCTAAGGAAGAGATAGGGACCGCCCTTAGCAGTTCTTGAGCCTGGGCGACGCGGCCTTCATCGGCGTTGACGATGACCACGATGCCACCCGATGTTATGCCGTACTGATAGTAGTTGACCGTTTCCTCGGGGACGCCCATTTCTGTCAGCTTGCTTACATCGGACACTGGTTTGATATCACCACCCAGGTCCTTCGCCCTTCCCGCGTTAGTGAAAATTACTATCTCCTCTTCTTTGAAGCCCTTGGCCTTGAGCTCACCTATTGCCTCCTTTGCTTCCCCGGGCTCTCGGAAAAGCTTTGCCGCTACTTTGGCCATAGCACACTCCTTGATTTAGCTTTTGTACGGCGACTACCGACTCGCGAAGCCAACAAAAGAGGCCTTATCACCGTTGGCTGTTCGCGCCCAAGGTGACAAAGCCCTTCAACCGGAAAAAGCAACGATAACTCACAGTAAATTCAAATTCAGGAGGCCTGGTAAAATAACCCGCAGTCACAGTCTTCAATTTTAGCACAGGCTCGATTTCCAGTCAACATCGGCTGCGCCCGACATGAGAAACTTGCGTTACTTCTCGACCTGCTCCTTATTCGCCTCCTTAAGCTTGGCCTCTTCCTCCTCCATCAATACCCGGCGCAGGACCTTACCGATTAGGGACTTGGGCAGCTCTTCCCTGAACTCCACCACCTTTGGCACCTTGTAGCGAGCAAGTCGTGGCTGGCAGAACTCGGTGATCTCATCAGGAATGGCGCTTTCTCCCTCCTTGAGCACGATGCACACCTTCACCGTCTGACCCCGGTAGGGGTCGGGCACGCCATAACACACCGCTTCCTTGACCTTGGGGTGCTCGTAGAGCACCTCCTCGACGTCGCGAGGATAGATGTTGAAGCCACCAGCGATGATCATCTCTTTCTTGCGATCCACGATACTGAAGAAGCCGTCTTCGTCCATCTTGGCCAGGTCGCCGGTATAGAGCCAGCCATTGCGTAACACCATCTCCGTCTCCTCAGGCTGGTTCCAGTAGCCCTTCATCACCTGGGGGCCCCTGATGACCAGTTCTCCCACCTCCCCCAAAGGCATCTCCTTCTCGCCGGTCTCCGCGTCCATTATCTTCGCGTCCACATCCGGGAAGGGCACCCCGATGCTTCCCGTCTTACGCATGCCGACTACGGGGTTCGCGGTGACGACAACAGGGGCCTCACTCAGGCCGTAGCCCTCCGACAGCTTGGCACCAGTGAGTTCGGCGAACGTCTGCTGCACCTCCAACGGGAGCGGTGCCGCCCCGCTGTTGCACAACCTGATGGAGCGCAAATCGTATTTGGTCACTTCGGGATGGTTGTTGAGGGCTACGTACATGGTAGGCACGCCGGGGAAGAAGGCGGGCTTGTACCGATTGATCGCCTTGAGCACCTGTTCGGTTTCCCAGCGGGGCAGCAGCACCATCGCCGAGCCACCGAGCACTGCGAAATGCATTACCACAACCATGCCATATACGTGGAAGAGGGGCATCACTCCCAAGATTACCTCTTTCCCTTCGTCGAGGCCAAGCGGCTCCCCCCAGGCTCTCATCTGATAAACGTTGGCAAGCACGTTGAAGTGCGTAGCTACTGCGCCCTTGCTGACGCCGGTAGTACCGCCTGTGTACTGGAACATGGCGACGTCCTCCGAACCCACGGCTACTGAAGGTGGGGTGGGGTCGAAGCGACGTAGCAGGTCTTGGAATTTGTGGATATTCTTCACCTTCGGGATTCTGACGCGATGTCCCTCCTGGCGTTCCACAAACATGGTAAACCCTTTCCGGCTCTGCGGAGGGAGATACTCCTTGATATTGGTCACCACCACATTTTTCAGCTTGGTTCGCTCCTTCAAGCCCATCACTGTTTTGTAGAAAAGGCTGAGAAGGATCATGGTCTCAGCACCGCAGTCATTCAGTTGGAACTCGATCTCTCGCGGGGAGTACAGAGGATTGGTGGCCACCACTATTCCCCCCACCTTGAGAACTGCGTAGTAGCTGATGACGAACTGGGGGCAATTGGGCAGGAGCAGGGCCACCCGGTTACCTTTCTTGACACCCATGTCGATAAGAGCGTTGGCCAGCCTGTTGGACTTCTCGGCCAGGTCTCGGTAGCTCATCAAATGCTCGTCGTCGAAAGCTCCGGGGAAGATAATAGCGGTCTGCTCTGGGAAGCGGTTCGCCGATTCCTCCAGCAGTTGCTGCAGGGCAACGCGGGGGTAGTCGATGGTTTCGGGCACCCCGGGATCATAATGCTTCAACCATATCTTCTCCATGAGAACCTCCCTCCATTCAACCCATCAAAGCTAGCATAAGATATAGTTTGGAGAGCATTGCTTTGAATAGCTTATGTGAGGTCGTTTTCCCGCTAGCAGGTATACCTCCCCACCTCTATGATCGCGTCGGCAATATCCCTCCTGAGCTGTACGGCATTCAAAGGAGTGAACTGCGACACCTTTCTCAACGTCGCCAGTTGGCTATCAAAAGCGTCTCCGGTCTCCATTGCCGCCAGCAACTGCCGGGCATAGTCACTTACTTTAACCATGGCATCGTTTACATAGAGCCGCACCATGTCTATCTTCGTTTTCGACTGCTGCTCCCCGACGGACTCGATGGCCTTAAGCGCCCTCAGAAGGCCGCTCTCCATGGCATAGACCTCCTGGGCAATGTCGCCCAACAGGCCCAGAATCTCCTCTTCCTCCTCTATGGCCGTGCCATACTTCTGCGCCGCACCGCCACATAGGAAGAGGAATATCTTCTTCGCCCTATCCACGAGCCTTCGCTGGTATCCCAGAGGACCGTCATCTGCGCTGGGAGCGAGAGGCTCCATTGCTGGCAACTCGCCTTTCACCTTCTCTGCCTCAGGGAAAAGGGGTATCTCGCCCTTCAACGCCCTCCTCAGCAACATCCCAGTGATGAGAACCCTGTTTATCTCATTTGTCCCTTCAAATATCCTGAATATCCGGTTGTCTCGAAAGATTCTCTCCACAGGGTATTCCTCACAATACCCGTAGCCCCCGTACATCTGAACCGCCTCATCGGCCACATAGCCTAACATCTCCGAGCAGTAGACCTTGTTTATGGAGCACTCAGTAGCGTACTCCGCTATGCTCTTTGAAAACTCCCTGCCGGCTTCCTCGGCGGCCCGGTCCACGGTGGCAAAGATTGTGTCAATGAGCCCGCCAGTCCGATAGACCATGCTCTCGGCAACA
This sequence comes from uncultured Dehalococcoidia bacterium, assembly GCA_964449845.1. Taxonomy (GTDB): domain Bacteria; phylum Chloroflexota; class Dehalococcoidia; order SZUA-161; family SZUA-161; genus SOKG01. Next base: position 12,780 of record CAYVES010000037.1, read on the forward strand.
TACGTCCTTGTCGCCATCTCGGCGATCTTGTGTTTCATCAGCCCAAACTGGCATATCGGCCTGTTGAACTGCACCCTTTCCTTGGAGTATCCTACGCTGTCCTCAATGGCCAGCTTGGCCACCCCCACGCACCCCGCGGCCAGTTTGAACCTGCCGAGGTTGAGGATATTGAAGGCCACTATATGCCCTCTTCCGATTTCAAAGACAACATTCTCCACCGGCACCTTGGCGCCATCGAGGAATATGCTGCAGGTGGAGGAGCCGCGAATTCCCATCTTCTTCTCCTCTGCGCCAATGGACACCCCCTCGAAGCCCCTCTCCACTATGAAGGCGGTCATCTTGTCATCAACCTTGGCATAGGTGAAGATGATGTCGGCAAAGCCGCCGTTGGTAACGTACTGCTTGGTGCCATCGAGCTTGTAGTACTTGCCGTCGGGTGACAGAACCGCCGTGGTTTTTATTGACATAGCGTCGGTGCCCGACTCCGGCTCCGTCAACGCGTAGGCTCCGATCTTCTCACCCCGCGCCATACCGGGAAGGTACTTCTCCTTCTGGGCTCTGTTGCCAAAGAAGACCAGCGGCATTGAGCCTATCCCCGTGTGGTCATTTAAGGTCAGGCCGAAGGAACCCGACAACGCCGAGTGCTCGCAGATTAGCAGGGAGGCTATGCTGTCCAGTTCTGAGCCGCCATATTGCTCCTCGATATCCACCGCCAGAAGCCCCAGTTCCCCCGCCTTCAGCATCAGCTCCCGCTGCAGCTCAAAGGCCCGTTCAAGGTTCTCCTCCTTATGCTCTAGTACATCAATTTGGGGCTCCACTTCGTTCTTTATGAAGCGTTCTGTGGTCTTGACTATCATGTCGTGCTCTTCCCTGAAGTCCTCCGGAGTGAAGACCTCTGCGGCAGGAATCTCTTCAAGGAAAAACGAACCGCCCTTTCTGATCACTTTCTGTTCCATTTCTTCCTCCTTCTGTATACTGTTATTCTTCTCTTTCAAATATGCCCGCTGCCCCCATGCCGCCTCCGGTGCACATGGTGACCATGCCATACCTGGCCTTCCGCCGCTCCATCTCATAGAGCAGCTTAGTGGTGAGGTACGCCCCGGTACAGCCTAGGGGATGCCCCAGAGCGATGGAACCCCCATTGACATTCAACTTACTCATGTCAATTCCAAGTTCTCTGACCACATATAGTGATTGGGAGGCAAACGCCTCGTTTAGCTCGATGACATCAATCTGGTCAAGGGACATTCCTATGGCTTTCAACGCCTTGGGAACAGCCACCACCGGCCCTATGCCCATGATTTCGGGGTCTACCCCGCCTACCCCAAATGACCTGAAGATAGCCATTGGCTTCAGCCCCAGTTCCTTCGCCTTCTCCCGAGACATGACCACTGTCGCTGCTGCCCCGTCGTTCATGGGGCAGGAGTTGCCCGCAGTCACCGAGCCACCGGCGCGAAAGAGTGGCCTCAACTTGGCAAGTCTGTCCAGGGAGGTGTCGAACCTTACGCATTCATCCGTGTCAAAGGTTTTCTCCAGTTTCACCCTCTTTCCATTCTCAAAAGTACGATCAGCTACCTGCAGGGGCAGGATTTGCTCCTTGAAGACGCCCTCGTTGAGGGCCTTGATTGCCTTTTGATGGCTTTCAAAGGCGAACGCATCCTGGTCCCCCCTGCTTATGTTGAACCGCGAGGCCACATTCTCTGCGGTGAGTCCCATAGTGATATATGTCTCTGGGTACGTCTCTATCAATTCTGGGTCGGGCAGCGGCTTGTTTCCCCCCATAGGCACCAGGGTCATGTGCTCCACCCCCGCTCCCACCACCACGTCGGCAAACCCGCACATGATCCGCTGGCAGGCGATGGCAATGGCATCGAGCCCCGAGGCACAGTACCTGTTCACGGTCATTCCCGGCACCTGGGAGGATAGACCTGCCTTAAGGGCGATGACCCTGCCGATATTCATTCCCATCTCTGCCTCGGGGAAGGAGCAGCCCATGACCACATCCTCCACATCTTCGGGTTTCAACCCTTTGGCCCTTCTGACTGCCTCTTTGACGACCTCTGTCGCCGTGTGCTCCGGCCTGGTGTTTCTCAAGCTGCCATTTATCGCCCTTGCCAGGGCTGTCCTCACTGCCGATACTATTACTGCTTCCCTCATCCTATTATCTCCTTACCGTCGGGACTAGTTCCTCAGCGGTCTGTTGGTCTCAATGAAGTGTTTCATCCTGGCCTGGGTCTTCTCCTCCCCGCATAGGGAAAGGAAGGCTTCCCTTTCCAGATCCAAGAGGTATTCTTCGGTCACCAGGGTATTCTGATCTACGTCGCCGCCGGTAAGCACGTATGCCAGCTTCTTCGCGATTACAGCGTCGTGATCGGTTATGTACAACCCTTCCTTCAGCAGATAGATCAGCAGTTCCAGGAGGGCCATCCCGGTCCTGCCGGTCACCCTGATCTCATCTCTCGGCCTCGGCGGGCGGTAGCCCTCCTTGACCAGGTCAAGTACTGATTGCTTGGCATCGTACAGCAATTGGTCCAAGTTCATTGTAATCCAGTCGTGCGGCCTTAAGAAGCCAAGTTCCCTGGCTTCTTGCGCGCAGGTGGATACCTTGGCCATGGCGATCGTTTCGAAGACCTTCGCCACATAGGGGAGGAGGTCAGGCTTCCCCCCGCCGGGAACCGCGCTGGGGATTTCCTTGGGTACCCAGTCCGTGGCCCTCAGGAGCATCTCCTTGCAGCCCCCTCCTGCGGGAATAACCCCCACCCCCAACTCCACCTGCCCCATATAGGACTCGACATAGGCTCTCACCATGCTTGCCGCCATGCATACCTCACATCCCCCGCCCAGGGTCATGCGAAAAGGTGCGGCCACAACCGGCCTCTCTGAGTACTTCACAGCCATGAGCGCCTGATGAAGCTGCTTCATGGCAAGCTCCAGACTATCCCACTCCTTGTTCTGAGCGGCGGCGAAAACCTGTCTCACGTCTGCCCCAACGCAGAAGTTAGTCCCCTGATTGCCGATTACAAGTCCCTCGAAGTTCTCCTCCACCTCTGCCACACTCTCGCCAATCATCTGAATAACATCGGAATCAATGACATTGTTCGGGGAATGGAATTCCAGGCAGGCGACGCCATCTCCCATGTCCACCAGGCTTGCTCCCGCATTGGACTTGATCAGCTTGGTTCTCTCCTTCAGCGAGGGAAGAAGGATGATTTGCGGCCTCTCTTCGATTTCGACGTAGTCCGCTTTGCCGAAGTCAAAATGGTAGCTCTTGCCGTCCCGCTTCTCGTAGAACCGCTCCCTTCCCGAGGCAAGCATCCGCTCTATCTTCTCCGGTATCCTCTCCCCCTCCTTCTCCATTCTCTCCACAGACTTTCTGAGGCCTATGGCATCCCAGGTCTCGAAGGGGCCGAGCTCCCAGTTGTATCCCCACCTCATGGCCCGATCAACACTCAATATGTCATCGGCTATCTCGGGGACCTTGGCAGCACAGTAGAGTAGCATCTTCTTAAGCGTCTTCCAGGCAAAAAGTCCAGCCCTATCCTCTGAATACACTAGAGTCTGTAGACGTGTTGCCCGATGGGCTACTTTCCTGAGTTCATCCAGAATGGGGAGGTCAGGTTTCCTCTGCGGGACATAGTCCATACTGGTGTAATCCAGGGCATGTATCTGCGAGCCTTCAGGACCTGCCACCTTCTTGTAGAATCCCTGTTGTGTCTTGTCGCCCAGAAGGCCGCTCTCCACCATCTGCTTGACAAACTGGGGAACAGCGAAGTCTTCCTTCTCTGTTGCGTCCTCTAGGTTGTCATAGACATTCTGTGCCACCTTGACAAGGGTGTCCAACCCCACCATATCTGATGTTCTAAAGGAGGCGCTCTTCGGCCTGCCCGTAGGGGGGCCGGTTATGGCATCCGCTTCCTCTATGGTATAGCCGTCCTCTACCATGGTCCTCATGACCCCGATCACGGCGTGGGTGCCGATTCTATTGGCAATGAAGTTGGGCGTGTCTTTGGCGAAGACAATGCTCTTGCCCAGTCGCTTCTCGCAGAAGTCCGCCATGAAAGATAGCAAGTCTTTGTCTGTAGATTTCCCAGGTATGATCTCAAGGAGCTTCATGTGCCTCGGGGGGTTGAAGAAGTGTGTCCCCAGAAAATGTGCTCTGGTCTCCTCCGATAGCTCTTCTGATATCCTCTCTATCGACAGTCCAGAGGTGTTCGTGCTGAGGATGGCGCCGGGCTTCATATATGGCTCAACCTTTCGCAGTAGCTCCTTCTTTATCTTCAGATCCTCGACCACTCCCTCGATAATCCAGTCGGCGTCTGAAAGCCAGGGCAGATTGTCCTCGAAGTTGCCTGGTGTCATGAGCTTGGCATCCTCAGGGATATACATCGCGGGCGGCCGCGTCCCAATAGTATTCTGTATGCCCATTTGGGCAAGCTTGTTCCTGAACTGCGGGGATTCCTTGGTCAGCCCCTTCTTCACATCCTGGTCGTCCAGTTCCTTTGGCACGATATCCAGAAGGTAGGTGGGTATGTCCACACCTGCCAAGAGGGCAGCTATCCTGCTCCCCATTATGCCGGCACCAAGCACTGCTGCCTTCTTAATCTTTCTTCTTTTCATGGCACTCCCCATGTCTTATCTTACTCTTACTAGTATTATATTACATTCTTAGTCTCAATAACAGGTTTGAGATGTGTGCAAGGGGCCTTATATCAATTCTTGAGAGACTCAGTCGGACGTTGTTCACGTGGCGGGGCGATGATAGCGCCTTGCCTGTTTTTTGTCAAGATGAACCGGCTTTTTCTCTAGAAGTTGTTTTGCGCTTGACTTTTGTCGTGGCTCAGGTATAATTGGAAGGGCAGTTGGATGGACAATGTCCATGGCAGTGGGCCTCCTGAGCACGTATGACTCACGTATGAAATATTGAGGACAATGTACTGGACAATGTCCACATGAATGTCCATAGAAAGGTTGGTGAGACCTATGCCTAAGTGGGATGTTCACTTCGACACACGAGTCTGGGTCGATAGCGCACAGATTCAGCAGCTGGTCGCAAAGGCACACGCATTGGCGTCTGTAGTAGGCAGTATTCCCATACCACCAGGGGCGCAGCGGAAGATTGATGCGCTCAACATAATGAGGGCGGTGCGAGGTACCACTGGGATAGAGGGGACTGAACTGACAGACGAAGAAGTGGAACGGATAATGGCAGCGCCACCAGGACGGTCCGTTCTAGGGAAGGGTAGGGAGCGTGAGGAGAGAGAGGCACGGAACGCTGAACAGTTGATGCATTATATCGCAGCTACACTTGTGCTAGACTCTACCTTACCTCTGACAGAGGAACTAGTACGCGAGATTCATCGGATTATTACCAAAGACATCGATTACCCAAAGAACATTCCTGGAAAGTATAGAACTCATGCCGTAACTACTGGTACGTATGTTCCCCCCGCTACCGGAGGCGAGGTACGCAGGCTCATGAAGGAATTCATTGATTGGTTCAATAATGGTGCTCCCAAAGGGTGGGATCCCGTTATCCGGGCTATCGTAGCGCACTTCTA
>CAYVES010000038.1:0-18027 GCA_964449845.1 uncultured Dehalococcoidia bacterium
GGGCGAATCCAGACCTGCGCATCATCTGTGTCGAGCCTACCGCTGCCCCTAGCCTGACCAAGGGTCCCTATACGTGGGACTATGGGGACGTAGCGGGGCTGGCCCCTATACTCAAGATGTACACCCTGGGGCATACCTTCATTCCATCCCCGATTCACGCTGGAGGGCTCCGCTACCACGGGATGGCACCAATCATATGCCACCTGTATAAACTGGGCTTTGTCGAGGCCAGGGCTGAGCATCAGGTCGCCACCTTTGAGGCTGGGCTGAAGTTTGCCCGAACCGAGGGCATTATCAGCGCTCCAGAGCCATGCCACAATATCAAGGTAGCTATTGATGAGGCACTCCGCTGCAGGGAGGCCGGTGAAGCAAAAACTATCCTGATAGCTCACAGCGGACACGGGCATTTCGACCTCGCAGCCTACGATGCCTACCTCTCAGGGCAGCTCGAGGACTACGAGTATCCCAAAGAAAAGGTGGAGGAAGCGCTCAAGCAATTGCCCCAAGTACCAGCATAGATGCTTCGGCCATTCAACTCAAATTAGGTTGATGAAGAAGCGCGAGGTAAGCCTTGGCCGCCGAGCGGGGCTGAGGGCTTGCCTCGCATTGTCTTCGCCTGCTGGTGTCGTCATTGACCCCCGGTAGCAATTGCATTCAGCTATACTCATCACAGGCTTCTCCCACAAAGCCACTCATAATGAGGTCTCAGCTTATACCATTGCGCTCAAGGGGCCAAGGATGATATTATAAACTTAGCCCCAAAGCGATAGCGTTTGAGATTGAGATTTGCAGATGGAATTAGTTGAAAAGATGCTAGGCGGCGACGAGCGGTCCCTCTCACACCTTATTACCTTGGCGGAAAGGGATGCTCCTGAAGTGCCTCAGATAATGAAAGAGATCTGCTCCCGAACAGGGACGGCGTACTGCATCGGCGTTACCGGTCCCCCTGGCAGCGGCAAAAGCACCCTTGTAGACAGGTTAACCGCCATAGCCAGGGGTAAGGGACTAGCGGTGGGTATAATCGCAGCTGATCCTACCAGTCCCTTCTCTGGAGGAGCAGTGCTTGGCGACCGCATACGGATGCAGCAGCACTATCTTGATAGCGGGGTTTTTATTCGCAGCATGGCAACAAGGGGCAGCCTCGGGGGGCTCCCCCACGCAACACGGAGGGTGACAAAGCTCCTAGATGCCTTCGGCAAAGATATCATCATGCTGGAGACAGTGGGTGTAGGACAGACTGAGCTAGATGTCATAGAAGCTGCGGACACAACCATAGTAGTGCTGTTCCCTGGGGGTGGAGATGCAATCCAGACCATGAAGGCTGGTCTGATGGAAATTGCCGATATCTTCGTGGTCAATAAGGCCGACCGCCAGGGCGCGGAGCAGGTGGTCGGTGAGCTTGAAGCAATGCTATCGCTGAGCCCGAAAGACTCCCAGTGGCAAGTGCCAGTTCTGACCACCCAGGCAATCAACAATGTAGGTATCGAGGAGCTTTACCAGGAGATTGAAAGGCACCGTAGCGTCCTTGAGTCCACAGGGCAACTCTCCCTGCAGCGCCACGAGCAACTGAAGAAGGAGCTGGTTCGAGCAATCGAGCAGGGGGTTAGTGAGCGGCTTTCCAAGCTAATGGTAAGAGACCAGGACCTGGCCGCGCTCTCGGAGAAAGTAGGAAGAGGCGAGATCGACCCCTATTCTACAGCCAGAGAGATCCTGAGGAACCAGGCTATGCTCAGGGATTGGCTATCCAAGCTCAAAAATGAAGGGTAGCGGGAGAGACACGAAGCGATAATAGCTGTACTAACATCACAGCTTTGGGCCAGCGTAGGTCAGTGGCAGAGCAGCGGTTTGGTAAACCGTTAAGGGCTATACCACGCAATGCTTCTTAACGTCATTGCTTAAGGAGTCAGAGCAAGCATCAGAAGTGTCCTTTGGCGCTGTCCCATCAGGTGTCCCATTCTGGCTGACGTCTAACGGCCCCCAGCCTGCCACGCACGATGTTCTGCCCCGTGCCTTCTTTCTAGTTGGTCCCTATTTCGGCAAAAGAGGCAGGGAAGTAGCTTCCTCCGTACACACTCCTTATGCCAGATACGAGCTCCGAACTAGCGGCCCGCTTAGGAACAAATCCGCAAGCCCCCATATTCTTGGCAGCAACCATGTTTTCATCCTCGTCATACTGTGTCAGAATCAAGACCTTTATCTGAGGGCATTCCTGGCAGATTCGCTTTGTCGCTTCAAGCCCGCTCATCACAGGCATGACTATGTCCACCAACGCCACGTTCGGCAACAGCCTTAGCGCCTTCTCAAGCGCATCTTGCCCGTTAACTGCCTCCCCTACAACACTAATGTCCTTATGCAACGCCAGAACCCCACTTATTCCTTCCCTGACCATAGTATGATCATCCGCTACCAGCACTCTTATCATTCTGGTCGCCTGCTCCAGCAGGCTTTGAATTCTGGGCACCAGTGAAGACGGCTCAATAGGCTTGGTTACATAGTCGTCTGACTCCAATTGCATCCCCTCAAACCTTCTCCATCCCTTGGTAGATCGTTCCTCATACCCCGCATCGATCACCATGAGCGGTATGTCTTTATAGTGGAGATGCTGCTTCAGCCACTGATGCACGGAGAATGCCTGCCCGGCTGGAGTTAACGTCCCCAGAACAATGGCGTCGGGCCCCAATCTCACCATCTCCTGAGCCTGTGCCTTGCTGGAGGCAGTCATGACTTGGTAGGCTTTGCCTTCCAAGGTCATGCGGCAAGCCTCCGCAAAATCAAGCTCGTCGTCTATGACCAAGACTTTCTCCTTTTTCTGCTTCTTCCCCATTTTCTCTCACCTCCATTTAGATTTGGTTAGCCTGCCCAACTCCGGCTGCGCCTCAGCTAAGCGCTACCTTACACGTGCACATCGACCAATCCAGCCGCCTCCAAGATATCAGGCACAACCCCTTCGTTGCCTACTGCCATAACATGGACGCCGTGACATAGCTTTTCCTCCCTTATCGTCCTTATCAACCCTGCGGCAATCTCGATTCCCTTCTGGAGCCCTTTCCCCTTCTCCGCGGTAGCAAGCTCATCGATAACGGGCTGGGAAACAATTATTCCGGGAACATTATCGTTCATATAGCGAGCCATCCTTGCTGAGGCGAGCACTATGATGCCAGCCAGGATTTTGACATCGAACTGGGAGGCATACTGCATGAACCTGCGAAGGCTTCCCAGGTCAAAAATGCCCTGGGTTTGGAAAAACTGTGCCCCGGCAGCGACCTTCTTGTCAAACTTGAGAAGTTGCGGTTCGATGAAATCTGCCTCTGGATGGACCGAGGCACCGATACAGAATTTGGGTGCACCTTTGAGCTCGTTCCCCCCTACGTCCGTCCCCGATTCCATCGTCCTGATCATCCTGAGCAACTGCACAGAATCCAGGTCGAAGACGGGCTTTGCTTCCTTATGGTCCCCCACATCGATAGAATCACCGGTAAGGCAGAGCACATTGCCAATGCCCCGGGAGTATGCCACAAGAAGGTCTGCTTGAATCGCCAGGCGGTTGCGGTCACGGCAGGTCACCTGAAGGATAGGCTCACCGCCGTATTCCTTCACCAGTAGACAGCCCCCTAGCGACGCAAAACGCATTACTGAGCTTTGACCATCGGTAACGTTGATGGCATCAACCCTGTCCTTGAGCAAAGCTATGTGATGGAGCATCTCCGAGGTATCCGTACCCTTAGGAGGCCCGATCTCTGTTGTTACCAGGAACTCATCTGAGCCGAGTTTCTCCTCAAATAAAGAGTTACTCATTTTCTCCCCCTACATCGAGAGTTGCCCTGGTCACGATCCTTCTTGGCCTGGGAATCGGCCGGAAGTTCCTCGGAGGGTAGTATCGGCGCATGTTCTCCAGTTGCCCCAATCTCTCCAGGCGCTTGTAGATTAGAACCCAGGCGCAATCCATGTCCTTATTTGCCTCGCACTTGCCGTTTTTGGTACCAGCACAGGGCCCATTGAGTATTCCTTTTGTGCACCTCGTGATGGGGCAGATGCCGGCGGTCTCCCCCAATCTACAATCGCCGCAGGCAACGCAGCGCTCATCCCAGATTCCCCATTCCTTGGGCATACCCATAAATGAGGTATTAACGCCGGGCAGCACCGGCAGATCTGAAAAACGTTCGGCTACAGCCTGCACGCCAATGCCACAACCAAGGGAAAGGATGGCATCCACGTCCTCGACTCTATCGGTGAGCATATCCAGGAACTCGGGATCACACTGCCTTTTCAAAGTGTATTCCAAGAAGGTGTGAGTGCCATTCCCGCTTCTTGCCTGGGCGACCCGCAATGCGTTGTGAAGAAAGGAGACTTCACGTTCGCCGCCAGCATCACAGACAGTCATACAGGTACCGCAGCCGAGGATCAACACCCTCCCGTAGGGGTCAATCATTCGCCTGATTTCTTCCAGGCTCTTCTGCTCCGCAACTATCAACTTCTCACCTCCTGCATTATTATCGAAGCCAGGTAGAGGTTGCCCATTCGCTCAGCAAACCTGTCGAGCTCCTCGGCGGGGTCTCCACCGTTGGTAGTTGAGACGAAAGCCTGCAGGCGCTCCGGCTCAAGACCGATCTGCGCCAATGTTTTTCTGGCCTTTTCAACGCGCTGTCGAACCCAGAAGTCGGTGTCTTCCCGGGCGCACTGCTCTCCACAACCGGCGATGAAAACTCCCTCAGCGCCCATCTCGAAGGCACGCAACATGTGATCGGCCTCTACCTTGGCTGTACAGAGGACAGGCACTATCCAGATGCTTGCCTTGGCTCCTCTCCAAAGGCCTGCGAGAGCACCAGTGCCAAAGAGCCCATACTGACAACAGAAGCCAATAATGAAAGGCTTGAGATTAGATTGTGCCGCGGATTTCAGAGCATGGTCTAGCTCTTCAGTTATGTGGCGTCGGTCATAAGGCTTGCGCAAAACTATCGCCTTAGCCGGGCAGGCAGCGACGCACACACCACAGGCTTGACACTGATCATCTGGTATCTGGATTGTGCCACCCTCATCAAGGTGAGGCACGTGATATGGACAGACCCTGAGGCAGGTAAGGCAAGTGGCACACTTATCCTGGAAAAGGATCTCTGCGCCCATACCACATCGAAGACACCTTCTCGCCTCGTTGATAGCAGCTTCCCAGCTATAGCCAAGTTCCACTGGCTTGAAGTCCTTGGTCCTTGCTTCAGGGGAAAGGGTTGGCAGCTCAAGTCGGCCAGTTTTCCGTATCATTTCTATTGTCTCAGGGAGCAGGTCACCTGAGAGGCGTTCCTTCACCTCTTTGTCCGCTAGCGGATATCTGCGCTGGAGGTAATCATCAATACGGGAAGCTGCCAGTCCGCCAGCCGCCAGCGCCTCGACCACGGTTGCCGGCCCGCTGACAGCATCCCCTCCGGCAAAGACCCCTGCTCTATTAGTAGTGAGTGTAATGGGATCAGCCTGAATAGTACTACCCCTGCCCGTGCGAACGCCGAAACCGCCTGGTGTCTGAGGTGCCTGCCCAATAGCCATGATCAGGGTATCGAACTCCTTGCTGAACTCACTACCTTTGATCGGCACGGGCTGACGCCTGCCCCTGGCATCTGGTTCACCAAGCTCCATCCTGACACAAGTTACGCTCAAGAGGCCATTCTCCCTTCTGATCCTGGTCGGTGCCTCCAGAAACCGGATGTCTATCCCCTCCTCCAAGGCTTGCTCCACCTCTACATCACTCGCTGGCATTTCCGCCCGGCTACGCCGGTAGAGGATCTCTACATTGGGTACGCCCAGTCGAAGCGCAGTGCGCGCGGCATCGACAGCTACGTTCCCTCCTCCTACCACAGCGACCTTTCTCCCCAGAGATGGCTTGAGGCCGAGGTTCACCTCCCTCAGAAAAGTAGCCCCATCTATCACTCCTGGGCTCTCCTCTCCTTCTATCCCCATTCTAAGGCCTTGATGAGCACCAATGGTCACAAAGACAGCTTTGTAGCCCATATCAAATAGCAGGTCTAGGGATACCACCCTGGTATTGGTCCTGATTTCGACACCCATTTGGGTCAGTCTCTGAACTTCAGTGTCGAGTACCTCTCGGGGAAGGCGGTACTGAGGAATACCCACTCGGAGCATACCTCCCACCTCTGAGTGAGCCTCGAACACAGTCACCGGGTAGCCAAGCTTCCTTAAATAGTAGGCGCAAGCCAACCCCGCTGGACCGGAGCCTACGATGGCAACCTTTTCACCATGAGTTGTCTCAGCTTCACATTGGACCATCCTGTCACCACCAAACTCCACCGCGAATCTCTTCAAGGCCCTAATAGCAATAGGTTTATCTACCTGACAACGCCTACAAGCGTCCTCGCAGGGATGAGTACAGACATAGGCACAAATAGAGGGGAAGGGGTTGCCATTTCTTATCACCTGAAGTGCTTCCATGATTCTTCCCTGGGCAGTCAGATCAACATATTCTCTGATATCCATGTACAAGGGACAGGCAGCCTGGCAGGGCGGCATAAGACTGCGGTCGGCAGAGAGTTTCTTCGCTTGCCTGTCTCGATGGTTCTGAGTGTCATCAGTCACAGATGAATACATCAGACCCCTTTCTATTAGGAATAATCTAACTTCTACCAGTGTAGTTCCTGGTTCTGGCGGCGAGCAATAGGAAATTCCCTAGATATGCCAAGGCTTTCTGTTTGGAATTCTTACCGGGGTAACCCCTATTTGCAGACCAGGAAAGCCCTAGTCAGAGGGGCCTTTCAGAAGATGGATGAGGAGACTTCCGCTTATGCCATTAGAGGGCTATGATCCCTTTGCGTATGGCATACTTGATGAGGTCGGCACGATTGTGGATGCTCAGCTTGTTCATTAGGCTGGTCTTGTACCACTCCACGGTCTTAGGGCTGACGACCAGCATATCCGCTATTTCCCGAGCAGTATGTCCCTCGACAACCAGCTTAAGCACTTCCCTTTCCCTATCAGTCAACTGCTGGTAAGGGTCTTTTTCCCCTTTTTCAGTCGGCTTCTGCTGATACTCCTCAACAAGAGCCGCTGCCGCTGAGGGGGTTAGAAAGCAACTCCCATCGTGGACAGCCTGAATAGCTGAAGCAAGCTCTGAGAATGCAGCCCTTTTGGTAACGAAGCCGCGGGCCCCTGCTTCGATAATTGGGATGACATATTCGCTATCATCATACTGGGTCAGTGCCAGCACCTTAGTTCCCGTGAATTCCCTTCGTATTCTGCGCGTGGCTTCCAGTCCGCCCATAATAGGCATTGCCAGGTCCATTAGCACCACGTCCGGCGCAAGCCGTCTTACCTTCTGCAGGGCTTCTTTTCCGTCTGATGCCTCGCCGACCACTTCTATGTCGGCAGCTAGCGATAGCAGGGCACGGATCCCATCTCGCACGAGGGTGTGATCATCGACCACCAGCACCTTTATCTTCTTCATCTGCCACATCCCTGGCCACTGGAATTTTGACCCTAACCTTGGTCCCCTGACCCGGCCGGGACTCAACACGACAGCTACCACCCACCAACTTTGCTCTCTCCTTCATAGTGAATAGGCCTGTACCCCGGCCGCTGGGGTCCACCCGTGTAAGTTTGTCGACATCGAAGCCTTTGCCATCATCCTTGATGTGTAACAGGCACTCCCTGGCGTTGCACTCTAGCTTGATAGAGGCGTTCTTGGCTTCTGAGTGCTCCAAGATGTTGCCTAATGCGCTCTGGGCGATGCGGAAAAGCGTTACTTCGAACTCCGGCCGGAAGCGCTTATCAGCGCCTCTGAAATCAGCAGATATATTAATGCCTTGAGCTCGAAGGGTATCCTTAGCATACCGATGGATTGCAGCAGGCAGTCCAAGCTCATCCAACAAGGTAAATCAAAATTCCTTCATCAGGTTTACTATCTCATCGCCGGCACGAATCGCGTTGGAGTGCGTCGTCCTGAGCTTATCCATGAACTCAGCATCTCCAATGCCTTTCATTTCCGCCGTTCCAATAATGGCTTGCAGGTTGAGGGTCAAGCTGGTAAGCGCTTGGCTGGTTTCGTCGTGCAACTCTTGGGCGATTCTTTTTCGCTCCTCCTCCTGCGCGGTAAGGGCGTGCTGAAGTAGTCTCTGATACCTCTCCCTACCCATTCTCACCCCTTCATACAGCTTTGCCTGCTCAATTGCCGTGCCGAGATAGTCGCCAATGGAATTGAGCAGGGAGACATCGTCCGCTGCAAACCGCCCCGCCACCTGGCTGGCGATGTTCATCACACCTACGGTCTTGTCCTTTGCCTTCAGAGGAATGCTGACGAACCCCTTAAGACCCTCTGCGCTTACCAAATCAGGGTGAGCAACCTCCGGACTTTTGGAGATGTCCTCCAGCAGCACAGGCTCACCGGTTTGGGCTACCCTTCCTGCTATCCCCTCGCCGAGGCTCATCCGCATCTCCTCGGCATATTTGGCGGACAAGCCACGCTGGACACGATAGTATAGCGTTTCAGTCCGTTCATCCGAGAGGAGAACCCCTCCGATGGCGCCGTTAACGATCTCCAGTACATTATCTAAAGCAACCTTTAGGATGGCATCCAAATCCCACAGGCCACTCACCGCACTTGAAATGCGACTTAATGCCAGAAGCTGGTGATGTCGCCTCAGGATCTGGGTCTCCAACTCCCTCTCTGCGGAAACGTCTCTCCTCATCTCGACTACGAACTTGGTGTCGCCATCGCGATCCCGCAGGGGATATGCGGTGACCTTGAGATACCTATCGGCTCCGGGGATGTGATGAGAATGAATGACTGTTGTCGCGCTGCCCTTTCGCAGCACTTCCCTCAGCGGACAGTCCCATAGAGGTGCACTGCAAGGCGTATCCCTATCATGGAAGACCTCGTAGCAGAATCTGCCGATGGGTGACTCAGCTCCCTTCTGGAATCTGTCCCGCACCGCTGAATTAGCGAACTTGACTCGGTACTCACTATCGATGACCATAATCTCATCTTCCATGCCATCCACTAGTTCCTGCAGGACTACGTCCAAGCCTCGGATTCTGCTGGCCGTCCCTCTTTCTTTAGCCATACATGTCACCTCCGCACATAGCCCGTGGCCTGGATGGCACCTGGTCGCTCACCAAATTCCTCACGCCCAAGCAGTACTTTGGTTTGCCCTGGAGCACACCCATCACAGTCCAATTTGGGTCTGCTCAGGGAGGCCAACCTATATCACTAAACGCCATACCGCCGCCGGTGAGGGTGCGGTATTCACCGCAACTGGCCCATGCCTGTTATCCGGGCCTGCCCCTCAGCGTCAGCAAAGCGAAACCCGAGAGTTTGAGCAGTATTCTGATAGAACCTCGTGCGCGTCTTATACCACTGCCATGGGCATTTGTCAACTGAGGAGCAAGACAGCCTAGGGCAGCCTTGTCAGGCAAAGAAGCGTTGGAAAAACGAGTGATTTTGGAGCAGAGGCACTGAGGCTGAGCGCCCTTATGGGAAACTCAGCCTCTTTAACAAGCTTAATAAATATAACAACAGCTTCAACGAATAGAGCATCAGCTACCTGAATGTCAATAAGCAGTTTAAATCAGCGACCCCGATGGGGTCGGGGCTGCTATCTCTGGCACGACACCCTGATCAGAAGATACAAGAGAATTGTCCCTGAGAATGTAGATGGGCAAACCAGAGTACCTATTCATATGCAATTTAGCTTTGAATTATACCGATCAGTAACTCGTGGTTTTTCATGGTGGTTAACAGTTCGTTAGCAAAAATGTTAGCAAAGGATGTATCTTTTGAAGAAGAACGGGCTATACTCATGGGCATTCATGTACGCAAATTAGACACTTGAGAAGTAAACAGGTTAAACTGATAGAGCTAAGGTCCACATGTGTAAATGTGCGGACCTTTTTCTATGTGAAGCTGGACACTAATTACAGACGTGATCGAAAAAAGGAAAAATTTTCCATGTCTTACAATGAGCTTGTAAAATATTGCAAAGTTCATTAACATAGACGCCTCTTAGTATAAATGTGGGTTAGGATGAACAGATGAAGGTTATTCTCGATTCCAGTATATTACACTGTCAACGACTAGTTACGAATGAGCTTCCTGGTCACCTCAGGGGATTTATACAGACGTGCGCAAGCAAAGATCATGTCATCGTAATTCCGCTTACAACGCTGCTAGAGTTTACAAGGAAGCAATCCGAGCTACGCAATAATGGAATAAAGCAGTTGGAAAAAGCATACTTATTACTAAATAAGTTCGGTATACAATACACCCGATTAGACCCCTCCGAATTAATTGAACAACCAGACTTAATTAAACTCATTGAAAGTGCAGGAGCAGAAACATTAGTATGCGAACCGACAGCTGAAGAGCTAAAAGAGGCCCATAGGCGAGCATGCTTGCACGAGTGCCCTCATCCACCAGGAGGTGACTCAGGTGAGATGCGAGATCTAGTCATATGGCTTGTGGCGCTACGTTTGGCCTCGGAGGATGGCGAGGCTCTACTGATTAGTGGGGATAAAGTACACACAAATCAACGAGGTGAATATGAAGCAAGCCAAGTTGGACTCGCTAGAGTTAGGAGTGTTGAAGAGGCACTTGAGTACTTTGAGGTACTTTCCCCGGCTGGTTTAGCTATCCAGCAACTTTTAGCTATTGCCTATGATGATTTGGTGAAAGGAGGATTACCGTTTGCTAGCCCACTTTCACTGATAAGCGTTGAAAAACCAGAATTCATGCAGGGTATTCAGGGTTGGTTCTTCGCGAATTGCATTATTAAAGCAAAGGGGTTAGACCGTAAGGTGATCATGGCGACTGTTCAAGTAGTGACTCCTCCAGGTATGTTAAAAGTGGTGATACTATCAGATGTTTCTGTTGACAATACGCCATGGCAGGAAAAGCATGTAGAAATAGAGATTAATAAAGAGATACCGGTTGAGATCGACGACTTGGATGAACGTCGTAGTGCCTTGAGAGAGGTATTGGGAGGATAATCATGAATCTTAGTATGGGAAGTCAGTCATTCATAGATGTTGAAATCCCATTGCTATGGGGGACTCGCGCTATTGTCCAAGATAGGAAGGGGCGTATTTCGATAATCGATTTGGCTGGTGACCGGGCAAAAATAGAGGTTCTTGGGGATAAGCCGGCGCCTGGAATGGAATTTGTACCGACTAATGATGGTTTTGATATATTGGGTGATGGGGAGTTGATATACAGCTATAATCCAGGAACACGGACATTGAGTAGTTCACAGCTAGGTCTTCCAGATTGCGAAATTGGAGAATCTCAGACTCGAATTGGATCTAGTGTCTTCTCGGGTAATATAATTAGGGGAGCTGGTGTAGGTATTCATGTAACAAGAGATAGTATTTCGATGAGAGCACCTCTCCCACGTGGTCTAGCTGAATTTATTGTTTAACTCAATAACAAGTTATCATCTAGTTGTCCAGTTTATCAAAGGTCCCTTTTTCATGAATATGCTGCTGGGTGCGTAAATCCCCTACAAAAAAGGGCCGCCTGTACACATGCGACTGAAGCTAGCACGGGGACCAATGGGCAAGTAGTCTGGCGATCCTTTCCTTAGACAAACCGTTATTCCACCCAATAAAGCGTGAAGCCCCTGTCACGAACCACAACCGAGTAGTGCCCCTATTGCATATCGTGATAAATAGACCCTCAATCACTAGCCAAACAGGCCTACTGTTTGCGAATTCCCGTCCTTGTCAATATGCTCGATTGTTATAGGGAAACCTTTCCGTTCGCCCAAGCTTACTTTGGTTCGGGCAAGCTCCAGCAGATCCATGGGATTAACGCATATCTCAGGCGGATTGACTCCTATTGCATTTACTTTTCCCGTAGCCATAAGAATCGCTCCAAGAGCAGCAGGAATGCCGGTACCTTCCCCCATCCCCTGTCCTCTCGATGACATAGAAAAAACGTAGGTGTTCTTTTCTCCACTCTTAAAGCCTGTCACGACTATCTTCAGGCAGCCCATAGGTTCGCTGAGCCTGGCTTCTCTCATCAATTCCTGCCTCCGTGAGAGAATGAATGCTACTGCGAATTCAAGGGGGATTGTTTTCTGGCTCTGAACCTCAATCGGCTCTTCATCTGTGACGCCCAACCTGACCATTCCTTTTATCAGTTCCGCGTATGCAGGCGGCAGCACAAGTCCCAGATTTGTTACCCTCTTCACGTTCTTCAGATACTTTGGCAACGTTATTGTCTCTGGATGTGGATAGGCATAGACGCTGTATCGACCCACGTCTTTAAACTCGACTTCCTCCTCCAGTGCTTCACCACTTTCCTCAAAGATTCTCACAGTCGTAAATTCGCCGTCAAGGAACATTGGTATGTCCATTTTCATAGAGTGGATCCTATGCTTCACAACCGCCGGCCCTTCAACCTTTTCTCCACCATGGGCATGATATATGTCAACCGCGTCAACCTGATCAAGCATAGACTCAGCGCAGAATCTAACCAACACATTGGCCACGCCTGGAGAACTGCCCATTCCGATTAATGCAGAAATTCCAGCCTTCTTGGCATCTTCGTCCATGTCGAGAAGCTTCTCGGTGGCATCAAGGTCATCGCATACATCAACGTAGTTGATTCTGGAATCAATAACTGCCCTCAATACAATGGGACCGTACTTATAGAAAGGCCCGACACAGTTAAGAACTAGCGATGAGCCTTCGATAGCGTTTCTTATACTCTGTGAGCTTTCTGCATTTAATTCAACAGCCGAAGCATTGCCTGCGCCCAATCCCTCTACTACCCTCTTCGCCTGCGCGATCTCGATGTCGGCGATCACGACTTCGGTAAATACACCACTCGAAATAAGCGTTTCAGTTGCAATGCTCCCCACAACCCCACATCCTCCCAGAACAGTAACTTTGGACATCCTGCCCTCCCTTTCAGCCTATGCTTAAACGCCTTTGCCAAATGGATCAGCCCATTGTTTCAGCACTACATCCAATTCTGGGTGATCTTTTGCACACTCTTCCAGTGATATTCCCTGCATCACTGCATCAATAGCCTGGCGGAACGCTTTCCCGCCAGCGACTGGACCTTGTGGATGGGCATGAATGCCGCCTCCCGAACCTATCACGATATCAGTGCCCAGATCTGCAACTGCTTTGGGTACCATAGACTGTGTAATGCCACCAGACGGCATAGGGAAGGTCGGTTTAAGATGGTATAGAGGAAACGTCAGGTTCTTGGCGACATTTCGGAACTTGTCAGGGATTACCGGGGCTTTGCCGTATGGTGCGGGTATAACAACCACGTCTGCACCGGCGAGTCGCGGCAGTTTCCCCAGCACAATGTGAGAACTTATACCGTGCAAAGGCGACATGTACATTGCCCCGGCTACGTCCATATGGGCAAGAATTGGTACGTTTATACTGGGATCCTCTGCCAGAGCCTGCATAACCGGCAGCCCAACAGCGAGATAGTTCACCATTAGCGCATTGCATCCAAGGTCAACAGCGCGCCTGGCGTTCTCGAAGACCTTCGGCACTGAGTCAGTTATGTTGACGGTGTAAAGAGTGCGTTCACCTGTCTCCTCATAAACTTGCTTCTCGATCTCCATATAACGTTTGACACGGCCTTCTACAGAATTGAACGAGGCATCGGCTATCAGTTCATCATCCTTGACAATGTCGCATCCACCCAGGGCAGCATCCCTGAACAGGGCAGCCCCGAGTTCCAGGGGGTAACCTGTGCACGGCTTTATCATGTTGTTCAAGAGAGGTCGCTTAGGAACCCCCAGGATTTGTCTGACGCCATCTATGCCGAATTTGGGGCCCTTGAAACCAGCAACATACTTCTCGGGAAGGCGGACGTCCAGCAGCTTTATATTCCCGCCCATCGAGATGTTGCCTACTACGGATGTCAGTAGCATAGGTATCTGCGCCCCGATGTTGACCTCGGGATAGGCCACTTGGATGAACCAGTTTCTGGTTTGCACCGACGAAGGTACCTCAAACTCAAAGTCCGGAACCTCGTACACACCCAGCACCTTGGCAACATGATGGCGGCGGACCTCCGCAGTCTCGCCCGGAACAGGTACCCATGTGCCAGTGCTCTGCTCAACCGCTAATGCCATGGACAGCAAGGGTATAGGAACCTCTGCCGGGAAAGAAGCAAGGTAGGTAGCTATAATGTATTCGTCGTAATCTACACCGTCCGGCAGTGCCATAGGGAGCCCCAAGATCTCCTCAGTATTCATTTGGACACCTCCTCACACAAACGTGCTTCTTTGGCTCTCTTCTCATTTAGTCGTTTGTAGAAGCCTCGCAGGCTCTTGTATGCCTGTTTATATGAATTGAAAAGCGAATCGTAAACCTGGCGATTCTCCTCCTGTGGCTCAAAGGCCTTGTCCACTTTGACAACATCTTTCAGCGCCTCGAAGCTGGGATATATCCCTAGCCCGATCGCTGCAATAAGTGCAGCTCCAACAGCACCGGCTTCTTGAGGGTGGCGAACGGTTTCAACCCTCCTGCATGCTACATCGGATAGAATCTGCATCCAAGGTTCGCTCCTTGCCACTCCACCGATGACGCGAAGTGTCGGCAGAGGGAATTTGAAGTGCTTGTCTACGATTTCAACAATCCATCTTATGTTGTAAGCTACACCCTCGTAGACAGCACGCAGCAGGTGCTCACGGGTGTGGTCGGCGCTTAGGTTGAGAAAACCGGAGCGAATGTTGCAATCAGCTATTGGAGCCCTCTCCCCATACATCCATGGGGTGAAAATTAAATAGCCAGAGCCCGGTGGGACTTCGCTGACTTTCTCGTCCATCATAGCATAGATGTTAGATATCTGTGGATCCATTTTCTCTGCCCCATATAGCTCATCAGCCATCCATTGTAGGCAGGCACCAGCAGTCTCTGTTTCAGCAATCAGAAACGCCTTATTCGGGTCTGCTGAATGGATTGTTGCTGCTCCATGTTTGCCCCGGGGCGTACGCTTGGTTACCACACCCACCCAACCCGAGGTGCCGAGGTAGACATGCCCGTCGCCTTCACATACAGCTCCGGACCCGACAGCTGCACAAGCAGCATCTCCTGCACCAGCCATGACCGGCGTGCCTTGGAGAAGCCCAAGCTCACCGGATGCCTCTCTTGACAGCACTCCGACCTGATCAATGGACCGTACAAGTGGCGGCGTTTTCTCTGGATCAAGCCCAACATAGCGAAAGAGGCCCTTGAGCCATGTTTTCTTTTTGAGGTCAATTCCAAATACAGAAGCGCCTGTCCATTCCATAGCTATGTTGCCTGTCGTGCGATAAATGAGATAACCATTGACATCGAGAAAGTATTTCATCTTGCGGTATATGTCGGGTTCTTCCGATTTAAGCCAAAGTAGCTTCGGTACACAGTCTTTTCCACATAAGGTGGTGCCGGCAAGAAGCGCAAAGATACGGGCGTGACCGAACTTCCTCATCAAGCTCTGCGCCTGCTTGCAAGCCCTGTTATCAAGCCAGATTATCGCGGGCCTGAGATGTTTTCCCTCTGAATCCATCGGAACTATGCCGAGCATCTGTCCACTGAACGTCAAACACAACACTTCGTTGGGTGACACTCCTGTCTGCTCCATAAGAAGCTTCGTAGTAGTCTTTACTGCATTCCACCAATCCTCAGGGTCTTGTTCAGCCCAGTCTGACTTTGGATAGCGGACGGCGTAATGCTCGGAGCACTTGCCATGGATCTGACCATCGACGTCTACCAAAACCGCTTTGTTCGCGCTTGTCCCAACATCATGCGCGATTATGTATTTGGCCATTTGCCCCAACCCCGCCGCAATTATGCTACAGATAGCATTCTTTGTGCAATAGCGGCATTGTTACCATTGGAGAAACAGAGCAACCGGGACTCGAAGCTGAGTCTCAGCTTCAACGACTGTAAATAAAGAGGAACCTATGTAGATGGCTGGGGCGTTGGGGTGCGCAGTACCTACCCTAGTGTTATGAGCGCGTTTGAATGATGGAAAGGCTTACCCGTGTGCCATGTCAGTCAGTCAAATGATCTGAAACGGGCAAGCTGCCAGATGACAGTTGTTTGGACAACCAAGAGCAGATACCTGGTAATGACTCGGGCTCTTCGTAACTGGTCAGTCTATTGTGAATAGGAGTGATGGAGATTCTGTTCTGCCCGACGGCCCAGATGTCTGTTCCTCGCTCTTCCTTCAACTCGGTTGCCCCCGGGATGATATAGCAGTACGTCCTTCTGGTATCGTAGCTGCCGACCACCTTGTTCACAGCGAAGCCCTGCGTGTAGCCGCTATCGCCGAGCTTTGTAATGTCGATCCCCTCTATCTCAGCTAGGGGCAGATTGGGCAAGTTGACGTTGAGCAGCTTGCTCCGTGGCAGTCTGCCCGCTGCAACCTGCCGGGCTAGGAGAGCCGCGAGCCCGGCGGCGACTTCGAAGTGGATGTCCTCGATCGCAGCAACGGACAAGGCTAGCGCTGGTAACCCGCAGTTATGCGCCTGGAGCGCGGCTCCCACGGTTCCCGAGACCAGCACGTCCCTGCCCAGGTTTGGCCCCTCATTAATACCCGAGACGACCATGTCGACCTTATCCTCCCATAGTATCCGTGTCCCGACAATGACGCTGTCCACAGGGGTCCCCTCTACCGAATAGGCCTCAACGCCACCAATGGCGGATTTGACCGCCTTCACCCTCAGCGGCTGGTGTAGTGTCATTGACGTACCGACTCCTGTTTGCTCGCGATCGGGGGCGACTACGAGGACCTCCGCCACCCGCTTGAGTTCCTCGGCGAGCGCCCACAACCCTGGAGCGTTGACTCCGTCGTCGTTGGTGACCAGGATGTTCACTGTCGGTAGTCCCTCAGGGTAAACTGACTGAACTTGTTAAGCATATTCTCAAGCATCGTCTATGCCACTATCACAAAGGATTCCAGGATGCCGTAGCCAACATCGTTGCCGCATTTGAACTCACATAGAGTATCATCTACTCCGCCGCCCAGATCTTCGAGCACCCTTGGATCCGCGAGGTCCAGTTTCTCACCGTCGATAGCATAGGGCCCCATCCACTTCCCGTGAAGCCAACCCTTGTAGCCGCCAAGATAGCCCCCGGTTAAGAGGTGGTAGGTGTTGTTGAGCGGCCTAACCCCGATCTCCCTCTTGACACCGTCTGCAGTGGTTACTACGAGCTCAAGTGACTTGACCCTGTTTGTTCCAGGGAAGTATTCAAACTGGTACCGTAGGTCGGCAATGGGAACTGGAAACCTAAAGAACTTGAGATGTGTTGGATGCTCGGCCTCCAATCGCGCGTCAAAGCCCTGAGCCCTGTCGGTCATGGCAGGTATGCCAAATGGGACAGAAGCCCCTACACCTATGAAAACCACAAAATCGCTCACAGCAGCATCCCTGAAGTTGTTCACGAGGAGACGGCAAAGCCATACTCCTTGCGATATTCTACTGCCATATGTGTGGGAGCACAAGCAGTCCATATCAAGGCAGTGCTAACCTCGCGCTCCCCTCGCCTTTTACTATGAACCTCCAAGACTCTGTGAGCCGACGTTCGGGGCCTTTTCTGCCACAAATCGCCGAATGGAACAGGGTTGGAAGAAATGTTTGCAGAATGTTAGCAAAACTAGACTTTGACACCGCGATTGGGTATAATTTCGTAGCTAAAGCCAGCGTAGCTCAGTGGAAGAGCAGCGGTTTCGTAAACCGCAGGTCGTCGGTTCGAATCCGACCGCTGGCTCCATACAATATATAGTATCATGTTGGGCGGCTTGCACAACGTGTAGGACCAGCGGTTTCGTTTTTCATTGAAACTGCTGGTCGTTTTGATGTTAATTAATAACTAAATATTTGTGTTACGCCAAATACCGCGGCCCAGAACACCATTGGTATTTGAAACTTCAAGGCAACAATCAGGTTGCCTTTCTCCGTCCCAAATCACTATCAACTGCAGCAACATCCCTCTCGCTATTGACCTGTTACTTCATCCAGCCATTGTATCGTCCTGGGTACGCTGTTATAATCGTGCCCTAAGATTTCATCTCTC
>CAYVES010000039.1:0-17998 GCA_964449845.1 uncultured Dehalococcoidia bacterium
CGGGATGCTGATGGCTGCAGCCAGGCTGAACATACCGTCCATCTTTGTCAGCGGAGGACCGATGCTGGCGGGGCGCATGGCTAACGACAGACGTGTGGATATCAACGATGTTTTCGAGGCTGTGGGCAAGGTAGCGAAAGGAGAGATGGGCCAGTCGGAGCTTGAGGAGCTCGAGGTGGCGGCCTGCCCTGGATGCGGCAGTTGCTCTGGGATGTTCACTGCAAATACCATGAACTGTCTGAGCGAGGCTCTGGGGATGGCGCTCTCGGGAAACGGCACTATTCCCGCTGTCGATGCCCGCAGGATACATCTGGCCAAGGAGGCAGGAAGGAAGGTGATGGAACTGCTGAAGGCGGATATCCGCCCCCGCGACATCGTCACCAAGGATGCGATCTGCAACGCCTTTGCCGTGGACATGGCTTTGGGCGGCAGCACCAACTCTGTGCTGCACCTTATGGCACTGGCTCATGAGGCGGGCGTTGACTTCCCGCTCGAGACTATAAACGAGATAAGCCAGCGGACTCCCCATCTCTCCAAGCTGAGGCCCTCAGGTGACTATCATTTGGAGGACCTCGACCTTGCTGGCGGGATAGCTGCGGTGATGAGTGAGATCGCTGACCAGTTGAATCTAGAGGTGAAGACGGTCACAGGCAAGTCTCTCGGCCAGGATATCGCTGGCTCCCGGGTAAAGGACAGAGATGTTATCCGGCCTATATCGAGTCCTCACTCGGCCAGAGGCGGGCTGAGCATCCTCTTCGGCAATCTAGCGCCCCAAGGGGCCGTGGTGAAGAGCGCTGCGGTGATTCCCGAGATGATGGTTCACAAAGGGCCGGCACGAATCTTCAATTCCGAGGACGAAGCTAGCGGTGAGATTATGAAGGGTTCGGTCAAATCGGGGGACGTGGTGGTCATTCGTTATGAGGGGCCCAAGGGTGGTCCGGGCATGCCTGAGATGCTTACCCCGACCTCGCTGATAGCCGGTATGGGGCTGGACAGGGAGGTGGCTCTAATTACCGATGGTCGCTTCTCCGGGGCCACCAGGGGTGCTGCCATTGGGCATGTCTCCCCAGAGGCGGCGGAGAAGGGGCCTATTGCCGCTTTGAGGGAAGGGGATCAGATAAAGATTGATATCACCAACAACAGGATTGATGTGGAGCTCAGTGACGACGAGATCGCCCAGAGGCTCTCGCAACTGCCTGAATTCGAGCCCAAGATAAAGACGGGGTATCTCAAGCGCTATGTAGAGAAGGTGACATCGGCGGCAAGCGGCGCGGTGTTCGGATAGGAGCCCAGAATGAAACTAAATGGTGCCCAAATACTGTGTGAAAGCCTGGTAAAGGAAGGGGTGGAGGTCATCTTTGGCTTCCCAGGCGGCGCTTTGCTTCCCCTGTATGATGTCTTGCCTCAATACCCGCAGCTACGGCATATCCTGGTTCGTCACGAGCAGGGGGCCGCTCACGCCGCGGATGGCTATGCCAGAGCTACTGGCAAGGTGGGGGTCTGCCTGGCCACTTCCGGCCCCGGCGCTTGCAACCTGGTGACTGGAATCGCCAATGCCCACCTCGATTCCTCACCGATTGTCGCCATAACAGGGCAGGTAGCGAGACCGTTTATCGGGAAAGACGCTTTCCAGGAGATCGATATTACCGGGATAACTGTGCCCATCACCAAACATAGCTACCTCCTCCTCAAAGCAGATGACCTAGCTACTACGATAAAAGAGGCTTTCCACATCGCCAGAACCGGTCGGCCAGGGCCGGTCCTCCTCGACATCCCACGCGATGTATTCATCGAGGAGGCAGCCTTTCATTACCCAGAGAAGGTTGAGCTTCGTGGCTATAAGCCGACTGTTCATGGGCATGCAGCCCAAATCAAGAGGGCAGCGAAGCTAATTAGTGAATCCGAGCGACCTGTTATCCTTGCCGGAAGAGGAGTTATCATCTCCGGTGCATATGAGGAGCTTAAGGAGCTGGCGGAGAAGGCGCAAATTCCGGTGATCACCACCCTACTGGGAATAAGTTGCTTCCCCGAGGACCATATGCTCAGCTTGGGCATGCTGGGCATGCACGGCACAGCCTGTGCCAATCTGGCGGTGGACGCTACCGATCTGATCATCGCTATCGGGATGAGGTTTGATGACCGGGCAACGGGCAGGGTGAGCGGCTTTGCGCCCCACGCCCAGATCATCCACATCGATGTCGATCCTGCGGAGATAGGAAAGAACGTGCGGGTGACTCTGCCCATCGTCGGCGACGTGAAGACAGTGTTACGTGCGTTGAACAAGCAACTCGATGCCCAGACGCACGTTGATTGGGTGAAACAGGTTGACGAGTGGCACCGGGAGCACCCGTTGCATAGCATTCACGAAGCTGAGAACATCCTGCCGCAATACGTGGTGAGCAAGATCAGTGAAGTCACCAAAGGGGATGCAACCATTGTTACCGGCGTGGGCCAGAACCAGATGTGGGCAGCACAGCACTTCTGCTACCAGAAGCCCAATACTCTGATCTCCTCTGGAGGCTTAGGGACTATGGGATTCGAATTGCCAGCGGCGATAGGCGCTAAGGTGGGGCGACCAGAGGAGACAGTGTGGGCTATCGCTGGCGACGGTGGCTTTCAGATGACCATTCAAGAGCTGGCTACGGCGGTTCAGGACAACATTGCGGTCAAGATCGCTATTCTCAATAACGGTTACCTGGGCATGGTGAGGCAATGGCAGGCCTTGTTCTATGAACGCCGCTATGTAGCTACCCCTCTAAGTGGCCCTGACTTCGTTAGAGTGGCTGAGGCCTATGGGCTGCCGGGCATAAGGGTAACCGAGAACTCGCAGGTGGTGCCCGCTATCAAGAAGGCGATGAAGCACAAAGGGCCGTTTCTGATCGATTTCGTGGTAGAGCCAGAGGAGAATGTCTACCCCATGGTGGCGCCAGGGTCCACTCTGGCAGAGATACTCGAGGATCCAAGGAAAAAGGTCAAGATCAAAGTGAAACCGCGGGAAACGAGCAATCTGTGACATTTCTTGGTTAACGAACCTCCAGAAGGCAGTGTGACATGACAAAGCATACGTTAGTAGCCCTGGTTGAAGATAAGCCAGGCGTCTTGAATCGCGTGGCAAGCCTGATCCGCAGACGCGGCTTCAATATCGAGAGCATCGCCGTGGGTCATTCCGAGCTAGCTGGGCTCTCCCGGATGACGATAGTAGTCGATGGAGCCACCACCGCTGTGGAGCAGGTGAGAAAGCAGCTAGAGAAAGTGATCGAGGTGGTCAAGGTGGCCGACATCACCCAGGGGCGCATCATTGCCCGGGAGTTGGCGCTGATTAAGGTCCATGCCACCTCCGCCACGCGTAGCGAGATCATACAGATTGTTGATATCTTTCGAGCAAACATCGTCGATGTCTCCGCTGATTCCCTGGTCGTAGAGGTCACAGGTGATGAGGAGAAGGTCGATTCCCTGTACAGTCTCCTCAGGAAGTTCGGTATCAAGGAATTAGCGCGTACCGGCAGGATTGCCCTGCCGCGAGGAGGGGGTGGGGGCGTCTAGGGTGCGAGAGCAGATGAGTGTTTGCTCTTGAAGGGTTAAAGTTGACCAACGAGACAAATTGAAAAGACGGGGTGGTAAATGTACTACGATAAGGACGCCGATCTGGGTTTACTTTCAGGCAAGACCATTGGTGTAGTTGGCTATGGCAGCCAAGGTCATGCTCATGCCTTGAACCTCAGGGACAGCGGATGCAACGTTATTGTGGCTGAGGCCAAGGGCAGCGCTCCGTGGAAGGAGGCGAAGAAGGCAGGGTTCAAGGTCGGAACCGCCGAGGAAACAGCGAAGGAGGCGGACCTCATGACATTGCTTGTGCCTGACAACCTGCACCCTGTGGTCTATCGCCAGATGGAAAAGGGGATGACCAAGGGAAAGATGCTGATGTTCGCTCATGGCTTCAACATCCACTATAATCAGGTTGTCCCTCCTCCCGACGTCGATGTTACGATGGTAGCGCCCAAGTGCCCCGGCCACATGCTGCGCCAGACCTACACCGAGGGTTCGGGCCCCCCAGCCCTTGTTGCCGTCCATCAAGACGCCACGGGCAGGGCAAAGAAGATCGCTCTGGCCTATGCCAAGGGGATCGGCTGCACCAGAGCAGGGGTCTTGGACACTACCTTTGCTGAGGAGACGGAGACTGACCTCTTCGGCGAGCAGACCGTGCTCTGCGGGGGCGTGTCCTGTCTGGTGAAGGCTGCCTTCGAAACCCTGGTCGAGGCTGGCTATCAGCCGGAGGTCGCCTACTTCGAGTGCATGCATGAGCTGAAGCTCATCGTCGACCTTTTCTACCAGGGAGGGTTGAGCTACATGAATTACTCGGTGAGCGATACTGCCGAGTATGGGGGCTATGTCTCCGGCCCCCGGGTTATCGATGATTATGCCAAGGAAGAGATGGAGCAGATTCTGGCCGAGATTCAGGATGGCAGCTTCGCCACTCGCTGGATCCTGGAGAATCAGGCAGGACGCCCCTCTTTCTACAGGCTGAGGGAAATGGAGCAAAGCCACCAGATCGAGGTCGTGGGCAAGAAGCTAAGGGATATGATGCCCTGGCTCAAGAAGTGATAGGGCGACAAGAGGGAAATAACTTGGAAAAGGTCATCATATTCGATACCACGCTGCGCGATGGCGAGCAGTCGGCGGGGGCGGCGCTCAATATCGATGAGAAGCTGGAGATCGCCGGGCAACTGGAGAAGCTGAAGGTAGACGTCATCGAGGCTGGCTTCCCCATTGCCTCCCCCGGAGATCTCAAGGCAGTGCGCCGCATCTCCCAGGAAGTGCGCGGTCCCACCATCTGCGCCCTGGCATATGCCCAGCCAAAGGCAGTGGATGCTGCCTGGGAAGCGGTAAAGCAGGCCCGGCATCCCAGAATCCATGTCTTCCTTTCCAGCTCAGAGGTCCACATGGCCCATCAACTCAGGAAAAACAGGAGCCAGATTCTGAAGCTGTCCAGGGATATGGTTGCCCGGGCTAAAGGGTATCTTGAGGACGTAGAGTTCTCACCCATGGATGCTACCCGCACCGACCCTGTGTTTCTGTACAAAATAATCGAGGCAGCCATCCAGGCCGGGGCTACCACAATAAACATTCCCGATACCGTGGGCTATACCATCCCGCGGGAGTTCTGTGCTCTGCTCGATGGCATCTTCAAGAATGTACCCAACATAAATGAGGCTGTTGTCAGCGTACACTGCCACAATGACCTGGGGCTGGCTGCAGCCAACAGTCTGGCTGCGCTCGACTGCGGGGCGCGCCAGATCGAGTGCACTATCAATGGTATTGGCGAGCGGGCAGGCAACGCCTCCCTCGAGGAGATAGTCATGGCGTTGCGTACCCGCAAGGACCTCTTCAACTATAGGACCGATATAGATACCACTCAAATCCATAAGGCCAGCCGTCTAGTTAGTGACATCACTGGGATGTATGTGCAGCCCAACAAGGCTATCGTTGGCGTTAATGCCTTTCGCCATGAATCGGGCATCCACCAGGATGGCGTCCTTAAGGAAAGGACTACCTATGAGATTATGGACCCGAGGGATGTCGGCCTGACAGGCAGCACGCTGACTCTGGGCAAGCTCAGCGGACGACATGCCTTCAAGGTCCGTCTTCAGGAGCTGGGCTATGCCCTGACTGATGAGGAACTCAGCCGTGCCTTCGCCGCCTTCAAGGAGCTAGCGGATAAGAAGAGAGAGATCACTGACCGAGACCTGGAAGCGTTGGTGGCTGAGGAGTTACGCACCGTCTCTGAGACTTACCACCTGGAGCAAGTGCAGGTATCGTGTGGTGATCACAGCGTCCCCACCGCCTCGGTGAGGCTGGTCGGCCCCGATGGCACTGCTATCGCCGATGCTGCTCTAGGCGCAGGCCCAGTGGATGCCATCTACAAGGCGATTAACCGCCTTGTCGGGGTGCCCAACGAGCTTATCGAATTCAGCGTTAAATCGGTTACCGAGGGTATCGACGCCATAGGTGAGGTGACAATAAGGATACAGAGCGGGGGCAAGATCTACACCGGGCGCGGCGCCGCCACCGACATCATTGTTGCCAGCGCCAAGGCCTATATGAACGCCCTCAATCGCCTCCTGGCCGCTATGGAAAAGGCGTAATGGCACATTCAGCCTCAAAGAACAAAGCGCCAGCGAGGAACAGCTACGTAGTCTATAGTACAAACTGACTATTGCGTTTTGCTGTTATGCGTAGTATACTGTGCGAAAAATGCGCTATGCCCTGGATTCAATGCCGTTCCAGCCAAGGCAGGTTCATCACACGGTTCCTAGCCGCAGACAGCATGGAGGACAGGATAGCGACCAAGCACTAGGAGGCCGATGATGGTGTTCGAGGACAAGACCTTGACCTGCCGGGAGTGCGGTGCTGAGTTCACTTTCACCGCAGGCGAGCAGGAGTTCTTCCAATCGCGGGGGCTGCTCAACGAGCCCGGCCGTTGCCCCAATTGTCGCGCTGCCAGGCGCAGGGGATACTCATCCCGGGCAAGCCGGGAGTACTACGACATCGTGTGTGATGCCTGTGGCAAGGATGCCAAGGTTCCCTTCCAGCCTCGGGGCGACCGCCCTGTCTACTGCAACGAGTGCTTCGCCAATATGAAAGGCCAGCGTTAGCGGCTGCTTGAACGACGAAGCAGACCCTGGGGAGGCCATCACCGACACGATGGCGAACCACGAAATGCCTCCATGCCGACGTCGAGGTAGACTGCCCGTACATGCTTCGAACGTTGAATGTCGCTAGCTCAGCGTCGCTGGTTGCTGGTCAGGCTACTCGATAGCCGAAAGGCCATGAAAGGTAATGTCTCCCTGACATCTGGTTCCTACCCCTTCCGTTCGTTGAGCACCTGCTTTTACGCTGAAGATTGGCTTTACGGCGGCTTGGGGCAAATGGATTATCAAGACTAGTTGTGGTACGATAGCAATACAACCTGATATGCAACTGTAGCTATGGCCATACCTTTTAGGGAGTACCTGGCTGAGAGGAGGTCTGCTTGACGCTGGCTGAGAAAATACTCGCTGCTCACAGCGGCAAGAAAGGGGTCAGCCCTGGTGAGCTAATCAACGTCAGGGTTGACCTGATTTTGGCCAATGACATCACCGCTCCCCTCGCCATCAAGGAGTTCCGGCGCATCGGCGTCAACAGGGTTTTCGATCCTCAGAAGGTGGTGATGATCCCCGACCACTTTGTGCCCAATAAGGACATCCCCTCCGCTGAGCAGGCCAAGATGATGAGGGAGTTCGCCCTGGAGCAGGGTCTGGTCTACTTCGAGGTTGGGGAGACGGGCATCGAGCATGTTGTTCTCCCCGAGAAGGGGCTGGTCCTTCCTGGAGATGTAGTCATCGGCGCTGACTCTCATACCTGCACCTGTGGAGCTTTGGGCGCTTTTGCCACGGGCATGGGCTCCACCGACATAGCCTCCGCCATGGCTACGGGCGAGATATGGATGAAGGTTCCCCAGACCATCAGGTTCGTCTATCACGGAAAGCCTGGGAAATGGGTGAGCGGCAAGGACTTGATCCTGTACACCATCGGCGATATCGGTGTCGACGGCGCTATTTACTCAGCCATGGAGTTCTGTGGCGAGGCAGTCACCTCTCTCTCGATGGACAGCCGCTTCACCATGGCCAACATGGCCATTGAGGCCGGGGCCAAGGCAGGCATCTTCAGTGTTGATAACAAGACCTTGGATTATGTAAAGCCCAGGGCGAAGCGCCCTTATACCATCTACGAGCCCGATGACGGTGCCCAGTACGCCCGAATTATTGAGTATGACGCCTCCAAGATCGAGCCACAGGTCGCCTTTCCCCACCTGCCCTCCAACACCAGGCCGATAAGCCAGGTGGGCGAGATCGAGATCGATCAGGTGGTCATAGGTAGTTGCACCAATGGACGCCTTGAGGATTTGACCATCGCCGCCGAACTCCTGCGAGGGAGGAAGGTAAACAAGAGGGTGCGCTGCATTATCATTCCCGGCTCCAGGGAGGTCTATCTCGAGGCGCTGCGCAGGGGTCTCATTGAGGCCTTCATCGAGTCAGGGGCAGCGGTAAGCACGCCCACCTGCGGGCCCTGCCTTGGCGGCCATATGGGGGTGCTCGCCGCGGGAGAGCGCTGCCTCTCCACCACCAACCGCAACTTCGTGGGCAGGATGGGCAGCACAGAGTCGGAGGTCTATCTGTCTAACCCTGCCGTCGCCGCAGCCAGCGCCATCCTGGGGAGGATCGGGGGGCCGGAGGAGATCATCCCAACAGGACGATAGAGCGCGCAGAATAATGAGATTCAACGAATTGGTCGAACAGTTACCGGGGTTGCTGCGGGAACTTGAGTCGCAGCCGGCGCGAATGATAGGCAATGCGGCAAGTGTTCCCCAGCGAGGCGTATACGTATTCTACCAGAACTCCGAGGCTCTGTATGCGGGTCGCTCTAATAGGCTCCCACGTCGGCTACGGCAGCATTGTCTAGAAAGTTCAGGATACAATATTGCGCCGTTTGCTGTCCGTCTCGCGAAGGATGCAATCGGCCTCCCGCAAGACACCAAGCTGGCCGAATTCAAGAAGCACTCGCGTTCGAGGAGAGAATTCCATAAGGCCAAGAAACGGATACGCGAGATGGAGGTTCGTGCTGTCGAGATCGATGACCAGGCCAAACAGGCGCTTTTCGAGATATATGTAGCACTCGAGCTAAAGTGCAAGTACAACGATTTCGGGACGCATTAAAGAACTGAGTTCAGGTTTTGAGACTACGAGGCACAGTCCACAAATACGGCGCTGATGTCAATACCGATGTCATCATTCCTGCGCGCTATCTCAACATGTCCGACCCCAATGAGCTGGCGCGGCACTGCATGGAGGACATTGACGCCGACTTCGTCAGCAGGGTGCAGCCCGGCGACATCATAGTTGCTGACACCAACTTCGGCTGCGGGTCGTCGCGGGAGCACGCTCCCCTCGCCATCAAGGCGGCGGGCGTGGGCTGCGTCATCGCCGAGAGCTTTGCCCGTATCTTCTACCGCAACGCGCTGAACATCGGGCTGCCCATTCTGGAATGCAAAGAGGCCGCTGAGAACACCGAGGCTGGAGACGTACTCGAGGTCGATCTCCCGACGGGTGAGATCGCGAACAGAACCAAGGGGCTTACCTTCAGGGCGGAGCCTTTTCCTGACTTCATGCTTGAGCTTATCGAGGCGGGGGGACTGATCGAGTACACCAAACGCAGGATAGCACCAGACCCTCATGGGGGGTTGTATGTCAACAAATCGTGATAATCTGTGAGACATATACCGTTCGCCCTGAGCTTGTCGAAGGGTGGTTCGACAGGCTCACCACGAGCGGACCAAATCGTATTCTTGAAACAAAGGGAGTCACTTATGAAATTTGAGCTTGCCGTTCTCCCTGGAGACGGGATCGGCCCCGAGGTGGTGGCTGAAGCGGTCAAGGTTCTGCAGGCCGTTGGCCGCAGAGCAGGCCACGCGTTCGTCCTTCACTATGGGGATATAGGGGGAGGGGCAATAGACAAACATGGCGTCTCGTTGACTCAAGAGACACTGAAGATGTGCAAGCGATGTCATGCGGTGCTCCTGGGAGCTGTTGGCGGTCCCAAGTGGGATGACCCTCTGGCCAGGGTCCGTCCTGAGGATGGTCTCCTTGACCTGCGCAAGGGCTTGGGGCTATTCGCCAACCTGCGTCCGGTGAAGGTACTCCCTATGCTGGTTGACTCAACCTCGCTAAAGCCCGAAGCGCTTCGAGGGGTAGACATGGTGGTGGTGCGCGAGCTCACCGGCGGGCTTTACTTTGGCAAACCAAAACGGCAGTGGCGAACCTCGAGAGGCAGGCGCGCTGTAGACAGCATGGCCTACTCCGAGACAGAGATCGAGCGCATTCTCCGAGCTGGCTTTGAGCTCGCCCGCAGCCGTCGAAGGAAACTCACCTCGGTCGATAAGGCTAACGTGCTGGAGTCATCGAGGCTGTGGCGCCAGATTGCCATAGAGTTGTCGTCTGAATATCCAGATGTCGAGCTTGAGCACCAACTGGTGGATGCCTGTGCCATGCGCCTCATCCAGCGCCCCTCAGAGTTCGATGTTATTGTGACTGAGAATACGTTTGGCGACATTCTTACCGATGAAGCCTCGATGCTGGCAGGGTCGCTGGGGATGCTGCCCTCGGCCAGCATTGCCGGGATACCGCGGGAGGGCAGCATAACTTTTGGGCTCTATGAGCCGATTCACGGCAGCTCGCCCCGCCGCGCGGGGCAGAACATGGCCAATCCTATTGCGACCATACTTAGCTGCGCCATGATGCTGCGCTATTCCTCGGGGCTGGTGGCGGAGGCGGATGTCGTTGAGATGGCTGTCAGCAGCGTTTTGGAGGATGGCTACCGGACCTACGACATAATGAGCGAGGGGATGAAGAAAGTGGGCACCGTGGAGATGGGCGATCTCATCGCGAGTAAGGTGGCTTGAGACATCAAAACCAGTCAGCCCCTGCCCAATGTAATCCACGCGTTAAGGCTCCGTGGGGCTGCTGCGTGAGCTTGACAGGTGCACCCCCCCGTAGTAACATTCTTTCGGGTCGTGCTAGATGGGGAGCCAGCGGTGCCCTGAACCCGCAATCCGCTATAGCGGGATCGAATTCCTGCTCGAGGTCTTACACTTTCCGGGACTGTTCCTTGTGCGTCGGTGATGAACACTGGGTCCTGCGCGGCAGAACACTATGAACCCCGTCAGATCCGGGAGGAAGCAGCGGTAAATAGCAGTTTCTGGGTGCCGTAGGTTCACCTGGTGGGAGCCGGTGGCAGGGATAAGCCGGGCGGGGTGGATCGAAAGTGGGTGCACGACCTTTGCTAAATTATATCTAGGAGGTCCAGGCTATGGAATTGGGACTGGCAGGGAAGACGGTTATTGTCACCGGGGGAGGGGCAAACATCGGTCGTGGCATAACATTCGCCTTTGCGAAAGAAGGGTCCAATGTTGTGATCGCCGACATCGATGAAGAACAGGCGCAGAAGGTGGTCAAGGAAGCCGAAGCCTTTGGTGGAAAAGCCGTCGCCATTAGGACGGACGTAACAGACTATGATTCCGTAGAAGCGATGGTAAACAAGACCCTGGAAATGTTTGGAAGTATAGACGTCCTGGTCAATAACGTGGGATGGGTAGCCAACAAGATATTCGTGAAGAAGCCCAGAGAGGAATATGAGAAGGAGATCAAGATCAATTACCTGGGCGTGGTCAATTGCACCAGGGCTGTTCTGGATCATATGACGGAACGCAAGGCTGGCACGATCGTGAACATTGCCTCTGATTCCGGCCGGGTGGGGGAGCCCAGAGAAGCAGTTTATTCTGGCACCAAGGGAGCGGTCATCGCTTTCGGGAAAACCATAGCGAAGGAGATGGGGAGATTTGGCATAAGGGTCAATGCTATTTGTCCCGGAGCTACTGTCCCTGAGAAACCGGGGACGGCTGGCAAAGAGAGCATGTGGGCCGGTGACGTGACCGTCGAGATGATCCCTCCAGAGACGAAGGACAAGATAATTGGCCAGTACCCCTTGGGCCGAATGGGGAAACCCGAGGATGTGGCCAACGCGGCTCTGTTCTTGGCCTCGGACGCCGCTAAATTCATCACAGGGCAGACGCTCAGCGTTAGCGGCGGTTACAGCATGGTGTAAGCAGACCGCTTGGGGTGAGACCCAGACTAAGCCAAGAACTGTCAAGAGGAGATAAGCAGAAGTGGAAGATATCAGGCCGATCGACATTATGAACTATCCCTTCTGGAATCCTACTGCGTGGACAGGCAGGGAGTTCCAGATCCTAGCAGCTACCATGATGAGATCGCATACCGACCCCGGTTCTGAGCACAAGGCGAATATCCTGCTGGACACCATGAAGAATCCAGTAGAGCCATTGCCTGTTCCTATTCCCACCACAGAGGAATTCGTAGCTCAGATGGACGAAGTCGGCTACGACAAGATCTTCATCCCTGCGATCAAGATGTGGTCTCACTGGGACAAGAAGATGATCTGGGATTATAAGCCCGAGGAGGTTTATGAGCATGTAAAGGATTACCCCGATCGGTTGATACCTGCTGTCGGTTACAACCCCTATCGCATCGAGGAAAGCCTGGAGGAGATAGAAAGTGGAGTCAAGGAATACGGTGCCAAGTATTGCTACTTCCACTCTCTTACCTTTGGCTTGCCCCTTAACGATAAGAGTCTCTATCCCTGTTATGCCAAGTGCAGCGAGCTAGGGATACCCGTCGGGATGCAGACCGGACACGCAGCGGAGCTTTTCCCCAGCTGGCCGGGGCACCCTATGTTCCTCGACGAGGTAGCCTTGGACTTCCCCGGGCTTACGATCATCGGGTCTCACACCGGCTGGCCCTGGGTTAACGAGCTGGTATGCATGGCCTGGAAGCATCCTAATGTCTACTGCGACTGCTCTGCCTGGATGCCCAAACTTTTGCCTAAGCTCCATCCAGAGCTGCTCATCTTCATGCAATTCTGGGCAGGACAGGAGAAGACCCTGTTTGGTAGCAACAATATGGGTCTTAAGGCCTTCAAGGAGCAGTTCTTGGCGTTGCCTCTGAGTGATGAGGCCAAGAGAATGATCATGCGTGAGAACGCGATCAAGGTCTTTGGCCTGTAATCGCAGGGAGCTCAAGCTCATTTTCGATATCGGAGCTGGTTGGGAACGGTCAGCTACTTATTAACCGGGCTGCTGTTCCCAAAACTTTCTTTGGAAAGTACCTGCTATGGGGGATTGATTGAGCAGGCGAAGCACCGAGGCAAAGAGAGGGCTTGATAACCCTCAGAGATCATCTCTTGCTGAAGCTAAGAGTCAGTTACGTCGCCTCGACGTCAAGGCGGTAAAGCGGCTCGGTCAGCATTTTCTGGTCGATCGTGACGTGCTTGAGACAATAATCTCTGCAGCCGAGCTCGGGCCTGCTGACACTGTGGTGGAGGTGGGGCCGGGGCTGGGGATACTGACCGAGGAGCTGGTGAAAAGAGCGGGCAAGGTAATCGCCATTGAAGTTGACTCCAAGCTCGCTTTAGCCCTGGGCCGAAAACTTTATCAGGTTCCCCAGCTTACTGTCTTAAACGCTAATGTTCTCGACCTCGATCCTAGCGAGACGGTCGGTGACCAGACGGTAGCTTCAGGCGGTGTTCCGGGTTACAAGGTTGTTGCCAATCTCCCCTACTATATCGCCTCTCCCATCCTGCGCCATTTCCTCGAGGCATGGCTCAAGCCCGCACTGATGGTAGTCATGGTGCAAAAGGAGGTAGGGCAAAGTATAGTGGCCGAGCCCGGGGGGATGAGCGTGCTTAGCGTCAGCGTCCAACTTTATGGCAAAGCAACGATCGCGGCCTATGTGCCGGCCCGGAGTTTCTATCCCCAGCCAAAAGTTGATTCGGCCATAGTGCGCATTGATGTCTATCCAAGGCCGGCGGTAGATGTGGCAGACGTCTCCCGGTTCTTCGAGGTGGTAAAGGCCGGGTTCAGCACTCCCAGAAAGCAACTAAGGAATGCTCTGAGTCTGAGGCTGCAACTTGGGGCACCAGAGGTCATCAAACTTCTGGAGCAGGCTGGCATAGCCCCACAGCGCCGTCCCCAGACCTTGTCCCTTGAGGAATGGGCTCAAGTCTATCGTGTATTTGCCAGCCGGGATAAACGATGAGTCTGGCACTCTGTGGATACGCCAAGATAAATCTGACGCTCGAAGCTCTGGCCAAGCGAGCCGATGGTTATCATGAGATCGCAACTGTCCTTCAGACGGTCAGCCTGGCGGATACACTCACTTTCGAGCTTGGCCAAGCGCTTGATCTTAGCTGCAATGTTCCCAGTCTTCGGTCGGCCGACAACCTGGTGCTCAAAGCGGCGACTCTCCTTAGGGAGGAGACAGGTTGCCCCAAAGGAGCTTCAATTAGGCTCACCAAGGAGATTCCCGTAGCTGCAGGCTTAGGATCGGGCGCAACTGATGCCGCCACCACCCTGATCGGGCTGAACCGCCTTTGGGAACTCAATCTTCCGCCGCAGAGATTGGTGGAACTGGCGGCGAATCTCGGTTCGGATGTCCCTTTCTTCCTTTGCGGGGGCACTGTCCTGGCAAAAGGGCGCGGCGAAAAAGTAATCCCCCTTCCACCAGCACCGGAACTGTGGATGGTGCTGCTTACGCCGGCAATCGAACCTGTTGCTGGCAAAACAGCGCAGCTCTACTCGCAGCTAAACACCTCCCATTTCACCTCAGGCGAGTTCACAGAGAGGTTGGTTGCCCACCTACACGAAGGGCAAAGCATAAATGCCTCTTTGCTCTTCAATGTCTTTGAGCAGGTTGCTTTCGACTTCTTTCCCAAGCTTTTCGACTATCGTTCGCGCTTCCTGAGGGCAGGGGCTACAAGCGTTCATCTTGCAGGAGCTGGTTCCACCCTATTCGCTCTGGTGCCAGGCGAGGCTCAGGGGAAAGCCATCTTGAGTAATCTGGAGGCAGATGGGCTAGAGGCATATCTTGTTCGTACTGTGGAGGCAGGGCCTTCAGGTGCTGTTGCTGATAGACAATGTTAATGGATATACTGGCCGGTGTAGTCTGCGGATTACTGATGGCGACGATCTCTCTTGGGGCCGCGATATACATACTGGCCTCCAAGCGCGACATCTATGACCGTTTGGGTAAGTTCTTGCCCCAAGGCCTGCCGCCGGGTGCGGTTATGCTGTTCCTTGTGATTGTTGTGCCTCCTTCGTGGGCGCTGTTCGGAGCGATCGGCGGCTTGCTGTATCGACTGCCTGACGAATCTTCCCTCAATGCAGGGCTGGGAAGCTCCAATGTTACCTTCACCCTCGCCGTCTTATGTCTTGCGGCGCTTGTAACTCTGATTCTGCTCCTCATTCGAAAAGGACTGGTGCGGCTGGGATTGACCATCACCATTGCTTTTGTCGGCATCTTTGGCTGGCTTTTGCCACTGCTGGCAAGCTGGCGTTAACGGGGTCTGTTGTGGTTGACCTCTCATGATACCCAGCGCTAAAATATACTCATTGGTTCAGTTACCAACTTAGACCCTAGAACCACGGTATGAATCATTCATGAATCAGACTTACGTCTCTTTGGACCTTGAGACCACCGGGCTGAACCCGGAAATCGATGAGATCATCGAGATAGGCGCCGTCAAGTTCCAGGATAATCGGGTTTTGGACACTTTTTGCTCACTCGTCAATCCCCAGCGCGCTCTGCCTTACCGTATTCAGGTACTCTGTGGCATTGAGCAGTCTCAATTGGATGCTGCCCCCGTGTTCTCAGGGCTCGCTGATGAGCTTAGCTCCTTCATTGAAGGCTGCCCCATCGTGGGTCACAGCGTCTCCTTCGACCTGAGCTTCCTGGCACAAAAAGGCATCAAGCCGACCAATACTACATATGATACCCGGGAACTGGCAGCCATTTTCCTTTTGCAGCAATCCGATTACAGCCTTTCCTCATTGGCAAGACAGCTTGGTCTCTCCGTCCCCTCGCACCGCGCCCTTCCCGATGCCATGGCGGCGAAAGACCTTTTCATTGCGCTCATCGACCGCGCGCTTCAACTCGACC
This sequence comes from uncultured Dehalococcoidia bacterium, assembly GCA_964449845.1. Lineage (GTDB taxonomy): Bacteria > Chloroflexota > Dehalococcoidia > SZUA-161 > SZUA-161 > SOKG01. Next base: position 15,603 of record CAYVES010000039.1, read on the forward strand.
TTGCTACCATTGAGAACCTGGTCCATCTGGCTGAGAGAGCGGATTGGGAACTTATTCACTTTCTGCGAGAGGTTGTAGGGTTGAAGGCGAAGACAGCCTTCTCGACTGTCACCAGCGCAATGCCCCCCGCAGGTGGAGATAGGGTAGCGGTCTGGGGGGAAGATCGTGAGCAGCCGCTCACCGCTCGTTCCGAGAGAACCCCTCTGGACATAGGTAATCTCCGCAACATCCTCGAACCTGACGGAATCCTGGCCCGGGCTCTAGCTGGCTATGAACATCGCCCTGACCAGATTCGCATGATGGAGGCAGTAGCTCGGGCGCTCAACAATAACGAGCATCTTGTGGTTGAAGCAGGCCCAGGCACCGGCAAGTCCATCGCTTATCTCCTACCTTCGATCTTCTTCGCTTTGGAAAACGGTGTTCCTGTGGTCATCTCCACCAACACCATAAATCTGCAAGAGCAGCTAATCGGCAAAGATATCCCAGATCTACTGCAAGCGTTAGAGCTGTGGCAAAATCTTCCAGCGGAGAACCTGAGAGTCGTTCAGTTAAAGGGCCGAGCCAATTACCTCTGCCTGAAAAAGTATGAGATACTACGGGCAAGCTACAGGTTATCTCTCGACGAGGCTAAGCTCCTTGCTCGCATAATGGTGTGGCTGCTATCGACAGAGACTGGTGACCGCGCTGAACTCAACCTCGGCGGCAGCGAGCTTCCCACCTGGAACAAGCTCTGCGCTCAATTTGATGAGCACCAGGCAGCGCAATGCCCTTATCGCCAGCGCGGTACCTGTTTTCTCTACCGGGCACGTCATGCTGCTGAAAACGCCCACCTTATCGTGGTCAATCATGCGCTGCTCCTGTCCGACATGGCTGCCGATACCAAGGTTTTGCCTCCCCATAACCACCTAATTATCGATGAGGCCCATCATCTTGAGGATGAAGCAACCAATCAGCTCGGCTCCCAGGTTACGCAGTGGGATCTGTTCAGTTACCTCAACCGACTCAAGCAAGAGATGGAGGGACAGCGCCGGACAGGGCTTGTTGCCTGGCTCGATGACTGCTTCCGCGGTAGCTCTGTAGCTTTGCCCAGACAGAGGCAATTGAAACAGCTTGCCAAGTCTCTAGCTAACCATGTTGACAAGGCACAGCTTCGTGTTTCCCAATTCTTAGACAGAGTTCGCGACTTCATTGAAAGGCACGCCGCGGACCCAGGGGGATACGCCCGCTATTTGCTCCTGATCCCGGCGAAGCGAACACAGCCAGGGTGGTCGAAGGTAGAGATTGCTTGGGAGGATCTGAATTTAGCGCTCAAGGATATCGCCAATGAGCTGGACCGGCTTTACCTCGGCCTGGAGGGCCTGGCGGATAACAAGGTCTGGGATTACGACCACCTGATGCTGGAGCTTTCCTCTTTGTTCTGCCGCAACGATGAACTGCGCCAGCAGATAGACTCTGTGGTGTCTCATCCCGAAGCAGATAGCATCTACTGGCTTGCTATCGGGGGCCAGACCAATGCAGTTGAGCTACATGCTGCCCCACTTAGTGTGGCCAGGGTCTTGGAAAAATCGCTCTTCTCCACTAAAGACTGCGTCGTCCTAACCGGCGCTACGCTCAGCACCGAAGGCACTTTCGAATACATCACGGCTAGATTGGGCCTGGAGGGTGTTAGCGAGCTTCTGTTGGGAGCGCCCTTCGACTACCTGACGTCGACCATGATCTACCTGCCCCACGATATTCCCGATCCAAGTAGCATCGGCTATCAACAGGCGTTGGAGGGGGCGCTAATCGAGCTTTGCCGTACCTGCCGCGGCCGGACCCTGGTCCTGTTTACCTCCCATGCTGTATTGAGGACCACTCAGGCGGCCATTCGAGGCCCTCTGGAACAAGAGGGTATTCTGGTATTGGGCCAGGGGGTGGATGGCTCGCCAAGGCAGCTTCAAGCTGCTTTGAAGGCGAATCCCGAGACCGTACTTCTGGGCACTGCTAGCTTCTGGGAAGGGATTGACGTTGTCGGTGAGGCGCTCAGCGTATTGGTCATCGCCAGGTTGCCGTTCAACGTGCCCACAGACCCAATCTTCGCTGCCCGCTCCGAGTTGCTTGACGATCCTTTCAATCAGTACGCCATCCCCCAAGCTGCAATTCGTTTCAAGCAGGGGTTTGGACGTCTTATCCGCAGCAAGAACGATCGAGGCGCTCTGGTTATATTCGACAAGCGTCTCCAGACCAAGGGCTATGGTTCAGCCTTCCTCGATTCGATACCGCTCTGCAACGTTGTCAGAGGCTCATCACGGGAGCTGCCGTCCAGAGTAGCGAGGTGGCTTGGTAGGGATTAATGCAACGCATTTATGACTACATAGATGATCACTGGCAAGAGGCTATTGAGGCCCTGAAGCGTC
>CAYVES010000040.1:0-17597 GCA_964449845.1 uncultured Dehalococcoidia bacterium
TTTCCCAGATACCGGGCATCCGCCACACCAACCGCCTGGACCTGGCAAGGGTCGTGAAGGAGCAAGCAACATAAGAACCTCAGTTGCGTTCTGTTCGAGCCATACCAGGCCAAATGCCCATCATGGGAGCAGTTTTCTTGTCCTAGCTGAGCTGAAGCGTGGTACACCCTCACCTAGCCTCTCCCTTGAAGGGAGAGGGATTCACGCGGAGATTTGCACTGCATAATAGAAAAAGGGGCTGAGGTAAATCCGTCACAATCTTCCCTCCCCTGGCGGGAGGGAGCTAGAGGGAGGGGGAATGCCCCATACAAATCTCTTGCCCGGCCCCTCCCTCGCTGATACAATGCACTCCAGCACACCGTTACCCCACTATTGAGTAGCGAGGAGGCCACCGATGAAGGCATCTGAAGGACGGATCGGCCGCGTTTTCGTAATAAGGCTTGAGCATGGCGACGCGGTTCCCGAATCTATCGAGCGTTTCGCGGAGGAGAACGAGGTATCCGTGGGGCACGTTATCCTCGTGGGCGGCATCGGTGGTGGTGAGGTCGTGGTGGGCCCGCGCCGTTCCGAGGAAAGGCCGCCGGAGCCGATGCTGCTGCCCATCGACGGCGCACACGAGGTGGCGGGCGTGGGCGTCCTCGCTCCCGGCGAGGACGGAAGGCCGCAACTGCACATGCACGCCGCGCTGGGACGGTCAGGCAAGACCACCACCGGCTGCCTGCGGCCCGGCGTTACCACCTGGCTTGTGGCCGAGGCCATCCTCTACGAAATCCTCGACGCGAAGGTGGCACGGCTCATGGACGCCGAGAGCGGCTTCGAGCTTCTGCAGCCAGGCACCGGCGCTCCTTCAAAAGGCTAGTCAATAGAATCAGAAGGTTGGTGAAGCAAATGGGCATAACCATCATAGGCATTGATTGCGCTGTACAAGATAAGAATGTAGGGCTTGCGCTTGCCAGTTTCGATGGGCATGAGGCTCGTATTGAGCAAGTGCCTGGTGAGCTGAAAGAGGGGTCAGTCGTCAAGATTGTCGCGAATTGGATAAAACAAGATCCTACCGCACTACTGGCATTAGATGCGCCCCTGGGCTGGCCCGTGGGGCTACGCCAGGCACTCCGAAATCACAAGGCTGGAAAACCAGTACGGGTAAAACCAGAGAAAGTGTTCCACCGGGCGACTGACGAATTCGTGAGAGACAATATCTTTTGTGTGGTAGATAACATCCGCAAGATGCCTCTCGAAGTCGGCGCTGATCGCATTGCGCGCACCGCTCATGCTGCGTTGGACTTACTGCGCAAACTACGTAACGAAACTCGGCAACAAATCCGTCTAGCCTGGAAGCCAGAGGATGCGAAATCAGGAACCTGGGCTATCGAGGTCTACCCAGCTGGAACGCTTGCGGCGCACCGATTCGAGGGACGTCAAGATTATAAGCGTAAGGATGACCACGGAAAAAAGGCACGCGGAAGCATCGTGGAGCAACTCGAAGCGCATCACGTACACGGAGCCACTGCATTCTCTTCCTTGCTGCTGGAAAAGGACGATGCCCTTGATGCCGTGTTATGCGTCCTGGCAGGAGTGGACTTCCTGCAGAGGGAGGTATATGAGCCCGAGGACCTAAAACTTGCAAAGAAAGAGGGCTGGATTTGGGTTAGGGAAGTTGGCCGATAGTCCACCAGAAGGGCCCCCAGCCTCTCGCTGCGCGGCCCCCTCGCCGTTCCTAGTGAGGAAGACCATGGCGAGAGCGGTCTACCCTCTCCTGTTTCACCCTCACCTTACCTCTCCCTTCGAGGGAGAGGAATTTGTTCTCCCTCCCCCAGCGGGAGGGAGTTAGAGGGAGGGGGCAAACTTCAGAGTAGATACTCCATTACGATATTATGGGCCTGGTGCGCTCTGTCGCCTCCTCGAAATTCGAATGTTCTGTCCCCAAATCCTTCGCCGGTGATTGTAAGTCTACCGGTTACCAGAAAGCCTCTCCTAATCAGGAACCCTTTATTATCCTCACTGCCTACCATGCTGATCCGAGAATAGGGAATGCTGACCATAGCTTTCTGATCTCTCATATAGGCTTTGTCGTAGAAGATAACCCGCCTATCGGTGACTCCCATGAATCCGGTGGCCGCTCCTTTGAGGTCGAAAACGGCCCGGATAACTTCATCCGGCTGACAGAAATCCTCTATTTTCTGCAATTGCTCCTTTTTGTCAAAAGCCATATCCTCGGCATGGATGGCCATCTCCCCCTCCTTGCCTCCAATGAAACTATACTTGTCCAGCAAAAACGCAACAACCTGTCACCCATAAACGAAACGGTTATATGATCTCCACGAGTGTGATATCAAAGGTCAGCTCTTTCCCGGCCAGATGATGGTTGGCATCTAAGGTGATGCTCGATTCGGAGACATCGATCACCGTTGCCCAGACTACTCGACCATCGGGCTGAGTCAGCGGGAACTGCTGGCCCACCTGTGGTTCCCAGTCCGGCGGAAGGTGGTCTCGATCCGTTACCATTACCAGCTCGTCACGGTAGGGGCCATACGCCTGGTCAGGCGGGACTACGACGGTTTTCGACTCGCCCGGCTGCATCCCGATTACGGCCTGCTCAAAGCCGGGGATCACCCGGCCGGCGCCTATTGTGAATTCGAAAGGTTCGCCTCCAACGGAAGATTCAAATACCGTGCCGTTTCCCAATCTGCCCGTGTAATGAACGTTGACGGTATCACCATTCTTGGCCTCTGCTGGCGCCGATGAACCGCCGCAGCCGCCTACCAGCAGAGCCGCCACGAGAAGAAGCGGTATGAGGTATCTCTTCAAATCGTTTCTCCCCCCAACAGAGTGTATATCACAACCAATGCTGGGAGTCAATGGGGAAAAGGGGCAGCGATCAACCTCCGTCGGCGTCTAGCTATCGCTGCCGGGAGGCCGGATGATCTCGGCGCAGCCAGTCCCGCGAACCGCCTCACCGCCCAGGCGCCCGGATACAGTCGTGCTTCCCTCCCAGAAGGGAAAGGTGGGCACCGACAGGGTCTCGAACATTCTGATCTCCTGCTGGGCACACCGCGCTCTGATCTCCAAATCCAGGTCGCGCGTTTTCTCTCGAACACGCCAGAGGACTCCATACTCCCTGCCGCTCTCTGGAGAAACCCAAGAATCCATCCTCTCCAGCACCAGGTTCCGGGTATGGTACACCGAATTATCGGGGAACATGATCGTTAGATCACGGGACTTAACCGATTCGTCGGGGTTGACGATATGCCAGAAGACGATCTCGGTCTCATTGTCTAGCTGGACGCAGAACCAGTCCCAGCCCCCCTTGCCCGTGTAGTTCATCCACTGATGATCCATTATGCCGATCCCCTCAACATCTATCATCCTCCCCAATAGCTCGATCTGGCCTTTGGCTCGAAGCCGTGTGAGGGAGTAGTAATATGACCTTCCCCCGGTCCATCGAACCAGGCCGCTCCCGCAGCCGAGGAGAGGAGGTTTCTCTGAACCAAGAGCTAGATTGAGGCCGATTTCGGGCCCGTACGATTCTAGGTGGTAAGAGAATGAATCGGGGTCGGTGCGGAACCAGTGATCATGGCCGCCCCAGCGAAGCTCGAAGGCTCCCTCGGCGTGGTGCAGGGCCGAGCTGGCAACCGAGTGATAAAGGTGCTCTGCCTCCAGGTCGGAAATGGCGAGAATCTTGAGTCCGACATTGAAGTAGGCCACCATAGCCCCGTACTCCCTGCCCCCGGAATCGGTGAGGCTGAAATGCCCATACCACCACTCGGCCAGGAAATCGGGGTGGGCCCCCTCATCTCCCGGGAAGTGGACTTTGGGCGGGCCGAATGGCAGAGATTTCTTTCGCATCGTCACATTTGGAATTCAGGGAACTCAGCTAACACCCTTTGGGCTACAACTTCACTGGGAGCAATAATAATGAGCACATCGCTCCCGTTTCGACCCAGGTAGAGGCTCAGACCTTCTGTCCGCCAATGCCTCGCTGTCCCCTCCTCCAGAAACAAATCCCAGGCACCATCACTTTTCTCTGCGACAAAAGAAATGTAGGCGTCGAAGAATTCCTCGGCGTCGCTATCGCTATCCCAGGTAGATCGTAGGGCAAGCAGTTTCTCACCTTCCGCGTTCTTCAGATACAGGTAGCGGTCGCCATCCCAGCCCGCCGCCGCCACCGCTGCTGCATCCTTGGCAATGAAGGTCTCCAGGTATATCCGTATACTTAACTCACCAAGAATGTCGCTATCCAACCGCGACCAGCCGGCACCCAGGGCGGCTTCCAGGTCAGGCATGGTCACATCCTGAGGTTCGTCCCGCTGCAGATACTTCTCAGGATGGAGGATCTGCTCAGTGGATTGGGGCGGGTCTGCGTAAGCCTGATTGATATTCTCCCATCCGCCAAGAGCTGAGACAAAATTGAATCCTTCTTCATAGGTAGCAAGGAGGCTTTCCCTGATGAATCGAGGGGCAGCTTCAAACTCCTCCGTCTCGGCTTCTTGAGATTCCTCTAACACAGCTTGCAGCTCATCCAGGCTAAGATAGTTCAACATGTAGTTCAATTGGGTCAAGAGAGCGTCCCCCTCCGTCAATGAGACAGCAGCCGTGGAAAGATCAGAGTTGCCCTCCTCCTCCAACGGGAGTGAACTCAGGTCAAAGTGCTGATCCTGGAGAGCGTGGGTGTACTCATGCGCGAAAATAACCTTTTCCATAGGCCCGAATTCTTCCCTGTCGCTCACCACATACAACTCTCCAGAATCATAATCGTAGAAACCGGCAACCTGTTCCGAGTAAACGTCCAGAAGAATCGTGCACAGGTCCTGGTCCTCCTCCATTAAATCGAAGAGGACATAGACCTCCTGATCTATTGTCGCCTCCTCTCGGGGATACTCTTCTTCGAAATCACTAATAAGCAGGTCTCGCAGCTGGTCACTGGTGACAAATCGATATTCTACTTCGTGTTTGGGCGTCAGCCCCCGTATTTCAACTACGTCCGAAGAGACCTTCCACAAAGCCCATTCCAGCCCGCAACCGCTTGCGATAATGGCTGCAATGATGAGCATAAGCGCCAGGCTACAGAGAACCCTATTCATGTTGGCTGCTTCCCTTCTCGCCTGAAGCAAGGATAGAGCAAAATAGACTCTTGTTCAAGCTAAATCACTGAGCCCGAACGATTCGCGGATAGGCCCAATATGCAGAAGCCTAGACATCCAGACATTCAGATGTCTGAGCGTCTGGGCTGTTTGACGGCTGGATGGCTAGGGCACGATATGAGGTTCTAAATGGTTCCCTTGGTGCTGGGCACCTCACCCCCCAGCCGCTCGTCAATCCTGGTGGCGGCATCCAGCGCCTTGGCCAGCGCCTTGAACAGTGCCTCTGCCTTATGATGGTCGTTGACCCCGCTGAGAAGCCTGGCGTGGAGGTTCAACTTCGCTTCCGCGGCAAAGGTCTCCAGGAAATGTCGTATCAGGTCGGTATCCAGGCCGCCTATATCCCTTCCCTCAAGGGGAGCCTCGATAGCGGCATAGCCTCTGCCGCTGATGTCAACCGCTGCCATCGCCAGCGCCTCGTCCATGGGCACCACGGCGTGCCCCATCCTGACGATGCCCCGCCTCTCTCCCAGCGCCTGGTTAAATGCCTGGCCCAAACAGATGGCGACGTCCTCCAGGGTATGATGCTGCCCTACCTCCAGATCGCCTTTAGCCTCAACCCCTATATCGAACAGGCCGTGCCGTGCTATCTGATCTATGAGATGGTCGAGCATCCCTATGCCGGTGCTCGCCTGGCACCTGCCCTTGCCGTCTATCACAAGTTCCAGCCTGACCTCGGTCTCGCCGGTCTCGCGGTTGATGGTAGCTCTTCTCTCAGCGGCCATGTTATCCTCCTTCCCACTTAGCCAGCGCCTCGACCAGGGCATCGGTGTGCTCCCCCTTGCCCACGCTTATGCGCAGCATGTTCCTCAGCAGCGGGGTATCGAAGTGCCTGATGAAGATGCCCTTCTTTTCCAGTCCCTGCTTTATCTCCCGGGCGTCGCCTCTGGCAACCCGGCAGAGGATGAAATTCGCTTCAGAAGGCAGCGGCACCAGCACCCCCTGCTCCTTCAGCATGCCAGAGAGCCGCTCCCGCTCGGCAATGATTGCCTTGACCCTGCCTCGAAGATAATCGGTGTCCGCCAGTGACTCCCTGACCGCAATCATCGCCGCTATGTTCACGTTGTACGGCATCTTGATCCTGCGGACAAGCTCAGCGATGTTGAGGGGCAATATGCCGTAGCCGGCACGGAGGCCACCCAACCCCGCCCATTTGCTGAACGAGCGCAGGACTATGAGATTGTGGTGCGCTGGAACCAAAGGGGCGAAGGTCTGCCCGCTGAATTCGTAATACGCCTCATCCACAACCACGACCACCCCAGTATTTATTAGCTCCAGGACGACGTTGGGCAGGGTAACGTTACCGGTGGGGTTGTTGGGGGAGGCAATGAAGATGACCTTGGTCCGCTCATCTATGGCCGATTTCACGGCAGCGACATCCACCTCGTAGGCATCGTCACGGGGCACAGCGACCGTTTTGCCGCCGCAGACCGCTGTGCTGAAAGGGTACATGCCGAAGGTGGGAACACAGTTGATCACCTTATCACCGGGCTCCAGGAATAGGCGCAAGACCAGATCGATGAGCTCGTCGCTGCCGCTGCCGACCACAATATGCTGTTGACCAACCCCCACATACCTCTCCAACGGCTCCTGCAGCTCGCTGTGCAGGGGATCGGGATAGATATGATAGAAAGAATAGTCCGCCAGAGCACGGCGCACCCGGGGAGAGCAGCCATAGGGGTTCTCGTTGCCGTCCAGCTTTATCAGATTCTCGACAGGTACGCCTGAGCGCTCGCTGAGCGCCTCCAGCGGCGCAATAGGCTCATAGGGCTCGATATCTGCCAAGTCGCCTCTAGTTAGGTTCTCAGCGCCTCTGGTAGGATCGTAGGTCACTTGCCGGGCTCCCCCTGTTCCAGGGCCTCAAGCCTTTTCTCGACCGAGAGGGCATGAGCGCTCAACCCTTCCGCCCTGGCGATGGACGCCGACGCCGGCCCCAGCGCCTTCAACGCCTCGTCATCAAGGTCAACCAGTATGGAGACCTTGAGAAAGTCGAGTACGCTCAGCGGCGAGCTGAAGCGGGCGGTTCCTCCCGTGGGCATGACATGGCTCGGCCCTGCGGTGTAATCGCCGAGAGCCTCCGGTGAGTCGATGAATATGCCTCCCGCATGGCGAATCCGGTCAACATAGGAGCGGGCGTCTTTCATCGCGAGGCAAAGGTGCTCCGGCGCATATAAGTTCACCAGTTCAATAGCCTCATCAATGCCAGCCACAACGACTATAGCGCCGTTGTTCTCCAGAGACTGCCGTGCAACGGCCTGCCGCTCCAGGTAGGTAAGCTGGCGCTCGACCTCGTTATTGACCTCATCTGCCAGACGAGGTGAGGTGGTGATAAGCACAGCAGAGGCCATCTCGTCGTGTTCCGCCTGAGCAAGAAGGTCGGCGGCGCAGAAAACAGGGCTTGCCGAATCATCGGCCAGGATAACGGTCTCGGTGGGCCCGTGCAGCCCATCGATAGCCACGGTACCGTAGACCTGCTTCTTGGCCAGCGTGACGAAGATATTGCCCGGGCCGCAAATCTTATCCACCCTGGGAACAGATTCGGTGCCGTACGCCATTGCCGCAACAGCCTGAGCACCCCCCACCTTGAAGAGGCGGTTGACCCCGGCGATGCCCGCCGCTGCCAGCGTCGCCGCTGGGACCGTTCCATCCGGAGCAGGCGGGGTTGCGACGACCACCTCCCCCACCCCGGCAACCCTGGCCGGGATCGCCGTCATCAGCACCGTTGACGGGTATGACGCCTTCCCACCGGGAACATAGATTCCCACCCTCTCAAGGGGGCGAACGAGGAATCCCAGCCCACCCTCGACAAACTCCAGCCCAAGGTTTCGTTTCTGGGCAACATGGAAGCTGCGCACCCTCTCAGCAGCGAGTTCTAGGGCGCTCATCAGCGCTTCGCCCACCACGTTACGGGACTCAGCGATCTCCTCCTGTGGCACCTCGAGTTGGCTGAGCTCTACCCCATCGATCCTCCTGCCGTAATCGAAAAGGGCGCTATCGCCCCTGGCACGCACCTCGCTGAGAATTCGTGCCACCGCCTCATCGGGGGTCAGTTCCAAACAGAACACATCCCTTATCCTCTGCTTCAGGGCAGGCGACTCTGCGGCCAGCTCGATAGGAGACCGTTCCAGCAGCAGGGACTTTGCAGCCTCCAGGTCTCGGACTATCCTCATCTCAGATACTCCTCAGCTACCCTCACCGACTCTTCTATAGACTGCTGACGGAATGCCCGAAGCGGCTCCTGGGGAACCATCCTCAAGACCTGCTCCACCCTAGCGTCCAAAGAGGCGAAGAAAGTCTCCTGTTCCTCAGGAGCGATTTCTCGCATCCAGATAAGGTACCTTTCAGCGAAGTAGCGAAAGACCTCCCGGTTCGATTTCCTGGTGGTGGCTATAGAGACAAACTCACGCCACCGCTCTAAGCTGAGGTGATCAATAAAACTGACGGCTATCCCGGAGGCGGAATCAAGCAGCTCGTTGCGAATCATAGACATGCTGCTGCTATTGAGCCGCTCCCGGCGGTCGAGCTCGAATTGAAGCACCCGGTCCAGAAGATTGGCCATGGGGTCTCCCCCGAGGGGCGAGGATTCGCCGAAAAAAGGACGGTAAATCCGATAGATCCAGGTTTCATCGGTGACCAGGTGGGAAAGGTAACCGGCAACAAAGGACTTCGTGGCAGCACTCAGATTCGCGTCCTCGACAAGCTCCGGATAGGCTTCAAACATGCGCTTTACCCCACTGGCGCCCTCCTCACTATTCAGAGAGAGAAAGTGCGTTTCCTCGCGGCCGCTAGCGATGACGAGACGGATGTCCGGCGCCGTGGAGCCAAGGTAGTAGCTCCCCCGGTTCTCATCCACAACACGATGGCGCAACCTTGATATCGCTTCCTCGGCGATGCCTAAATGAAGACAGATGGGAGGCAACAGGCTCCTTTCTCAAGAAACGGGGTGCGCCTCTACGCCGCGGCGCATTGCTTCAACAAGGAACGATATCCTCTCTCTCTTGTCCAGGCGCCCCATAGCTTCGGTATTCCCTATGAGACATGCCGAAGATTCAAACAGGGTATCGATGACCTTAAGATTGTGCCTGGCAATCGTTGAGCCGGTCTGGGTATTGTCGATGAGGACATCGGCATCCTCGGGCAGGAAAGCCTCGCTCGCCCCCCAGGTAGGGACGACCTTACACGGTGTCAGATGGTTGTCATAGGCATACCTATCGGCTATATTGACATACTCCGAAGCTACTCGCAGCGCGGAGTCTCGTTTCAATTCCCTCAAGTCATCGGTGCTCGAAACCGGCATATCCTGCGTGACAAGAGCCACAATTCTGACCTTGCCAAAGCCAAGTTCAAGCAATTCCTCAACTGGACTTGAAGGAAAGCGGAAGTGGTGATCCAGGAGCCAGTCCCTGCCGGTGATGGCCAGATCGAAGTTGCCATTGGCCACCTGAAGTGGCATGTCCTGTGGCCTGATAACCTTTACCATAACTCCATCGAGGCCAATCCGGGGCCTGGCAGTGGGCTTGCCCGCATCATAACCATCGATTTTGAGCCCGGCCCTGTTCAGGAAATCGATAGTATGAGGCTGCTGATGGCCATCGGGCAGCGCCAGGGAAACCACAGGCTCGCCGCTAACCGAACGTCGCGCTCGTTTTCCGGCACCAACGCCCACAGCTTCCTCGACACCAACATCTCCGACATCTGGGCGGGAAAGCGCCGCCAGAAGCTGGCCCAGGTCTTTCCCCTCCAGGCTGTTCCTGTTGGCAACCAGGCAAGCGCTGCTTTGAAGGATAGCTGCCACAGGCACCAGGCCCTGCTCCCGAAGTCGCTTCGACGTGGCCTCGGCTACTATCGCCAGCTCAGCGTTCTCCGGAGGGTAAACGCCGGCTGCCCCCCAGGCGGGGAATATCTGGAATCTCCTCAGCCGCTGCTTCAAGGCAAAAGACTCCGCCAGGTTGGGGTATTCGCTGACGATGCGCAGACTTTGGGAACGGCTTCTCAGCGCCTCGAGCGATTTGGCCTCAGATGAACTGGCGGCCACAGCATAAAGAGTCCGCTTTCCGTAGCCCAGGTCGCCAACCTTCACCACAGCATCGCTGTGGTACTTGGCCAGGAGCTCCTCCACCCAGTCAAGCCGGCAGATGCCCAGATCATAGTTCCCGATAGCCACCTGAATAGCGATGTCCCTCTCATGAAACACCTTGGTGAAGAGGCCGGGAAAGCCTTCGCACCGCGGCCGGTAGGAGCGGGACCCTTTACGGTAATCGGCGATGGCGAAGCCCGCTTCCTTCAGCAACGCCGCTGTGCTTTCTTGAAGTTGCCCTTTGGGCAAGGCCAGCTTCACTTGGACCCCATCTCCTCAAGGAAGTTCAGTAGCTCAGCGGGAGAGGACTTCCGCTGTTTCTCACCGCTGAGCTGATCGATTAATTCGATGCCCTCCCCAGCGCGCATATCAACTATCCAGCGAAAACCGCTGGTTTCCTTGTAGCCCAAATCGAACTCAGCGATATAGCCTGCGCCTCGCAGCAACCGGGCGACCTCGAGAGAATCCTTCAGCCCTTCGCCGTCTTTCGCCTTCACCAGAATCCGTTCCCGCCGCGGCATCTCTTCTGCCAAATCCATGAGCTCGTCAACATAGAGAGCAAAGCCCGAGGCGCAGACGCTCCCTCCCCCGACCAAGGGGACCAGTTCGTCGTATCTACCCCCTCCACCCAACCTCCGCCCCGAGCTATAGAAGCTGTAGATGATGCCGGTGTAATACTCGAAGCCTCTCCCCGAAGTGAAATCGATGCGATAGCCGAAGCCCAAAGCGGTTAGCAAGCTGGCAATCCGAGCCAGTTCATTAAGGCTAGGCTCAAGAGCAGGCAGTGATGGAGCACAAACGCTCCTCAGGTTTTCCACGAAGCCGGGAGAGCTTCCCTTTATGCCAAACAGAAGTTGCAGCTGCTTCTCCAGTTCTGGATTTCTGCCCTTTATGTCGGCCAGTACATCCACATTCCCGGAGAAGATCTGATCCAGCACCTCGGCCTCCTGCTCTCCACTCAATCCCAGTCCTTCGAGGAAAGTCTTTAGCAACCCGGCGTGAGCCAGCCGAATCTCCACTGGGTCGATGCCCAGCCTGGCAATGGCCTCCAGCCCCAGCGAAAGCAGCTCGACATCGCCTTCAGGTTTGCTTCCGCCAATAAGCTCGGCACCGCACTGCCAGCGCTCCCTCGACTCCTCGCCTGTGCCCTCGAAGGCGAACATATTCTCCACATAGAAGAGCTTGGCTATGGGGAGATTCTGGAGGTTCTCCACATAAAGTCGGGCGGCGGGAATGGTTCCATCGGGTCTGAGCACCACCCTCTCCCCACTCCAGCCATCCCAGTCGAGAAAGGAGTAAACCCTTCCCAGCATATCGGGGGATAGCGTTCCCGCGGAGGTAAACAGATGCAGATACTCCAGGACGGGGGTCCTGATCTCCTGATAGCCCCACCCGAGGCAGCAGTTTCTAAATTCCGCTTCTATGTGGCGAAATTTTGTCATATCCTGGGGCAGCAAATCCCTCGTTCCCTTGCACCTCGGAACCTTCATCCTTTATCTTCCATCAAGGCAATTTGGCACTATTCTACACTGATTAATGGGGCTATTCAACGCTACTTGCCGTCGCCTAATCCATGCATTGTACCAAATTATAGTCTCTCGCACGCTTTCGCCTGAAATCCCCCCCCTCTAACTCCCTCCCGCCAGGGGAGGGAGGATTATGAATCCCTCTCTCTTGAAGGGAGCGCTTAGAGCCTGTCCTGAGCCTGTCGAAGGATGAGGGTGAATCCCCGCTAAACTTCCTCCTCCCTGAGGGTATTGACTATGTACTGAATCTCTTGCATGGTCAAGCCAAAGCGGTGCAGCGTGTGGCGGATGACCTCCAGTCCGGCCTCTAACTCTGGGCGCACCATCTCAGCGACTCCAAGACTCCGCAGCACCTCGGTATCCTCATCCCGGTGAACCCGAGCCACCACATCGAGCCTGGGATTGATCCTGCGGGCGTTGGCCACCGCCAGTTTGGCAGCTATCGGATCAGGCAAGGTAACCACCAAGACCTTAGCCCTCTCTAGCTCCGCCCGAGCCAGAATGTCAGGATTGCTAGCATCTCCATAGATGCAGGGTATGTCCCTCTCACGCGCCAACTCGATGACTCTTGGGTCTATGTCGATGATAAGGTAAGAGAAATTCCTCCGCTCAAGCACCTGTCCCAGGCTCTTGGCCATTCGGCCATAGCCACAGACCACCGCATGGCTGGAAAGCTGCCTCCCCTGGCTTGATGCCATTGGATCAAGCCGAGCAGCCAGGAAATTTGAGACTCTCTCCCCCTGGATGAGCCGGTGGTAGATTTTTGAGGTCAAGCCCATGCCAAAGGGAGTCAGCAAGATAGTGATAACTGCTGCGGCCAAGGTCAAGGAATACAGATTGTTGGAGATGATATCCATTTCGAGGGCGAGGGCAGCCAAGACAAAGCTGAACTCCCCTATCTGGAAGAGCCCGCTGCCTGCAAACAGGCTGGTTTTGGCGCTGTAACCAAAGACCCAGGGGACGAGAGCCACGATTAAGAACTTGCCCAGCACAATGGCCGCTACAACAGCACCTACCTCTCCCGGGTTCTCTGCTACAAAGCTGGGATCGGCAAGCATCCCCAGAGAGACGAAGAAAAGGATGGCGAATATATCCCTCAGGGGTCTGATGTCGGCCAGAGCCTGATGGGCATACTCAGATTCGCTGAACAGCAGCCCAGCGAGGAAGGCACCCAGTGCTGCCGAAAGCCCGACGTAATCGGCGCCAAAGGCTGCCCCAAGAGAAAGGCATACTACTGTAAGTAGGAAAAGCTCACGTGAGCGCCTCCCCGCTACCCTCTTCATAACCTGGGGAAGCACCCAATAACCCAAGGCAAATAGCACCGCTAGAAACAGGACTGCCTTCAACACAGGCCATCCCAAGGACCCCCAAACCCCTGTCTCCGGCTCGCCCAGAGACGTTAGAATAACCATCATAGGAACCACGCTGAGGTCCTGTACCAGGAGAATGCCAATCATCACCCGCCCATGGGGGCTCCCCAACTCCCCACGCTCCATGAGAGTCTTCAGGACAATGATGGTGCTGCTCAGCGCAATGAAGAAACCGAATACAACCGCCTCCGTAAGCGACCACTGCAGCAGCCAGCCCACCATCAGCCCCAGCGCCACAGTGACCACTATCTGGGCGGCCCCACCTAATATGGCAACCTTGCCTACCTGCCTCAGTGTTCTAAGAGAGAACTCTATGCCCAGGGTGAACATCAGAAGTACGACTCCGATTTCGGCTAGCGTCTCAACGTCCCCTAGCTCAGGAACCAGCTTCAGCCCGTAAGGCCCGATGACAATCCCACTCAGGAGATAGCCAAGGATGACGGGCAGCCTCAAGAGGCGCGCTGCCATACCCCCAACAAGCGCAACCCCCAGAACAATTGCCATACTCGCCAGTAGGCTTAGCTCCCCCATCCTTCTCCTTCCCGAGGCTGGGAATTCCTCAGGTAATTATTCATGTACGGATTATATATGCTTAGAGCGTACTAAGTACAGTCATTCGCTGAAAGCACAAAAAGCCGCTCGGCAGTTCAGGTGAAAAGAAGGCTAAAGAGGTTGTCTTATATCTTGGAGCAGAGGAGCCGGAGGGAAATCAGATTGCTGCCCGCCCTTGATTGAGAGTTCGAGGGTGGTTGAGACAAGATACTGCTATTATCGCCAGAGCCCTCTACGAGCCTCCGTCGCCTCCTCCTCGAGCTGCGCCAGGAGTTCCTGGTATTTGGTATCCGGCGGGTATGGAACAGCCCGAGCGTAGCCAAGGCGTACCAGCTCCGCGTTGACGAAAAGACCGTCGACATAAACATAGCGAAGCAGTCTCCCGTAGACGTCTGTTTCTGATACGTCTTTTTCGAGTGTCACCGTCTTCTGCTCCACCAATTCGATGTTCTTGGCCCATGCCTCCAGGCCGTAGTACTCCGTCTGCGGGAAAACCTCCGGGGTATTGATACCGATATATCTTACCCGGGCGCCCCCCTCGATCTCGATAGTGTCGCCGTCGATAACTCGAACGACCCTCACCTCACCTTCGATGTCAGGGGCAACGTTTCCGGCGTCAGGGACGCAGCTAAGGAGAAAAACAGTGGTCACTATCGATAGAAGTATCAGAGGTCGCTTCATTGGCTTATCTGCTGACAGGCTCCGTTGTCATTGCGAGCCCTTCGCTTTCTGTCATTCTGAGGGGCCCTGAGTGAAACGAAGGGGCCCGAAGAATCTAGCTCAGGGTAAACTCCGCGAAGCAATCTCAATATCCCTTTCCTGTGCCCCATTCGCTGGATTGCTTCGGCACCTTGTGCCTCGCAATGACGCCTATCCTGCCTCGTGGAATTGCTTTGTTTGCCGAGGTCGATTTCAAGATGAGGGGAGAAAGTCGATAATGTTGAGCCGCAGCAGTTGCCTTCCGCCCCAGTCCTCTTTCTCCAGATTATAGACAATATCGAGATGGGAGGACAGCTTTCGGTCGCCAACGTCGAAGGCGATAGCATCCCAGACAACCTTTCCATCGCGCAGCTTCAGCTTGAGATGATCTGCGTTGCTGCCGACGTTGCGCGAGTCCATCACCTTCACATTTCGACTGAGAAAAGTGGGAACCTGATTGGCCTGCCCGAAGGGCGCCAGAGCGCTTATGAGCTTGTAGGTTTCTCCACTCAACGTAGACAGCGGAATCATGGCATCGATGTTTATCGCAGGTCTAAGGTCGACCCCGACCAGTTCTCGGCCTGCTATCTCCAGAAGCTGCTTGTTAAGCTGATCTACGTTGGCGCTGGGCGTGATGAAGCCCGCCGCCTGGCGATGTCCCCCAAAGCGGGAGAGCAAATCCTGGCACTCAGTGAAGGCGGCGAAGATATCGAATTCGGGGATGCTGCGGGCGCTACCCCTGGCTGTTTCACCAGCCAACTGGAGGACAACAGTCGGTCGATAGAACTCATCGGCCAGCTTGCCAGCGACCACTCCCGCCACCCCGGGAGGGTAATCGGGTCCGCTAACCATCAGCAGCGGCAGATCAGCCCCCTCGCGAAGCAATGTCTCCTTCGCCTTGGCAAAGAACTCGGCGCTCACCCTTTGGCGCTCGCTGTTACTGGACTCAAGCGCGCTCGCAAGCTCACGAGCCTGCGTTCGAGAAGATGTAATTAGCAGCTCATAGCTGGTGACGGCGTGATCCATTCTTCCACTGGCATTAAGCCTGGGCCCCAGCATATAAGAGATGCTCTCTTCATCGAGTTTGCCCATCTCCAGGCCGGCACAGAGCACTAGCTCTTGCAAGCCAACCCTTTGACTTCGGTTAAGAACCTCGAGCCCACGTTTTACCAGATATCGGTTCTCTCCTTCCACGGGCACCATGTCGGCAACAGTTCCCAGAGCAACCAGGTCCAGAAAATCATCCCACTCTCCATCCCTGTGAGTTGCCCCAAAAAGCGCCTGCAGGAGCTTAAATGCAACCCCTACGCCCGCCAGCTCGGAAAACGGGTAACCAGAGTCGCGACGTTTGGGGTCAATGGCCGCCAAGGCAGGGGGAGGCTGGTCAGGAGCCACATGATGGTCTGTGATAATGATGTCCAGGCCCAGTTTTTGCCCCTGCTCTACCTCGGAGAACCCACGGATGCCGCAGTCGACGGTCACTACCAAGCTAACCCCCATCTCTCTCAGGCTCTTCAGGGCAGAGAAGTTCAGCCCGTGACCTTCATCCAGGCGGTGAGGAATGTAATGAACGACCCTGCCCCCCATCTGCGAGATACCTTGGACCAATAGAACAGTAGCGGTAATGCCGTCGGCATCGAAGTCGCCATATATGGCGATGAGTTCGTCTCCGAGCAAGGCGCGGAGGATCCTGGTAACAGCCTTGTCAATATCTGGAAGGAGGAGGGACGCATGTGCCAGCCTCTCGTCAGCAACGAGGAAGGGCTCGAACTGAGCAGGCTCTACGATTCCACGATTATGGAGCAATTGGACAACTAGCGGGGTTATCCCCGGCAGTTCGGCTGACAAGCCGTCTTTCTGATACCGCGAAAAAGGTTCGTCCCCAAGCCGCTGTGCCAGCACGCTATCGGGAAGCGGGGGGCAGATTTGCCATCTTTGCCGGGTCAAGCGTTGCTCCTGAAAAGAGAAATCCTAAGTACTAATTCCTAAGCACTAAACAAATTCAAATATCAAAATGCAAAAGCAAAGGCTGCACAGCAAAATTCAAAATAGGTAGCGTCGTGGCTCCTGTCACGACGAAGGATTCGTTGCCACAGGAGTGGCAACGCTACACTTGAGCTTTGAATTGTCATTTTGCTCTTTTTATCTTTGGGTTTTGATATTGTTTAGGATTTCGTGCTTCGGATTTGGTGCTTAATTACGGTTCACGCGCAGCTATTTGATGCGTTTTGTATAGCCTGAGTTTCATCAAAGTGTACACCGCTTTTTGGCCCTGGTCAATTCTTGTTCCCTGTGGGTTCTTACCTGATGTGGCTAAGAAGAAGCCTTATTCTCAGCCAACATAGAAAACGGTACATCTTTAGAGAAAAAAGGCAATAGGGCTATCGGGGTATTGACAAACAGCCGCGATTCTGCTATGGTGCTTCTTGGCTGAGAGAACTGCACCTAGGGGTTCGTCAAGAATTCATTTCTTGCTCAGCTTCTTTTTTATTCACGGATGTTTATTCACCAATGTACATTCTATATTTAGACGAGGCTGGGGTTCATAGGGAGGCGAAGTATTTCGTTCTAGCTGGAGTGGCTGTGTTTGAGCGAGAAATCTATTGGTATGCTCAAGATTTGGACAACATTCAGAAGAAGTATTTCCCAGATATTGAGGAGCCGATCGAGTTTCACGCCTCAGCTCTACGTCCCACGACTTCAACGAAAGCAAAAGAGCCATTTGATCGATTGTCTTCAGAAGAACGAAGATCTCTGGCGGCCGAGATCTACCAAGTTATCCGCAATCGCCGGGGCATTCTCTTCGGGGTCGCGATCGAGAAAGCATGGTGCGTTAACGAAGAGCCCTATGAGCGCGCTTTTGAAGACCTGACCAGCAGGTTTGATTTATGCCTCAGACGCCTAAATAGTCAGTCGCCAGAGCCTGAACAAAGAGGGATCATAGCCGTAGCCGAGTCGAGCTATAGGCGAAACCTTGAGATTCTAGGTGAGAGGTTTAGAGGCGGAAGAACACGCTGGGTCGAAATTCGCACTCTAGCAGATGTACCTTTCTTCCTACCAGCCAAGAACACAAGATTGTTGCAGTTGGCAGATTTCTGTGCCAATGCGATATACGGGAGGTACAACAGCGGTTATACTAGGGACTTCGATGCCATTGCCGCAAGGTTCGACCGGGATCAAACTCGCGTCCATGGCCTCACTCATCTCACTAGGGATCATGATTGCCAATGCATGG
>CAYVES010000041.1:0-7918 GCA_964449845.1 uncultured Dehalococcoidia bacterium
CTCCAGGGCCACAACCTGGCGCCTTAACCACTCGGCTACGCCCACCACGAGAAGCGTTACTAGCTAACCAAAGCCGAGCCAATTTTACCTTCGATGCTGCCAATAGTCAAGCTGATGTACTAGTTCAGTGCCAATTGACCAGCGGTCACAACAGCGGCAATAAGCACTCGCAGCGAGGAAAAACCAGTGCTATAATAATACAGGATCATGTTCACCCACCTTCATGTCCACACCGAATACAGTCTCCTTGATGGAATGTGCCGTATCCCCCGTCTCATTGGCAAGGCTAAGGAGCTGGGCATGGACAGCCTGGCAATCACCGATCACGGGGTGCTCTATGGCACAATCTCATTCTATCGCGAAGCGAAGGAAGCAGGCATAAAACCAATCCTAGGCTGCGAGGTCTACGTCGCACCCAGGAGCAGACAAGGCAGGCTTGCAGCCGACAAGAGCCCATACCACCTGGTTTTGCTGGCCAAAGACAGGGCAGGGTATGACAATTTGCTTAAGCTCGCTACTGCTGCCCAGCTTGAGGGCTTCTACTACAAGCCCAGAGTGGACAAGGAGCTGCTTTCACAACACAGTGAGGGCTTGATCGCGCTCTCATCCTGCCCCAATGGGGAACTGGGACGCCTGATCGTAGAGGACCGTCTTGAGGACGCTGAGAAGGCTGCTCAATGGTACCAGGATGTTTTCGGAGATTTCTACCTTGAACTCCAGCAGCACGCTGTCCCTGAGCTTGCCCAGATCAATAAGGAACTGGTCATGTTGAGCCGCAAGCTGAACCTTCCCCTTGTGGCCACCAACGATGTTCATTATGTAAACAAGGATGACGCCTACGCCCATGAGATCCTGCTCTGCATCCAGACCAATAACACTATCTACAACGAAAAACGCCTCAAGATGGCCGACGATTCCTTTTACCTTAAGAGCCCCCAGGAGATGGCAGAGCTTTTCGCCGAACTACCCCAGTCCCTGACCAACACCGAGCGCATTGCTGAGCTGTGCCACCTCGACCTGGAGTTTGGTCGACTCCACCTCCCCGAGATCGATCTGGACCCAGGTAAAACGGCCGACGAGCAGCTTACGGAATTGTCCCGTCAAGGCCTAGCAGTCCGCTACCCCGAGCCTCCACCGGAGGCTGCACAGCGGCTTGACTACGAACTGGAGGTCATCAAGCAGACCGAATTCGCTAACTATTTCTTGGTCATCTGGGATGTCATATCCTTTGCTCGGGAACAAAACATCCTCTTCGGTGTTCGTGGCAGCGCCGCAGCTAGCATTGTCCTCCACTGCCTGGGGATAACAGACATCGACCCCCTGGACCACAGGCTGGTGTTCGAGCGCTTTCTCAATGTGGAGCGCAAGGAAATGCCAGACATCGATCTCGACTTTCAAGATGACCGCCGCGATGAGGTCATAGCCTATGTAGCCCGGAAATATGGGCCTGACCGCGTAGCCCAGATCATTACCTTTGGCACTATGGGAGCCCGTGCAGCGCTCAGGGATGTGGGTAGAGCTCTGGGGCTGCCCTACGGAGATGTCGACCAGGTGGCAAGGCAAGTCCCTGCACCGTGGGCCACCATTCAGGAGTCTCTCGAAGCAAGTTTCGAACTGCGCAAAAGATACCAGGATAACGCTACCATAAGGCATCTCGTCGACACCGCAACCAAGCTGGAGGGGATAGCCCGCCACGCCTCCACTCATGCCGCTGGAGTGGTCATCTCCAGGGAGCCACTCATCCACCATGTCCCCCTGCAAAGGCCGAGCAGGGGCGAAGAGCAGGGCATTAACATGACCCAGTTCGCCATGGATGACATCGCCCAGATCGGGCTCTTGAAGATGGACTTCCTGGGATTGGCGAACCTCACCATCTTGGAAAAGGCAAAACAGACCATCGCCCAGAATCGCGGTATTGACATCGACCTGCACAACATTCCTCTCGATGACGTCAGGACCTTCGATCTTCTCGCCTCTGGAGAGACAACGGGTGTCTTCCAACTTGAGGGCGCTGCTATGCGCCGCTTCGTCAAGGAGCTCAAGCCCAGCTGCTTCGGCGACATCGCTGCCATGATAGCTCTATATCGGCCAGGGCCGAAGGACCATATCCCTACCTTCATCAGGGCAAAACATGGGCTGGAGCCCATTCGTTTCCCCCATCCCGCCCTCACCGAAATCCTAAAGGAAACCTACGGTGTCATAGTCTACCAAGACCAGGTTCTCCTCATCGTTCAAGCCTTCGCCGGCTATAGCTTGGGCGAGGCTGACATAGTGCGCAAGGCGATGGGGAAGAAAATCCCTGAGGTGATGAAAAAGGAGAGGCAACGCTTTCTCTCCGGAGCGAAGAAAAAAGAGTTCTCCAAGGAGCTGGCAGAGCAGGTATGGAGCCTCATCGAGCCCTTCGCGGGCTATGCATTCAATAAGGCACACAGCGTGAGCTATGCGCTGATCGCTTATCAGACTGCTTACCTCAAGGCGAACTATCCCGTAGAATTCATGTCCGCCCTCCTCACCATAAACATGGGGCAGGCAGAAAAGGTCGCCTCAGCCATTGGAGAATGTCATCGGCTGGGCATCAGGGTGCTGCCTCCTGATATCAACCGGAGCAGAGAGAGCTTCGGCATCGAACAACTCGAGGCAGGTGCTGCCGCCATTCGCTTCGGGCTGGCGGCAATCAAGAATGTGGGGGCCGCCGCAATCAGGCCAGTCATCTCCGTCCGCGACCAAGGTGAGCCATTCAATTCAATCGACGACTTCTGCCGCCAAGCTGACCTTAGAAACCTCAACAAGCGGGCCCTGGAAAGCATGATCAAAGCAGGAGCGCTGGACTCTTTAGGGAGTCGCGGTGCCCTTTTGGCCGGCATCGACCGTATCCTGTCGCTGGCGCAGACAGAACAGCGCCTCAAGGAAGTAGGCCAATCCACCATGTTCGATCTATGGGGCCAGAGTGTAGAGGCGCCACTGCCCGGCCTCGACCTTCCCGAGGTGGAAATCCCCGCCAAGGAGAGGTTCGCTTGGGAGAAAGAACTGCTGGGGGTATACCTTTCCGAACATCCCTTTACCCAGGCTTCTCAGCAGCTCGCCTCTGAGGTCGACGCCTTCTGCGGGCAGATTGGCGAGGAAATGGTAGGGCAGACAATTATTACAGCAGGATTAGTCACCTCGGTGCGGCAGTCGTTCACAAGAGATAAACGACCCTTCGTCAGCGCCATTCTGGAGGACTTCGGCGGTAGCATAGAGGTCACAGCCTGGGCTGAGGTCTACGAACGTACCAGAGACCTTTGGCAAGAAGGAAATACCCTCCTGGTCAAGGGAAAAGTTAAGACCAGAAGCGACCGTACGCAGCTAACCTGCCAGAATGTATCACTTTACCAGCCACGTAAGAGCGAAGAATCCGTCGAGCCCACAGCGGAGCCCGCTGCAGCACCACCCCGCCACCGACTGAAAATCAACCTACCCACCTCCGATGATACCAACGCCGATATCGCCCGTCTGAAGCAGCTTTTCTACGTACTCAGGCAGTTTCCCGGGGAAGATGAGGTGTATTTGTCAATTGTTAGCAACGAGGGCGTTACCAAACTCGAATTGCCCGATTTGGCTACTGACTATTGCACCGAACTTCAGCAACAGCTTATTGACGTAGTCGACGAGCAGGACTTGACTGTAGAAGAGAGAGTGAGTTAGATGGCCTTACGCGGCCAGCCTCCATATCAAGAAGGTACTTCTTCAACTCCAGACCACCGCCGAATCCGCCCAGGTTGCCGGCGCTAGCCACCACCCGATGACATGGCACTACGATCGGGAAGCGATTTCGAGCCAGTGCCCCTCCCACGGCGCGGCACGCCGCAGGTCTCCCGATTCGCTTAGCCACCCAAGCATAGCTCCTAACCTCCCCGTAAGGAATGGAGCGAGTTGCATTCCAGACGGCCCGCTGAAAGTCAGTAGCTCCCCCAAGGTCGAGCTTGTCAGGGAAGGCTACCATCTCGCCGTCGAAGTAGCGCTGGAGCCGGAAAGGAAGGTCACCAAAAGCAGAGTCCTCCTCGACTGCCCCCTTAGCAAAGTCTTCAACCCCGGCGAGCGCCTCCTCAGGAGACGGCTGGGGCAGGGTGACAAAGCTTAGCCCCATCTGGGAACCGCCCACCGCTACCCAACCAAGCTCGGTGCTGACAACAGCATATCTGGCTTTCAAACCAAACCTCGAAGCCAAGTTGACGGCCCGAATATAATCCAAACCGACAAGATTTGCAGTCTACCGCTATACGCCCTGCTCAGAACGGGTCAAACTACCTCTTATCATAGCATTGCACCCCGGCGTAAGACTACCCTTGTATTTGTTGGCCAAATGTGCTAGCATATGGTCGATTGGCTGAGGAAAAGTCGCACAGGAGTAATCCAGAGTGCTCAATTCGGGGAACCAGCATATGGTAACGGAGAAGGAGAAGGCGCTCGATTTAGCGATCGGCCAGATCGAAAAGCAATTCGGCAAAGGCTCAATCATGAAGCTGGGGGAAGCACCCGCAAAGGTAGCAGTTGAGTTTATCCCCACCGGGTCACTCTCATTGGACTTAGCCCTTGGCATAGGCGGTATCCCTCGAGGTCGAGTTTCTGAAATCTTCGGACCCGAGGCTGCAGGCAAATCAACACTTAGCCAGCATATCATCGCCGAAGCCCAGAAATCGGGGGGGATGGCGGCGTATATCGATGTGGAACATGCCCTCGATCCCGCTTACGCTGCCACTTGCGGGGTTAAGCTGGATGACATGCTCATTTCGCAGCCCGATACCGGGGAGCAAGCCCTAGAGATCACCGAAACGCTGGTCCGCAGCGGGGCTATCGATGTGATAGCCATCGATAGCGTGGCAGCGCTGGTGCCCAGGGCAGAGATCGAGGGAGAGATGGGAGATGCCCATGTCGGATTGCAAGCACGACTGATGTCCCAGGCGTTGCGGAAACTGACAGCGGCCATAAGCAGGTCGCATACCGCTGTGGTATTCGTTAACCAGCTCAGAGAGAAGGTTGGTATTGTCTTTGGCAATCCAGAGGTAACTCCCGGAGGCAGGGCCCTCAAGTTCTACAGCTCGGTACGGATCGACCTCAGGCGAGTAGAGAACATCAAAATAGGGAACAAGGTAGTTGGCACCAGAATTAGAGCCAAGGTAGTCAAGAACAAGGTCGCTCCCCCCTTCAGGTCAGCCGAGTTCGACATCATGTTTGACGAAGGTATCAGCAAAGAGGGCGACCTCCTCGACCTAGGTGTCGAGATGGGGATGATTAAGAAAACCGGGGCCTTCTTCTCCCTTGACGAGACACGTCTCGGGCAGGGTCGTGAGAATGCCAAGGAATACCTCAGGCAACACCAAAGCCTCGCCCAAGAGATCGAGCGCCAGATTAGGGCAACTGCCAGCGCCCAACAAGGAGCCTTATCCTTCTCCGCCAAGCTTGAGCCCGCAGTAGCGGACTCACCAGACTAACCCCGATTTGACCTCTCCAACACTCCAGCGCGACGCCCAACAGGAATGTTCAATCCTGCCTCAGTCCGAACATGCGTAGAGGAAGAGGATGAACACGGTCACCGTCGTTGACACCCAGATGAAACGAAAGGGGAGAGTCAAAGTATTCCTTGACGGCGGCCTTGCCTTCAGCCTGAGCCTTCCTGTAGCCGCTGAGGTCGGGCTTCATAAAGGACAGACGCTATCCCTTCCCGAGATCGAAAGGCTTAAGAGCGCTGACCGACTTCAAAAGTCGCTGAACAGCGCACTGAGGTATTTGAGCCCACGCCCGAGAAGTGAGGCGGAAATAAGGGCACGACTGAATCGTCACGGCTTCGACGCCGACACCATCCAGCAAGTGCTGACCAAATTGAAGGAACAGGGATTGGTGGATGATATCGCCTTTGCCCGGTTCTGGCGGGAGAACAGGGAGAACTTCAGACCGCTTAGCCGCCGCCTCATAGAACTGGAGTTAAAGCAGAAGGGTGTCGACGCCGAAACCATCGCTGAGGCTAGCGCGGGGGTCGATGACGCGCTAGGTGCCTATCGAGCGGCACAGAGAAAGGCTCGCTCACTTGCAGGCTTAGACTACTCCAGCTTTCGCAAGCGTTTGGGGGCTTTCCTGAAGCGACGTGGTTTTGATTATGAGCTAGTCAATTGTACCATCGACCGCGTATGGCAGGAGCAGGACAATGCGCGGCCAGACCAATAGAAAAGAAAGGTCTTACAAATGGATTGGATATATTTGATACCTGTTGTTTTAGTGGCACTTGTCTTTGGTGTGGCCATCGGCTTCCTCACTCGGAATCTCATAACGGCTAGGAGGTTTCACCGCGCCGAAAAAGATGCCGCCAAGATTCTGGATGATGCCCTCACCAAGCAAAAGGAAATTCTCCTCGAAGCCAAGGAGGAAGCACTAAAGATTAAGGCTGACGTTGAGTCTGAGACTCGCACGCGCCGTTCCGAGCTTCACCGCCAGGAAAGACGCATCTCTCAGAAAGAAGAAAATCTTGACCGCAAAACCGAAGCTCTTGAGCGGAGAGACCGCAGCCTGGGAGCAAAGGAAAAGGAAATAGATAGATCCGTGGCCCAACTCGAAGAGTTCAAGAAAAAGCAGGTGCATCAGCTTGAACTCATCTCCGGCATGTCTACACCCGAGGCCAAAGATCTCCTGCTGACGATGGTAGAGGAGGAAAGCCGTCAAGATATGGCGCAACGCTTCCGTGAGGTCGAGGCTCAGCTGAAAGAGGAGTCTGACCAGAAGGCCAGGGAGATCGTTGCCGCCTCCATTCAGAGGTGTGCCACCGACGTTGCCTCTGAGACCACGGTGTCTGTAGTCCCTCTGCCCTCTGACGATATGAAGGGGCGCCTCATCGGCCGCGAGGGACGCAATATCAGGGCACTGGAGAACGCTACCGGGGTCGACCTTATCGTAGACGATACGCCGGAGGCAGTGACTATCTCTTGCTTTGACCCAATCCGCCGCGAGATAGCCAGGTTAGCATTGGAAAGGCTCATCCTGGATGGCCGTATCCACCCCGCTCGTATTGAGGAGGTAGTGGGTAAGGCCAAGGATGAGGTAGACGCTATTACCCAGACCGAGGGAGAACAAGCAGCTTACAAATCAGGAGTCGTTGGACTTCATCCCGAGGTAATCAAGCTATTGGGGCATCTTAAATATCGCTTCAGCTACGGACAAAATGTGCTTGTCCATAGCGTCGAGGTAGCGCATCTGTCGGCGATGATCGCCGCCGAGTTGGGGGCTGATGTCAATATAGCCAGAACAGCAGGGCTGTTGCATGACATTGGCAAGGCCGTAAGTCAAGAGATTGAGGGCCCCCACGCCGCCATCGGTGCCGACATAACAAGAAGACTGGGCAAATCAGCGGAGGTTTCTAAAGCTATTGCTGAGCATCACGGCGAGACAGACTCTATGAGCGTCTTCGGATTCATTGTTGCTGCTGCTGACGCCATCTCCAGCTCAAGACCAGGGGCAAGGCGAGAGTCTCTGGAACAACACCTGAAGCGGCTCGAGGCTCTGGAAAACGTGGCATCAAGCTTCCCTGGCGTGGAGAAATCGTTCGCCATTCAGGCCGGTCGTGAGGTCCGTATCCTAGTTAAACCCCAAGACATCGATGACCTGAGTACAGTGAGATTGGCCCGAGACATTGTTAAGAAGATAGAAGAAACTCTCGAGTACCCGGGGCAGATAAAGGTTACCGTAATCCGGGAGACGCGGGCGGTGGATTACGCCAAGTAGAAACCGACGCTATATACGACGACCTAAATACGTGCGCATAGTATATAGTGAAATTCTAAATACTAATTCCTAAGCACTAAACAAATTCAAATATCAAAATGCAAAAGGAAAAGTTGCAGCGCAAAACCCAAAATGAGTAGAGTAGCGTCGTGACAGGAGTCACGACGCA
>CAYVES010000041.1:7928-10882 GCA_964449845.1 uncultured Dehalococcoidia bacterium
AAGTTGAAGTTAAAAAAACTTAATGTGTTGAGTAGGGTCTTGCCAGTAGTAACTCCGAACAATTCGTTGCGGCAGGAGTGGCAACGCTACGCTTGAACTTTGAATTGTCATTTTGCTCTTTTGTCTTTGACTCTCGATATTGTTTAGGATTTCGTGCTTCGGATTTGGTGCTTAAATAGTGGAGGCCTATTGAGAATATTAATGATAGGCGACGTGGTAGGCAGACCGGGCAGGAAGGGAGTGGCAGCGCTGTTGCCCGAGTTGCGTCATAAGCACGAGGTCAACCTAGTTGTTGCCAATGGCGAAAACGCCGCGGGTGGTATCGGGCTTACCCCACCCACCGCCGAGGAATTCTTCGCATCCGGCGTAGATGTCATTACCTCGGGCAACCACATCTGGCACCACAAAGAGCTTATTCCCCATCTGGAAGTTGAGCCACGTATTCTGCGCCCACTGAATATGCCGCCGGGCGTGCCCGGTCATGGCTACCTCATCACAGAGCGAGCAATGGTGGTAAACCTATTGGGGCGCGTCTTCGTGGGACATTACGACTGCCCCTTCCGTGCCATGGACCACCTACTTGAAGAGCTTGCTCCCAGACCCCCAGTAATACTGGTCGACTTCCATGGGGAAGCAACTGCGGAGAAAGTTGCCTTAGGCTGGTATCTGGATGGTCGCGTCAGCGCAGTGTTAGGAACCCATACCCACGTTGGTACTATCGATACCAGGGTTCTACCGCGAGGTACCGCATTTGTAAGCGACGTGGGCATGGTAGGCGCCGCCGACTCAGTTATCGGCGACGATACTGATTTGGCGATCAACAGGTTTCTCACACTAATGCCCCATCGCCTATCAGTAGGCAAAGGGAACATAACGTTCAACTCAGTTCTGGTGGAGGTAGAGGATGGGAGCGGCAAGGCATTAAGCATCAGCCGTCTTGACCTAGAGTTGAGGGAGTAATGAAAGCAGACCTTCACCTACACACTACCGCCTCAGACGGAAAGCTAAGGCCGGAGGAGATAGTCCGTAAAGCATCACAGCTTGGTCTGGACGTCATCGCAATCACCGACCACGACTCTGTTGAAGGGATACCTCCTGCCCTTGAAGCAGCCAAGAGCTTCCCGCAGCTTCTGGTCATACCTGGAGTGGAAATAAACACCGATATGCCGCAGGGGGAGGTGCACATCCTGGGTTACTTTATAGACTATCAGGACCCAGAACTTAACCATTCCTTAGAGGAAATGCGCAATTCCCGTTATGAGCGGGGGCGCAAGATGATAGCCAAGCTGGCAGACATGGGAATGGATATCGACTGGGAGAGGGTGCTTGAACTAGCCTCAGGAGGAACCATAGGACGACCCCATATTGCCCAGGCGATGGTGGAACGCGGCTACAGCTCCTCCCTTCAGGAGGCCTTCGCCAAGTACATCGGTCGCAATGGGTCTGCCTACATCGAACGTAAGAAGTTAACACCACTCGATGCAGTCGAGTTAATCCTTAATGCAGGTGGCTTGCCGTTTCTTGCTCACCCCGCAGATATCGCACACCTCGAGGCACTTGTCCCTCGACTGAAGAAAGCAGGAATGGCAGGCCTCGAGGTATACTACGCCAACTACTCACCAAGCAAAATAGCTCGCCTCCAGGCGCTAGCCAGAAGGTATAACCTCATCACTTCCGGAGGCAGTGATTACCACGGGTTAGATAACACCATTGGCGCTAACATCGGCAGCGTCGACCTGCCCCCAAAGTCAGTGGAGCAGTTCATCTCCCTAGCGGAGCGAAGGAGGACGGTGATTCCATGATGCTAGGTGCTAGAGAAATCCAACAGATAATCCCCCACCGCTGGCCTTTCCTCCTCGTGGATAAGGTCATCGAACTCCAGCCCGGCGAGGGAGCCGTAGGAATCAAGAATGTTACTGCTGGGGAATTCTGCTTCCAGGGGCATTTTCCAGGCTACCCTGTCTTCCCCGGGGTGCTCATTATCGAAGCTCTAGCTCAAGTCGGTGCCGTAGCAGTATTAAGCTTGCCCCAGCATAAGGGAAAGATCGTTCTCTTCGCTGGGGTCGATGGCCTTCGTTTCCGCGGGCCAGTGTTTCCTGGAGACAGACTAAGGTTAGAGGTAAAGCTCACCAAGATGCGAGGTTCCATAGGTAAGGGTGCAGCGGAAGCGACTGTGGAAGGAAAAACTGTTGCTCAAGGTGAGTTGACCTTCGCCATCGCCAACCCAGAGCAAGCCCCGGGTAGGGAGCAGGAATGAGATGTGCACTTCACCCCGAGACCGAGACCAACCTCAGGTGTGGTAAATGCGGCCAGCCCATTTGCCCCAAGTGCTTGGTTCAGACACCGGTAGGTGCGCGCTGCCCCCAATGCGCCGCCCTGAAGCGGCTGCCAGTCTATGATGTTCCAGCCGTCTTCTATGCAAGGGCAATTGCCGCCGGCCTGATTGCCGCTTCAGTACTGGGTGCTATTTGGCCTTTTATTCCTTCCTTCTACATCTTATGGTTCCTCATTGCCCTTGGTATTGGCTACGCCATCGGCGAGGCGGTGAGCCTCTCCGTCAACCGAAAGCGCGGTCTCGCGCTGCAGGCGATCGCAGGTACAGGCATGGTTGCGAGCTATATTGTTAGAAGCCTTGTCGAAAGCCTGGTCAAGACACCGCACCTGGGTTTTCTGGATTCATTTGTCGATGTGTATGGCGTGATTGCGCTTGTTCTCGGCATCGCCGTCGCGGTCAGCAGACTGCGCTGAAATTGACATGCCATGCGTTTTGTGCTACCATCCTGCTGGATTAAAAGCGGGCATTTACACCAATATCCAGATACGCACTGTTTGTGGAGGGCGTAGTGGGGTTTAGTGTTATTTTTTATTGCCCAAAGCAGGGAGGAAGCAGCTTTTATGGGGGGAGAACTTTTTGTCCGTATTCTTGTCGCAGCAATCTTAGGCATCGGGGGGTG
>CAYVES010000041.1:10982-17246 GCA_964449845.1 uncultured Dehalococcoidia bacterium
GGGGAGAACTTTTTGTCCGTATTCTTGTCGCAGCAATCTTAGGCATCGGGGGGTGGAGGCTAGCTGTCCCAATCGCCGAAAGGAGCGAGGCTGCCAGTGAGCTGACATGGGTTTTGTCTCTGGCCATTGGAGGCTACGTATGCGGCTTCCTGCTAGCTCCCTATATCGCGGTACGCCCTTGGCGCTGGGCAGTCAAACGCTCCCGGTTGATCCCGAGGCTAATCCCAATGCACAGCCTGGTGGCCGCAGCCATCGGACTGGCGTTTGCCTTGGTTATCACAGCCCTGATCACCCTACCTCTGTCCATGCTCCCGGACCCATGGGGTAACTATACTCCTCTGGCTGCTGCCATCTTTTTGATCTGTCTCTTCGTCCCCATCATGGTGCTGCAAGGGCCTGCCGTATTGCAGTTCTTCTTCAGTTCCTCCCCGACTGTTTCAACCAAGAGAGAAAGAAGAAGCGAACTGCTCATCTTGGATACCAACGCCATCATCGACGGGCGAATTGCTGACATCATCCAAACAGGCTTCATACAGGGTACCCTACTCATCCCCCGATTCGTCCTTGATGAGTTGCGTCACATTGCCGATTCTCACGACGTACTGCGTCGCAACCGAGGACGAAGGGGTTTGGACATGCTGACCCAGCTTCAAAGAGGATCGGATATCCCGGTTCAGATCTCAGATATGGATTTCGAGGAGATCCTTGATGTCGACTCCAAATTGATAATGCTGGCCAAGACCTTGCGCTGCTCCATAGTCAGCAATGACCTCAATCTGAATCGGGTGGCTGCGCTCCAGGGAGTGAAGGTACTCAACATCAACGAACTGGCCAATGCCGTCAAACCTGTGATCCTACCAGGTGAAGACATAACTTTGCGCGTTGTTCAAGAGGGCAAGGAAGCAGGTCAAGGCATTGGTTTTCTGGACGATGGCACCATGGTTGTGATCGAGGGGGGACGCCGATATCTTGACACCGACGTCAATATCACGGTCACCAGGGTATTGCAGACGGCAGCGGGTCGGATGATCTTCGCTCAACCCAAGGAACTTGTCGATGAAAGAAGCAGGCGGTAAAGTCGGCGCCTTAATCGTCGCTGCCGGCACCAGCAGCCGAATGGGAGGGATAGACAAGGTCTTTGCCCAACTGGGGAAAGAGCCTCTGCTGGCGAAGGTAGTGGCTGTATTCCAGAATTGCCCTTCGGTTGATCAGATAGTCATCGTGCTGGCCAGAAAGAGTCTGGCGCAGGGACGTAAGCTGGCAAAAGACTACTGCTGGCCAAAAGTAGTTGCGGTATGTCCCGGAGGGCTGAGACGTCAGGACTCAGTCAGAGAAGGGCTGCAGAGGCTGACAGATTGCGATTGGGTGATCATCCACGATGGCGCTAGACCATGTGTCGATGCTGATCTTGTCGAGCGAGGGCTGATCGCAGCCCGAGAAAGCGGTGCCGCAATTGCCGCAGTGCCAGTCAAAGACACCATCAAGATCGTCTCTCGCCGCCGCTTTGTACAACAGACGCCGACGCGCCAGAGCCTGTGGGTTGCGCAGACACCTCAGGTCTTTCGCTACAACCTCATAGCGGAAGCCTATCGTCAGGTGGATAGTGAGGTCACGGATGACGCCGCCCTGCTGGAACAACTAGGCCATAAGGTCGAGGTCTACATGGGGTCTTATCAGAACATAAAAGTGACTACCCCCGATGATCTAGCAATAGCCAAGGTCTTCTTGGCCCCCCAGCGAGAAAGCACTCTCTGACGCCGGAGTACCATGCGCATCGGTATCGGCTACGACGCCCATCGGCTAACCAGGGGACGCCCCTTGGTTCTAGGGGGCGTAGAGATACCCTTTGAACAAGGGCTTGAGGGCTGGAGCGATGCTGATGTTGTGGTGCACGCCATAATAGATGCTCTGCTGGGGGCCGCGGCCCTGGGAGACATCGGAATCCATTTCCCTGCCAACGATCCTGCCTACGAGGGCATTTCCAGCATCGCTCTTCTTGACCGCGCTGGCAATTTGCTTAGAGAACAGGGCTGGCGTATCAACAATATCGATGCTACAATAATCGCCGAGCGCCCTCCTATTCATCCTTTTGTTGACCAGATGAGGCGGAACATAAGTCGAGCCTTGTATATCGACAAAAGCCAGGTGGGAATAAAAGCCACCACCACCGAAGGCTTGGGTTTCACCGGAAGAGAAGAAGGGATTGCTGCCTACTCTGTGGCTCTTTTGGAGGAAGCTTATCAAGATATATAACACCCTCTCCGGGCAGAAAGACGACCTAGTCCCACAGGGCGATACAATAAGAATGTACGTCTGCGGTGTCACTCCCTATGCTCCCTGCCACCTCGGCCATGCCATGAGCTATATCGTCTTCGACACCATCAGGCGCTACCTCGAATATCGCGACTACAAAGTCAAATACGTACAAAACTTCACCGACATCGATGATAAGATCATCGCACGAGCCAATGAGCTAAGCATCCCGACCCAAGAGCTGGCGGAAGGGTTTATCACCCAGTACTTCACCGATATGGACGCTCTCAACGTGAAACGAGCCGATGTTTATCCCAGAGCTACCGAAGAAATCCCCAAGATCATAGAGATGGTCGAAGGACTGATACAAAAAGGACACGCCTATCAGGTAGGGAGCGACGTCTATTTCCGGGTGACAAGCGACCCTGACTACGGCAAGCTCAGCCGTCGGCATTTGGAGGATATGATGGCAGGTGCCCGCATCGATGTCGATGAAGCGAAGGAGCACCCCCTGGATTTCGCCCTATGGAAGGCAACCAAGCCCGGCGAGCCATATTGGCAAAGCCCCTGGGGGCAAGGGAGGCCAGGGTGGCATATCGAATGCAGCGCCATGTCTCTCAAATACCTCGGGGAAACCGTGGACATCCACGGCGGTGGCCAAGACCTCATCTTCCCTCACCATGAAAACGAGATCGCACAATCCGAGTCTTTCACCTCGGTTACACCCTTCGTACGCTTCTGGTTACACAATGGCCTGATGCAACTGGGTGAGGACAAGATGAGCAAATCCTCGGGCAGGCTAATAGCTGTGAGCGAAGCGCTGGCGAAGTATAGCGCCGATGCTATAAGGCTGTGGGTGCTCAGCTCCCACTACCGCAGCCCCATCACCTACTCCGATGAAGTCATAGCCTCAATGGAGAAGGGAGTAGAAAGGCTACGCCGCGCCCTCCATGTTGATAGCGAAGTGGCCACAGGAAACAGCATCGAGGCTCGACCCTTTCGGGCCCAGTTCACCGAAGCCATGGACGACGACTTCAGCACCCCGCAAGCCATAGCTGTTCTATTTGACCTCGCCCGGGAGATAAACCGAGGCCAGGATGAAGGACTGGGTATAGGCGAAGCGCAGAAGACGCTTCGAGAGCTTGCTCAAATCCTTGGTTTGACCCTAAGAGAGGCAGCACCACCCGAACTCCAGGACGGGCCATTTGCAGAACTGCTGCTCAAAGTTCGTGCTAAGTTCCACACAGTTGATCCCACCTTGGAAGCGGCGATCTTCGACGCCGGCGGAGAAAGTGTCGACCGCATGCCCCAGACAGGTGCAGAAATCATCATAGAATTGCTAAAGCATGCCAGGGAAGAGGCCAGGGCTCGCAAAGAATGGGACTTGGCCGATTGGGTGCGAAACGGTCTCAGGGAACTGGGCATCACCCTGGAGGACACTCCCCAGGGGACGGTGTGGGGATACAGGAAATCTTGACTTTGGCTATTTTTGTTTTTATACTTAGCTAGAATTGGAAAAGGTCGAAAAAGGCCCGAGTGGCGCAACGGTAGCGCAACCGACTTGTAATCGGTAGGGTAGCGGTTCGAATCCGCTCTCGGGCTCTGGACGAGTTCGGAGGGGTGGGTGAGCGGTTAATACCAGCAGACTGTAAATCTGCCGCCTGAGATGGCTACGTAGGTTCGAATCCTACCCCCTCCACCACTGGTCAGCCCACATAGCTCAGCGGTAGAGCACGTTCTTGGTAAGAACGGGGTCACCAGTTCAAATCTGGTTGTGGGCTCCAACTTAGATTAAACCTGTCGGGAGGAGAATACATGGCAAAGAAGGTTTTTGAGCGAACCAAGCCTCACGTTAACGTGGGCACAATCGGGCACGTTGATCACGGCAAGACAACCCTGACATCAGCAATTACGAGAGTTCTAGAGGCCACCGTGGGGACTACTCAGTTCCGCTCCTTCGAGTCTATAGACAATGCCCCAGAGGAGAAGGCAAGAGGGCTAACAATCGCTATCGCGCACATCGAGTATGAGACCGAGAAGCGCCACTACGCCCATGTGGATTGCCCGGGCCACGCTGACTATATCAAGAACATGATAACCGGTGCCGCCCAGATGGATGG
Source organism: uncultured Dehalococcoidia bacterium (assembly GCA_964449845.1). Classification (GTDB taxonomy): domain Bacteria; phylum Chloroflexota; class Dehalococcoidia; order SZUA-161; family SZUA-161; genus SOKG01. Next base: position 15,356 of record CAYVES010000041.1, read on the forward strand.
GGCTGTACTGGTGGTGGCTGCAGATGATGGGGTAATGCCTCAAACCAGAGAACATCTCCTCCTCGCTCGCCAAGTAGAGGTGCCCGCGATAGTTGTCGCCCTAAACAAAGTGGACATGGTAGACGATCCCGAGCTATTGGAAGTCACAGAGCTCGAGTTGAGGGAAGAGTTGCTCCCCAAATACGGCTTTCCTGGAGACCAGATTCCCATTATTCGGGTGAGCGCCCTCAAGGCCCTGGAGTGTGGCTGCTCCAAGAGGGAATGCCAGTGGTGTGGCCAGATCTTAGAGCTCACGGACGCCATAGACAACTACATACCCATGCCCGAGCGCGCTGTGGACAAGCCGTTCCTCATGCCCGTAGAGGATGTCTTCGGCATCAAGGGACGAGGCACTGTGGCCACCGGCAGGGTGGAACGGGGCACCATAAAAGTGGGGCAGGAGGTTGAGATAGTTGGGATGAAGGAAACAAGGAAAACGGTCGTCACCGGTGTTGAGATGTTCCACAAGACGCTGGGGGAAGGAGAGTCGGGAGATGCCATTGGCTGTTTGCTGAGAGGCATAGAACGTGATGAGGTGCAACGAGGACAGGTGCTAGCGAAAGTGGGCTCGATTAAGCCTCATACTCAGTTTGAAGCTCAGGTATATATATTGACCAAAGAAGAGGGAGGCCGCCATACCCCGTTCTTCAACGGATACAAACCGCAGTTCTATATCAGGACCATGGATGTCACCGGCTCTATCGAGCTACCCAGCGGAGTGGAGATGGCAATGCCCGGCGATGACATTAGAACGAAAGTGAAGCTGCTCGTTCCTATAGCCATGGAGGAAGGTCTGAGATTCGCCATTAGAGAAGGCGGCAGAACAGTAGGGGCAGGATTGGTCACAGCCGTAACAGAGTAAGAAATGGCAAAGAAAGCTGAGTCTCGAATCGTTATCCATCTCGCCTGTACCCAATGTAAGCAGAGAACATATACCACCAATAAGAACAAGAAAAGCGACCCGGGAAGGCTGGAGTTGAGCAAGTACTGCCCTCGTTGCCGGGTTCACACCTTGCACCGAGAGACAAGATAAATAGACATTGAGAGCAAATTGAGGCGTCAGGTTTCGGTAAAAGGACAAGGAAAACAAAGGTTCAAATTCATTGGTGAGACTGTGTCAGAGTTAAGAAAGGTGGTTTGGCCCACAAGGCAAGAAGCCACTTATCTGACTACAATTGTAATCGTCGTCACCGTGGCAGTTGCTATGACCCTCTGGGTGATTGACTTTGGGTTTTCCGAATTGATAGATGCAATTATACTCAGGTGACGCTATCAGACACCATGGCTAGGAAATAGAAGATCGGCATTGCTGTGACAGCAGCCTCCGCATCAAGGGATTTGTTTCCTCGAACTTCTAAGATTGGGGAGATCCTTGTGGAAGAAAACGAAAAGGAATGGTACGTAATCCATACCTACTCGGGATACGAAGACCGGGTCAAGACAAACCTGGAGCATCGCATTGAGTCCATGGATGTCAGGGACAAGATCTTCCAGGTAGTGGTGCCTACAGAAGACGAGATGGAAATTAAGGATGGCCAGCGACGCACCGTGGCCAAGAAGATATTCCCCGGTTATATCATGGTCGAGATGATCATGGATGAGGAGAGCTGGCACGTTGTGCGCAACACCCCAGGGGTCACTGGGATCGTAAGCACCCAAGATGACAAAGGCAAAATCGAACCTGTTTCCCTCGACGAGGACGAGGTTAAATCTATTCTCAAGCAAATGGAGTCTGAGATACCGAGGGTCAAAGTAGGCTTCGACAGGGGACAGAGCATTCGCATAATTGACGGGCCTTTCATTGATTTCATCGGGGTGGTTGACGACCTCAATGAGGAGAAGGGCAAAGTAA
>CAYVES010000042.1:0-17075 GCA_964449845.1 uncultured Dehalococcoidia bacterium
CTTCAATTGAGTACTATACACAACGGATTTGGGTTTAGTCAATAGGTCTAAGCAAGACATTGCAGGCAGGAACGCTTATAATAGTATTATTGGGGAGCAGGGCTTCGCTCCCCTGAGCGGCTGTTATTGCCATCTCCGAAGTGACCCACGACCCAGATATCTCTTATGTACGACGATATAAGTACCTGCTAGATAGATAAGTTCTAAATACTAATTCCTAAATCCCAAACAATACCAAATGTTCCAAATACAAGTGCTGCAAACGTTTCGAGCTTTGGTCATTTCGATTTTGAATTTGTTTAGGATTTGGCGCTTCGGATTTCGTGCTTAGAACCAATTCATGCGCAACTACCTAGCGCGTTTTATGGAGCGTAACTATGCAGGTACTCGTTATTACCCAGGGGCCCTACGGCGAGAGGCTTGTGCGCAACCTTCGTGAGCACATGCCCTCCGGCTGGACAACCGAGGACGTAGCTCTACCCAAGGCCCTGCCTCCCCTCATCGACGATCCAGATGACTTCCTGCCTGCCGCGATACCCCCGGCCGACCTTTTGATCGCCGCTGGGGAGTCACCAGGTGCCGCCCAGCTCATACCCGATCTTGTCAGCCGCTCCGGGGCCCGCTCTGTCATCGCCCCCATAGATAACAGCGCCTGGCTGCCCCAGGGCCTTGCCAACCAACTCAAGAGGGAACTGGCAGAGATGGGCATTGCTGTGGTCTTCCCCAAGCCGTTCTGCAGCCTCACCGAAATCAGCTACGGGTACCGCGGCAGCGCACAGTCACACAATGACGAGCTCATCTCCGCATTCGCCCGGCATTTCGGCAGGCCCAAGCTGAAGATCAAAGTCAACCCCAAAACCAGGCTGATAGAGCAGGTAGATGTGGAAAGAAACTCAGCCTGCGGCTCGGCATCTCACGTCGCCAGGGGGCTGATTGGCCTCTCCGCAGACGAGGCCGACACCAAGGCTGGACTGATCCTGCACCACTACCCCTGCCTGTGCTCAATGAACCAAGAGCAGATCGATGACAGGCTTTACGACACGCTGATGCACGTGAGCGGCTACATAATCAATGAGGAGGTAGCGGAGCAGGTTAAGCCCTTCAAGACCCCTCCCCAATACCTCACCCCCAGCGAGTACGTGGGTGACAAATAGTGGGGAGACGGCGGATCAGTGCGCCACTCCCTCACCAGCCGATGTTGTTCCAGCCGGCCGTCAGTTGTCTGAATATCAAGGTGCAATCTTCGCTCACCTTGATCCAATAAGCCCTGCCGCGCGTTAGGCCGGTGAGGTCGCTGCCAAGCGAGTCGTTCGGGTCATACATCTGCCATTCGCCAGCATAGAAGCCCCACACCCTGATCACCTTATCGCTTATAGTTGCCAGCGCCTGTTCCACTGGAATCGGAGGGTCTTCTCCCAAGTCGACCCATACATCAGGGTCTAGGATGGTGAAGCATGTGGTAACGGTTAAGCCAGCAACGGTAGCACTGACCACCTGCCCGCCCCCCGGCAGACCGGGAACGGTAATGGTCGTCGTGAAAGTGCCTACCTCGTTGGTCATCAGACCAGGCGCTCCCATGCTGTAATGGGCAATCTTGAGCTCCTCAACATAACTCTGCGGCTCGAATCCCACACCAGTAACCTTAACCGACGCACCGGGCAGTCCGCTTACGGGGGACACTGTCAATGCCACTGGCTCCAGTGTGAATATCTGCGCCGGTGCCGCGTTCCCCAGAATATCGGTTGCGCCAATCAAATTGCTGGCTTCAGCCGTTAGCGGTACACTAATCTGAACGCTGAAGGAGCCGCTTGAATTCGGCGTCGCCGCCATTATGAAGGAACCACCAAAGGTTAGGGACACCGAGCCAGGCGTGCGCTGCGGCCAGTCGCTGCCGGTTACTGTCACCTTCTGGCCCTTGTACCCGCTTGTCGGCGAGATGGTTAGGTTGGGCTGAGTAACAGTGAAGACGCCTGCCGCTGTAAGATTGCCATCACTGACTATCACCGCAGTTGGCCCCACTGGTGCCACTGGCACTGTCAGCATGCTCGCGCATACACAGCCCGAAGAGTCGATTTGTATCTCTTGAGTGTTCCAGGGCGCACCAGCAAATGTTATGTTGCCAACTCCAACCGTGCTGCCGGGCGTCATGTTGTAGACACACACCGTTACCTTTATGCCAATAGGGCCAGACTCCGGCGACAAAGCCACCTCCGGCTCCGCCGCATCCGAGGTCGCCGGAGCCACCCATACTACAGCGACCACCAAAACCAGAGCCAGGAGTACCTTGATCGAACTGTGACACCTATCTTTCATGTGAGCCTTCCTATTTTCGAATCGCTCAGACTACATGTCTTGAGCAACACCAGCACGACTCAATATGGACATTCCCTATATGTATATTATACACCTGAGAATCTAGTTTGCTCGTAAAACCCGAGAACACCCTGCTCTTCAAAGGTGAACACCCCAGAGAAAACGGGGGCCCCCACCCGCGCAGGATCGGACGCTGGGCACGATCTGCTGGGTGTTGAGCGACCTTGACAGTCATCCATTGAGAGTATATTATCAAGGCCAACAGTAACGAAAGCCGAAAAGGGGTTGTTGTGAAGCAGAAGCTTACTGCAGGTCTTCTGGCGCCGGCTCTTGTATGCTTTCTCATCGCTATCCTGGCAGTGTCCTGCGCCTCGACCAAAGAGGCAGAGAGCAATGAGCCGCTTGATGGCCCGGAGCAAGCTGGCAACATCACCAAGGCCGGGCCAATCTATATGACAGTAGTGGGTGCTAGCCAGGGCCCTATCGAGGGTTCCTGCACAGCGCCCGGACACGAGGGGAATATCAGTGTCTACGGGCTCAGCCAAGAGCTGACGGTACCTATAAGCGCCCGAACCGGAGACCCTTCAGGTAGGCGGGAGCACAACCCATTGACAATAACTAAACCCTTCGATAAGTCATCCCCTAAGCTGTACCAGGCCTTCCACGCAGGTGAGCGTTTTACCCAGGTCACCATCGAGTTCTACTGGACTGACGACATGGGAGCCGAAGAGCACTACTTCACCATTGAGCTGGAAAACGCGATAATCACCTCCATCAAGCCCTACGTTCCCACTTCATCAAGTGGCGACGCCGACATGCCGGCTCAAGGCTATGGGCACATGGAAGAGGTATCATTCACCTACAAGAAGATCACCTGGATCTATGAGCCAGAGGGGATTGAATACGAGGAAAGTTGGCCTGTAGCAGGGTGAGGCGTGCCCTGCTAATCAGGCGTCAGTTGACGCCGCCGGTGAGAATGTCGCCAGGCGATCAGCATACTCCACCCTCGTAATCTAGCCGCAAGGTCAATCCACGTTCCGCTGTCCAACAGCAGCTCTCCTCCCGCAATGATGGCCATGCCGGAACCCAACGGCTACTCGGGCAGACGCATTGAATCAATGCAACCGACTGGGTTCTCCCCCTGGCGATAAGTATGAGCTATTTGAGCGGATATGCTGGGCAGAAAGCTTTTAAGGAGACCGACAGCGAGACTCAGTAGGCCAGAAAGGTATTTGGCGCACCACTGGCGGGGAGCAGCGCTCTGAAACCTCAGCCCTTAGCGACTAGAGTATTGCGGCAATTTCACCAAAGAGCTCAGTTAAGAAGCCTAACACATTCTGGGCTATCGACGTTATGCCACCCAAGAGAACTTCCTGATCCTGAGCCACGACGTTGCCTCCCCCATTGCCCAAGCCCAGAAACAGCTCCTTAACCAAATGGGCACTGTCCACGATAGCTCTTGCCAGCTGTTCCACTTTCATCTCCCTCTTACCAATGGTTTCTCATAAATAGCGTAGTCGGGCAAGAGTGGGGAAACAATCCCACTTGCGTACTTTTCCATTCAGCCAAAACCCATACTTACGTAGCCTCAATTCGTCATACTTTCGTCATCTCACTTCGTCCTTCTGCGTATGCTGGCACTCGATAGCGCCCTACATGCACAGCTACACGGCTCCCTAAATAGGACAATGAAACCGGTCTATAATCACCGCCCTTATATCACGGCCCGTGAGCCTTCAAACCTGAATTGTTCGTTCTGACCTCAATTGTAATGTACTTGTAAGCCCTTCGTAATTCCTCCTTAATACGTACTTAGTCACTTTTAATGCTATGCGCGTAGAATTGTAGTGATGAGATACGAACCCAGGCCCGTGGCGGTGAAGATCAGCACACCTGTTGACGAACATGGGTTAAGAGACGCATTACAGTAGGACCATATCTGGAACAGTGGGAAGCAAATCAAATAAGGGAGATAAGGGGGGGCACTAATCATATGAAGGAGTAGTGATACCTTGCCATTGAGGAGCGAGGGGATCACTACTGGCGGCCACATAGCACTGGGTATGGCCTCACCTAGACTTTCCAGAGTAAGCCATGCGTAAAATAGTTGTAATGATAGTTGACAGCAACCCGTTTTCCAGATCCGGGCTACGGCAGACATTGTCCGAGCAAGATAGCCTGGATATACTGGGGATCATGGAGTGTGCTCCAGGGCAAGACGGTGGCGAAGCTATGACACAAGTTGCAGAGAACTCGCCCGATGTCGTGTTGCTAGATATCGACTATCCCTCCCTCAGCGGGCTTGAGGTGGGTAGGAAGATCATCCGTCATTTCCCCGGAACCAGGGTCGTGATGCTAAGTGCCAATCCTTATGACAACGATGCTGAACTATTTGAAGTTATCAAGACCGGGGCGGTAGCTTACCTGAGGAGCAGGCACTGCACTGCGAAAGATTTCACCGATACGATAAGACGAGCTTCCAATGGTGAATATCCCATAAATGATAGTGTAAACAGCAGACCCAAGGTCGCCGACCGTGTGCTGAGGCAATTCCAGGAGATATCGTCTATAGGAAGACCTCTAAAAGACATAACCGCCCCCCTCACCCGAAAGGAGTTACAGGTGCTGACACTTATAGCCGAGGGTAATTCAAATAAGCAAATCGCTAACCTCCTCGGCATCAGCGATCAGACAATTAAGAATCATGTCAGTGCCATACTTCGCAAGATAAACGCCAATTACAGAGCCCATGCTGTGTTCATAGCGATACGCGATGGCTTGATTTCTATTCAAACAGGCCAGGATACAGGCTACCAAGAAAGTAGCTCCGCCCAAAGGCACGCCACTTGAGGAACCGCTGACTGCCAGATGTTCGGCCAAACCCTTTGGCTCGCTCCTATTCCTTACTGCAATCAGAAATTGTAGTCCCCAACAAGAAAGCTGGGCACCTATAGAAGATACCCAGCTTCTTGGGAAATAATCCCGATACCTAGCGCGACAGCTTCAACTCTTCCCTATTCGGAACATCTTGGTGCCACATACCGGGCACACGCCTTGAGTAGCGGGTTTCTTGTTTTTCATGGTTATCGCCTTGGCATCCTTCATCTCCCGCTTTGGACGGCATTTCACACAATAGGCTTGCATGACGCCCCCTCCTTTTTGATTGGCAAGGGTAAACCATTCCTGGATGAACTGTCAATAGTATGACAGGACTTTTTCTGACTACTAACCTATCTGAATTGCTCCTGGGCAGTGGGATGAAAGATGAGAGTACCAAGTCAAGCGTCCTCGCCAGAGAAACACGTGGAAGTTGACAACAAACCTCGGGACCCTTCAAGAAACTGGCAGCTCCTCAAGATGGGAGTTGTCATTAAGAGTGAGAAGTTGTTTATTGCCATCAACAACTCTCACTGTACTTAAGGAGGCGTTACCGATCTCGAGCCTGCGATAAATGCTGTTCGGCACTCCCAGAACATGCGCTGCCAATATCCTAACAACAACATCATGTGTCACAATCACGGCTTGACTGCCGCGGCTAGCAGCTAGTACTGTCTCAAACGCCCAAACAGCCCTCACAGCCACTTGCCTGAAGCTTTCACCGTTGGGCAGAGTGAGCTCTGACGGATCAGTCTGCGACTGCTTCCACAGTTCTGGCCACCTTTTCCTGATTTCGTCCTCATGCTGTCCTTGCCAGTCACCAAGCTGAATCTCAATCAAGTCGTCCAGGGCTTTCACCTCGAGGCTGTGGGGTTCAGCAAGAATCTTGGCAGTAGTATAGGCTCTCCGCAGGGGACTCGTGTACACCGAGCCAATGGCCAAACCAGCCATCCTGGAAGCCAACATACGTGCCTGCATATAGCCTAGATCACTGAGGTCCTCATCAGACCAGCCACTGTAGAAACCAGTGGCATTCGATCTGATTTGCCCGTGACGGACTAGATAAACTGTCGTCGTCATCTACGCCTTCATCGAGGAACAAAACGAATCACGTACTCAAGCTACTCAATCGTGATGATCTCCCCCCGAAGTGAGTCACCGATAGCGAGAATTCCATAGGTTTTGCGGAGTGCTGGGAACTTGCCCGTAGCACTACCGGGGTTGAAAAACAGTATTCCCTCAACTAACTCATTCTTGGCCATATGAGTGTGCCCGTAAAGAACGGCATCCACTCCCTTGAAGCTGTCCTTGATCTTCTTATGTATCCCCCACGGAGCTCCCCAACCGTGAATAAGGCCCAGCCTTTTCCCGTTCACATCCACCACCTCTTTCTCCGGCAGTTCTGCTCTAACCGACGATGTATCCATGTTACCAAACACACCTCGAAAATCGCCCAACTCCCTAAGCCCATCTAGCAACTCCTTGCCTGTGTAGTCCCCAAGATGAACTATCAGGTCTACCTCCTTTAGCGCGTCTACCAGTTTCGGTGGCAGTTGGTCAATTCTTGATACGTGAGTGTCCGAGACTACACCTATCTTCATTGTTCCCACGGGCCTTAGATATGCCTGCCCACAGCCTCCGCGATGGGCCTCAGTTCGGTCATCAGCCGCTCGAAACTGGGGATGTTTAACGACTGCAAGCCATCGACCAATGCTTCCTCCGGATTGGGATGGACCTCTATCAGAAGCCCATCCGCCCCGGCTGCTATCGCAGCCTTGGCGATGCTCGGCACATATGCGAAATGCCCCGCAGCGTGGCTGGGGTCTAAGATGACGGGGAGATGACTAAAGCGCTTGACGACTGCGATTGAGCTGATGTCCACGGAAAACCGAATGCTGTCTTCGAAGCTTCTTATTCCGCGTTCACACAGGATTACCCGCCGATTACCCCCAGCCAGAAGGTAATCGGCCGCCGTCAGCCATTCCGTGACGGTAGCAGAAAGGCCTCTCTTCAACAGGATGGGATGCCTCAGCTTGCTCAGCTCCTTCAAGAGTGCGAAGTTCTGCATGTTGCGAGCGCCCACCTGAATTATGTCGGCATGTTCGGCTACAATCCCTATGTTTCGGATGTCAACGACCTCGGTGATGACAGGAATGCCAATATCGGATTTGACCTTGGCCAACATCCTCAGAGCATCGTGTTCCAGCCCTTGGAAGCTGAAGGGCGAGGTCCGAGGCTTGAAGGCGCCACCTCTAACGACAGCAGCCCCCAATTCTTTGACCGCTTTGGCGGTATCCATAAGTTGCTTCTCGCTCTCCACGGCGCAAGGGCCGGCCATAATTACCACCTTCTCTCCCCCGATCTCGACGCCAGACACATTTATTTTGCTGGCTCGCGGATGGAATTCCCGTGAGGCAAGCTTGTATGGCTTCATTACGCGGGAGACGCTCTCTACTCCTGGCAAAACGGCGAAAACGTCGGTTTCTGTCTTGCCTGTATCGCCGCCCAGAATCGCCACCACCGTCTTTTCAGTGCCCAGGTTCAGCTGCACCTCAAAGCCCAAAGAGTGTGCCCTGTCAACCACGTGATTGACTTGCCCCTTTGTGGCACCCTTCATCATCTCAATGATCATCTTATGTCACCTCACAAATTTGCAACCGTTACATTCAGCACGATTGTAGCAACAAATTGACGCCAATACAACCGTTCTAGCCTGCCCTCAGCGGAACCGAAGGGCTCACCACCAACGGCTGGGTAGGTCGCCCGACGTCGGGCAAACTACCCCATAAGAGGGGACCAATAGAGGCAGGCGTGGAAATTGTCCCAATGAGAAGAATGACTACAAAAGGTGAAATGTCTACTGGTGCCCCACGACTGACTGAAACGGCATTTCAGAAGCAAGACGTGCACAATCGCTCTAGGTTGCCTGGTAAGTGGCCTCTAAATCGAGGTGCTGCTCCAGAATCCGCCCCAGCCGCTCCACCTTCCTCTCGCTGGAGAATACCGCCCTATCGAAGACCCCTTCTAAAGCCTCCATCGTGCCGGCGGTGTCCCCTTCCACCAGCACTATCGGCACCTCAAGCTCCAGCGCCCGGCCGAGGATGCCGGGCGTGGGATCGATATTATCTGTTAGTACGAGACACCTGGTTGAGGTCTCGAGAGCTGCCAACTGGATGTCGGGACGGTCGCCACGGGTGATCACCGCCTTATTCGCCTTGAGGGGCAGGTACGAAAGCGCAGAGTCAACAGACATCGCTCCCACCATCAGGCTCTCCACCAGCTCACTGGAACGGTCCTGTGAATTGACGATGCTGCCCCCTACGTGCTCGGCAAGCTCGCCAACGGTGACACTGAACAACGCACGGTCCTCAGGCAACACCCCCAGGACCTTGATGCCGCTCTGTTCCAGGGATGGCACGATCCCGGCTTTTGCCGTCTCCATTCTGCGCTCAGGCACAGCATTGATGACAACGCCGAGAAGGCTATCGGCCAGCATCTTTGCTGCGGCCACGATTTGATCCGCCTCAACGTCGCCCTCATAGCCGACGATGAGTATCGCCCTGGCTTTCAGCGCCTCCACGATTCGACCTGCCACCCGTGCCGCGTCACTCCCCGCTTTGAAATCGCCTGCGCCCTCCAGCAGGACCACATCCTTGCCCCGGGAGACCTTGGCATAAGCTTCCTCGATTTCCTTGAGCCAGGGAGGTTCCTTTTCATCCACTGTGGCTGCCAAATCCTTCGCGTTCAGGGAAACCAGGCAAAGCGACTCGACCGGCTCCTCCAGAGTCAGAAGCTGCTTCATAGACTCGGCATCCCGGTCACCTCCGTCGGTGCGAGTGGATACGGGCTTGAGAAACCCTACCCTTCTCCCCTCAGCCTGAAGCTTCCTGCCCAGACCTGCGCAAAGAGAGCTCTTTCCCCCAGCCTCCCCCGTAGACGTGACGTACAAAGCAGCCATCAAAACCTCCTTGGTCCGCAGAACAAATTTCGCCTTCCCAGATTTCTCCCCTGAAAGTATATCACATCTTCTCCTCAAGGCAACGCCTGAAGCCGTAACCCACCGATTCTACTTAGGTACACGCTTTCGCATGATTTCGCATCGAATTCCTCTTCCCCGATGGCAGAGGTTAGAGCCTGTCATGGGCCTGTCGAAGGATGAGGGGGATTTGCACTCGCGGACTAGCCCCAACTCGAAAAAAGGCTGCCCTTCTGGTAAAATGCTCACAGCATCAATACTGAGGGTCTCTGGTGAAAGGAATACCAAATGAAGAAGATATGGGCACCTTGGAGAATCGAGTACATTCGGCAGGAGGGAGGGAAAGGGTGCATCTTCTGCCAAAAGCCGAAAGCGAAACGGGACAGACGGAACTACATTCTTTTCAGAGGAGATAGGAACTTCGTTATGTTAAACGCCTATCCCTATACCCCCGGCCACCTAATGGTAGCACCATACCGGCACCTTGCGGACCTGGGTGAGCTAACCGACGAGGAACTACTTGAGCACTTCGACCTGGTGAGAAGGAGCTGCAAAGCGCTAACCGAGGCATACCGCCCTGACGGGTTCAACATCGGCATAAACCTGGGCAGGGTGGCTGGGGCTGGGGTCGAAGACCACGTCCATACGCATGTCGTTCCCCGTTGGAGTGGCGACGTCAATTTCATGACGGTGGTATCCGATGTCAGGGTAATACCACAGGCTCTGGACGCAACCTACGCCGAATTGAAAGAGAAGATGGCCGGAAGCAAGGCTACTCGTCAGCATTGAAAGAACAATTTTTGCGTGTTCGACCGATTTCGTTTATATTTATACTAGAATGAGTAGGGTCTTCACAAGAATGCCTGAGCAGAGTGCCATAGTCCTTGGGCCTACCAACGACTTTCTTTCTTTTGTTCAAACTCACACCGGGGAAAACATTGCTTCCTGTTACCAGTGCGGGAAGTGTACCGCAGGCTGTCCCACCGCCTACGCCATGGACCTTACCCCGCGGCAGGTCATGCGGGGGATCCAGCTAGGCCTCAAGGATGAGATACTGGATAGCTCGGCAATCTGGCTTTGCGTGAGTTGCCAGACTTGCTCTTTGAGATGCCCGCGAGAGATTGACATCGCCAAGGTGATAGAGTCCCTGCGGCTATTCTCTCAGGCTGAAGGCAGGCCGCCCGCACAAAAGGAGATTGCGGTGTTCCACAGCGCCTTCCTCCAGCAGGTGCGCCTCTTCGGTCGCCTTCACGAGGTCGGGTTGGCAATCACCTATAATCTGCTCAGCATGCATTTCTTCAACAACATTAAGCGTCTACCGGCACTGCTTACCAGGGGGAAGCTGAAGCTCATGCCCCAGACAATGAAGGGAGCGTCAGAGGTCAAGCAGATCGCCACACGGGTCAAGGAGCTAGAGAGGAAACCGAGCTAGCGTTGGCACAATCAGAATCCAATATCGGCAAGTCTGTTGTGGACCAGGTCTATTCTTATTACCCAGGGTGTTCATTGCACGCCACGGCGGCAGAATACGATGTGTCTGCGCGGCTGGTATGCCAGAAGCTTGGTATTGACCTGCATGAACTGGAAGACTGGGTCTGCTGCGGTGCCTCAGCAGCGCACTCCACAGACCACCTGCTGAGCCTGGCCCTCCCCGCCCACACCCTGAAGCAAGCTGAGGAGAAGGGGCTTCCTCTGGCTGTTCCCTGCGCCATGTGCTATTCCCGGCTGAAATTCGCCCTTCATGAACTCGAGAACAAGGATACCCTGGACCTTGTCAGCCGCGCCATCAGCAAAGAGTTGAGCACCGCCGTCACCGTCAAGCATATGCTCCAGGTGTTGGCGGATGAGAACATCTCCCTTCCGATCGTGAAGCCTCTCAGCGGGTTGAAGGTAGCTTGCTACTACGGCTGCCTTTTGGTCCGCCCCCCCGAGGTGGTCGGTTTCGATAATGCGGAAAACCCGCAAACCATGGATCGCCTCATGGAAAGGCTTGGCGCTGAGGCTATCGACTGGGGATTGAAAACAAACTGCTGTGGCGCTGGCGTGGCCTTCGCCCGCCTCGACGTCGTCCTCAAGCTGTCCCATCGCCTTCTCACGCTGGCACAACGAAGCGGCGCTGATTGTATCGCCGTCGCCTGCCCCATGTGCCACGCCAACCTTGACATGTACCAGAAGGATATGACGGCAAAGTTCGGGCAGAAAACTGAATTGCCTGTCCTCTACTTCACTCAGCTTATGGGGCTCGCTCTGGGCTTCTCGGCCAAGGAGCTTCTTCTGAGTAAACACCTAACCGACCCGCTACCTATGTTGCGCAGGAAGAAGCTTATCTAGGAGGAATGATGTCCCGAATAGGGGTCTTTGTCTGCCATTGTGGCACCAATATCGGGGGCGTAGTAAATGTCCCCAAGGTAGTTGAGGCTGCCAAGCATATGCCTCTGGTGGCCCACGCCGAGGAAAACAAGTACACCTGCAGCGAGGTAGGTCAGGCATCGATTCGCGATGCCATAAGCGAGCACAAGCTGGACCGGGTGGTGATCGCCTCCTGCTCCCCGAGAATGCACGAGAATACCTTCCGCAGAACAGTCGCCGCCGCCGGGCTTAACCCCTACCTTCTCGAGATGGCAAACGTGAGGGAGCACTGTAGCTGGGTGCACTCTGATTCCAAGGATGCCACAGCGAAGGCCATCGATCTGGTGAGCATGGCCGTGGCAAAGGTCGCGCGCCATGAGTCCCTTTTCCCCAAACAAGTGGGCCTCACCAAGCGTGCCCTGGTAATCGGTGGTGGCATAACGGGAATACAGGCAGCCCTGGATATAGCTTCTGCCGGTCACGAAGTGGTTCTGGTGGAGAAAGAGCCCAGTATTGGCGGGCGCATGTCCCAGTTGGATAAGACCTTCCCCACCCTTGATTGCTCAGCTTGCATACTGACCCCGAAGATGGTCGATGTCGCCCAGCATCCTAACATCACCCTTCTCACCTACTCCGAGGTAAAAGAGGTGCGAGGGTTCGTGGGCAATTTCGAGGTAGATATCCTGAAAAAGGCGAAATTGGTTGACTACGTGAAATGTACCGGCTGTGGCGACTGCTGGCAGGCGTGTCCCGAGAGAATACCGTCGGAGTTCGATTTGGGCCTGGGGTCGCGCTCTGCCATCTACATACCCTTTGCCCAGGCTGTCCCTAACAAGCCAGTGATCGATGTGGTGAACTGCCGTTATGAGAAGTATCTCAAATGGAAAGAAACGGAGGAAGGCCCGGAGCCACCGCAGTGCCGCATCTGCGAGGGGGTCTGTCCCACAGAGGCCATCGACCGGTCGCAGCGGGACGAGATTGTAACCGAAAAGTTCGGTGCCATCGTGGTTTCCACCGGATTTAAGACGTTCGATTACAGCGTCTATGGAGAGTATGGCGGGGGAAGATACCCCGATGTCATAAGCTCGCTCGAGCTGGAGAGGCTTATGTCCGCAGCGGGGCCCACCGGGGGCGAAGTGCTCCGACCCTCCGACGGCACTCATCCTAAGAGTGTAGTCTTCATCCAGTGTGTGGGCTCGCGTGATGACAAGGTAGGGCGGCCCTATTGTAGCAAGGTCTGCTGCATGTATACGGCAAAGCACGCCATCATGCTCAAGGAGCATGACCCCGATGTCCAGTGCTACGTCTTCTACATAGATATTCGTGCCGGGGGCAAGGACTTCGAGGAGTTTGCCCGTCGTGCCCAGGATGAATCCGGCGCAATCTACCTCAGAGGAAGAGTCTCACAAATCTACCAGAATGGGGAGAAGCTCAAGGTTCTGGGCGAGGACTCACTCATCGGGAGGCCGGTTGAGATCGACGCTGACCTGGTTGTGCTGGCAACCGGGATGGAGCCCAGCGAGAATGCTGACGTGCTAGCCCAAACCCTCAACATCAGCTACGATACCTACAGTTTCCTGATCGAAGCCCACCCCAAGCTGCGCCCGGTGGAGACCCAGACTGACGGCATATTCATCGCGGGCGCCTGCGTCGGTCCCCGTGACATCCCCGACTCCGTAGCACATGGCAGCGCCGCTGCTGCCAAGGCAGTAGCCTTGCTCAGCCAGGACAGCCTCACCACCGATCCGCTTACCTCCTTTGTTGACCCAATGAAGTGCGTCGGCTGCTTCGCCTGCAGGGAGGTCTGCCCGTTCAATGCGATCGAGGAACAGGTCACCAGGGATGGGCGCATTATCTCTTCCATCAACGAAACCATGTGCAAGGGCTGCGGGCTCTGTGTGGTGGCCTGCCGTCCCGGGGCGATCAACCTGCGCGGCTTCACCAACCAGCAACTGCTCTCGGAGGTTTTAACGCTTGTCGGCAGATAACGAGCCCATGATTATCGGCTTCCTGTGCAACTGGTGCAGCTATGCCGGAGCGGATATGGCCGGCACCAGCCGTCAGGCCTACCCGAGCAACATCCGAATTATACGTGTCCCCTGTTCAGGTAGGGTTGACCCCATCATGGTAGTCAAGTGCTTTGAGGAGGGCGCTGATGCCGTCCTGGTCGCTGGCTGCCACCCTGGAGATTGCCATTACAATGAGGGCAACTACTACAGTCGCCGCCGCTTCGCGCTTCTGAGAGAGCTGCTTGATTTCATGGGCATACAGAAGGAGCGATTTCGGATAGAGTGGGTCTCGGCTTCGGAGGGAAAGCGGTTTGCCAAGATCATCTCTGAGTTTACCGAGGACATGACCAAGCTGGGGTCAAGGAAAGTGAGCTGATGGGAGCAGACTTCACTCAGCAGATTAGAAACAAGGCCAGGGAGCTTCTCGAAAAGGGCACTGTAGAGTGCGTCATCGGCTATGAGACCGGTACCGACGGCTTCAGCGCCCGCCCGGCTTTTATCTACGATCCCGCAGAGGCCGACCGGCTTGTCTTTGACAACACCTGCAGCCACAACCTGGTGAAGTATCTCCTCAACATGAAAGGTAGACCTACCGCTGTCGTGGTCAAGGGCTGTGACTCGCGGGCTGTGAACCTCCTTCTCAGTGAGAAGCAGATCCAGCGCGACCAGGTATTCATCATCGGCGTGGTCTGCCCCGGTGTAGTGGAGTGGGGCTGGAACAAGCGTAGCGAGCGGATTCAGAAACGCTGCAACTGGTGCCGGCAGCACACGCCTGTAGTCTATGACTTCCTAGTGGGTGAGCCTGTGACCGAGGAACCTCCCGCTGAATTTGCCGATGTAGGGGAGATGGAGGCCAAGACATCGGAGGAGAGGGCCGCTTTCTGGCGGGAACAAGCGGAACGGTGCATTCGCTGCTACGCCTGCCGCCAGGCCTGTCCCGGCTGCTATTGCATCGACTGTTTCGTGGAAGAACTCGACCCGGAATGGGTGGGGATCAGGATTGCCCGTGAAGAGAACCTGATGTGGAATACGATCAGGGCGTTTCATCTGGCGGGGCGCTGCATCTCCTGTAACGAGTGCGAGCGGGTTTGTCCGGTCAACATCCCCCTCAGCTTGCTCAACAGGAGGATGGAGCAGGAAGTGCTCACCCTGTTCGACTATCGGGCGGGTATGAGCGATGATGCCCTCGCGCCCTTAATGACATTCAAGAAAGACGATAAACTGGGAATAGGTGAATGACGAAGATTCCACCTGAAAAAACGCTGCCTCTAGCTTCAGGCGACATGGATTCCCGCTTCCGCGGGAATGACAGAGTCATGTCACTCCTGCGAAAGCAGGAGTCCAGCCAATTGAACGAGGGCGCACTAGTTCCTGGGGAGAGGCTAATGCAAGCCTTTTTCTATTGCGCACTGTGAGCGGCACGATCATGAGAGTTTTGGGAAAGAAGGAGCTGGAATCCTGGCTCAGCAGCATCATGAAGGAGCGAACCCTGGTCGCTCCCAAGCATGTCGACGACCTTACCCTGTTCTCTCCCATCCGATCGGTGGATGAGATTGCATTTGACTATGAGAATACGAACCTCTCACCCAAGGAGTTGTTTTTCCCCAGAACCGATACCCTGTTCACTATCGAGCGGAAAGATGGCAATGTTGAGATTACTCCCGCAACTATCGAACAGGAGACGGTCATCTTTGGCATCCGCCCCTGTGACGCCAGGGGTATTGCCATACTCGATGGCCCCTACTTAGACGATCCCGCCGATTCCCTCTGGGCTCAGCACCGAGACAAGACTACCATGATTGGGCTCGCTTGCACCAAACCTGCCCCTCAGTGCTTCTGCACAAGCATGGGCAGCGCTCCCAATGACTCCTCCAACGTTGATATCATGCTTACCGAAGTGGACGATGGCTATGCAGTGGAAACTGTTACCGAAAAGGGCGAGAGGCTTCTCCAGGGGGTAGAGCTTAAGGAGTCAGACGTCAAGCCATCGGCGCCTTCCTGCGACACCGATGTCCCTGCTGAAGGAATTGTCGAAGCCACACAGAAGGTGTTCGATGACCCTTACTGGAGCCGGCTGGCAGACCGCTGTATTCATTGCAACGTCTGCGCATACGTCTGCCCTACTTGCTACTGCTTCGACATACGGGATCGCAGGGATAGAGGGAAGATAGAGCGGATACGCACCTGGGAGAGCTGCCAGTCAAAAGGGTTCACTCGCATCGCCGGCGGCTATGATCCCCGAGCAGATAAGGGAACTCGCCTCCGCCAGCGCTTCTGTCACAAGCTGCTCTATTTTCCACAGCAGTTCGGGCCTCTATGCTGCGTAGGTTGCGGCCGCTGCGTAACCGCTTGCCCGGTGAATATAGACATCAGGGAGATCATCTCCGATCTCCAGAAGCTAGGAGCCAAAGTTGGTCAAGGAAGCGACTGAGAAGCCAGTTCCAAACCCTTTTGTGCCCTACCCAGCTACACTGACGAGGGTCGTTGACCTGACCCCTGACGTCAAGCTTTTCACCCTGGAGCTGGACAGGGCCGAAGATGAGTTCGACTATAGACCGGGGCAATTTGCCTTCGTCTCCGCTTACGGTGTAGGCGAGTCTCCCTTTGGATTGGCCTCGGTAGCTCACCGCAAAGAGGGCCTGCAGTTCGCGGTGAGAAGGGTGGGAACTGTCACCAATGCCCTCCATCAGCTCGAACCCGGGGCCAAGACAGGGGTGCGTGGCCCCTTCGGTAACTCCTTCCCTCTGGATGACTATAAGGGAAAGAACATCATCATTATCGGCGGCGGTATCGGTTTCGCTCCACTGCGCCCGGTGATCAATACAATCCTAGACAATCGCGACGACTACGGCGACGTCCTCATCCTCAACGGAGCGCGCACTCCTCAAGACCTTTGTTTCGCCGCCGAGTTCGACGACTGGGCGAAATCTCCACGGACCAAGATCGAACTTACCGTTGACGCTGGTGACGATAATTGGAGCGGCAGGGTAGCGCTGATCCCCGCTGCTATAGCCGAGCTCCAGCCTTCGCCGAAAGATGCCATCGCCATAATCTGCGGCCCTCCGATCATGATCAGGTTCACTCTCACCGAGCTGAAGAAACTGGGCTTTGCTGGCGAACAAATCGTGACCACCCTTGAGGGCAAGATGAAGTGCGGTCTGGGCAAATGCTTCCGCTGCAACGTTGGCGACAAATACGTCTGTAGAGACGGCCCCGTCTTTACCTTCGAACAGATCTCCCAGTTCATAGAGCAGTTCTAAACCAACTTACCCAGCAACCCTAACATACCTGGTCTTAACAGCTCGCACGCTGCTGGTTCCAGAAAGGACTCGCCTTTTGGCGTTCTTGCCACCCAGGTGAGTCCGCTTCTGCAAGTGCAACTTGGCTACTCAGGACCCATAGGCAACGCCGAAGCTTTGCTGTATACTCAGGACGCAAGCACAGATCAAACAGAGTGTTTAGCTGTCACCCTGAGCCACAGCTGCAGTAGGGTGGGTGTAGCATAGCGAAACCCACCATTATCCTGCATCTAGGATGGTGGGCTCCTACTT
>CAYVES010000043.1:0-7131 GCA_964449845.1 uncultured Dehalococcoidia bacterium
TTGACGGTGTAGTCCATCACCACGGGTGAGGCGGGGTGAACGCTGGCTTCCAGCATGGCGAGGTCTATGTATTGCCCCTTGCCTGTGCGGCGCCGGTGGTCGAGGGCGCCCATCAGTGCTATGAGGACGTACCACGGTGCGATGAAATCGGTATAGGCGGCGACGGGCAAAGAAGGCGCCCGGTCGGGCCAGCCGAGGAGGTGCACGAATCCGTTTGTCGCCTGTAGAACCTGGCCGAATGAGGGCTGCTGCGAATGGGGTCCGTACTGGCCCACCATGCTCATGCTGAGCATAATGATGTCCGGCTTCACCTTCTTCAATTCATCGTAGTCCAGCCCCCGCCTTTTCATCACGCCGGGGCCGAAGGTTTCCAGCACTATATCGGCCCTCTCCACTAGCCTCTTCACGACCTCCACCCCGCGGGGCTCACGCAGATTTATGTTGATGCTGTACTTACTGGAATTGTAGTTGGCGAAAACGCCGCTGCTATTGAAACCCATCTGCCCGCCTGCAAAAGGCGTCATTACCCTGGTCATATCTGGCCTGGTGGCGGATTCTATCTTGATTATCTCGGCGCCGTGGTCGCCGAGGAATTTGGTTACAATAGGGCCGGTGAAGACCCAGGAGAAGTCTACTACCTTGAGTCCGCTCAACGGGTATCTTCTTTCCATCTCGCTCTCCCACCTGTCTTAGAATTCGGATAGCCATTCTTCCAAAGAGTCAAAAGCTCTACTCCTATCTGACGGATGTGTGCAAATCAGCTTAGCTGGCTCCTGCTTGTCAAATCTGGCACTGCCTGCTTCCCCGGGGCAGTCCCTATTGCTATCTCCCTTTGAATTCCGGTGACCTTCTTTGCATAAACGATGCAACGCCTTCCTTGAAGTCCTCGGTCTGGAAGCAGATGCGCTGGGCAAGACTCTCGTAGTCCAGTTGAGATTCTAGATCATTTACGGCGCCTTTGTATACACCCCGCTTGATGAGTTCAATAGCGACTGAGGGCCCGTTGGCGATCCTTCTTGCCAGCTCCATGGTCGCGTTCATCAGTTCCTGGTGTGGCACAACCTTGTTCACAATTCCCAGCCGCTCGGCTTCCCTGGCATCAATCGTGTCGCCCATCAACATAAGCTCGAGGGCCTTGGTTGTTCCCACGATTCGTGGCAGGTAATAGGTAGCACCGCCATCGGGAATAAGCCCTCTTCTAACAAATACCATGCTGAACCTAGCTTTCTCAGAGGCTATTCTGAAGTCACAGGCCAAAGCCAGAGAGTATGTCGTCCCGGCAACGATCCCTGGTATGGCGGCGATGGTCGGCTTGGGGAAATAGCGCACCGGCAGTATCCACCAGCCAAAGGGCCTCTTCAGAATATGTGGTTCAATCGGCCCACTATAGTCCGCAGTCAACTCTCCAGTATCTGCTCCAGAGCTGAACGCCTCTCCAGCACCGGTAATGACCAGCACCTTCACCTCCTCATTATCACGAAGCTCGGTTGCGATTCGGTGCACCTCCGTCCTCATCGCATCAGTAACCGCGTTGAGCCTCTCAGGTCGGTCAAAGGTGATGGTGGCAATCCCCTCCTCCTTGGTAAAGAGCACCCCCTCGACGGCCATTAAATACCTCCAATATATACTTGACCTCAGCCCGCTTCTGCGTCATCTATAGCCCTGCACCCTCCTGAAAGTTATCGATTGTTATCAGAATGTGTCCTGTGGAGACTTTCTCAAGTGTGCTGCAACATTGCGACAGTATCGACAGTGCCTTGCGCATATTATAGCTACTCTGCGCGGTTACCCTTCTGCTGACGCCCGTGTGAGTCAAAGTAGGAAGGCCTATTTCCCCAGCACCATCCTGGAGATGATTAGCTTCTGCATCTGCGGTGTGCCATCGCCCATTTGGAAGCCGACGACGTCTCTCAGGCGTTGCGAAATGGGGTGCTCCGTGCTGTAGGCTGGATGCCCTATGATCACCATACAGTCCTTGATGGCTTGGATCGACACCTCGACGGTGTACCACTTGGCCATGGAGCATTCCGTAATATACGGAACCCCCTGGTCTTTGAGCCACAAGACCCGATAACACAGCAACCTTGCTGCCTCGAGCATGGTGAGGTGCTCGGCGATGAGGAAAGACACCCCTTGGTACCTGTAAATGGGTTGGCCGAAGGCGACTCGCTCTTTGGACCAGGCTATTGCGTCTTCGAGCGAGGCCTCAGCCCGGCACAAACAGGTCATGGCGGTGATAACCCGGAGCCAGTCAAGGGTGGTCATGACCATGTAGAAACCTTTGCCCTCCTCCCCCTCGCGGTACTTGGCCGGAACCCGTACCTCATCAAACGCCACTACGCTGGGAGCTAAATTGGGGTTCCCCATCCAAGGGAGGTGTGATCGGGTTATGCCAGGTAGATTCAGTGGCACCCAGAACATGCTTATACCCCTGAAGCCTGCGGTGGGGTCAGTCTTGACGGCTATCGAGGCTGCGTCAGCGACCACTGCGAAGGGGATAGGGAACTTCTCACCGCTGATAATGTAATCGTCGCCATCTCGCACAGCCTTAGTCGCTATGCTTGCAAGGTCTGAGCCAGCACTTGCCTCGGTGAAACCGAAGGCGTGCCTCCGCTCCCGCTTGATCAAGGGGGGGAACCACTCCTCCTGCACCTCCTCCGGCAGCGTCTCAAGGAGGGCACTTGTCGCTTGCATGGCCCCAACAGTCTCTACATATGGGTCTACCTTGCCTGCCTCCTCGAAGATGATGCCCAAAGACACAGCATCGACCTGCTGCCCCCCGTATTTGGCAGGTACATTGAGGGCTGTCCACCCGATGTCAACTACCTTTTTATCTACCTCAGGTAAGGCTTGATAAAGCTCCATGGGTCCCATTTTGGATCGCTCAAGTGCCCCTGGGGCAAGCTCTTTTTGGGCAAATCGCCTCACCTCTTGGCGGAGCATTTCCTGTGCTTCGGTAAAACCAAATCCGCCCATTTCACCACATCTCCTTTCGTTGCTGTAGTTAAACCGACAAAGATTAGAAGAGCAAGCGCAGTATAAGCCCTGTTTTGTATCTGGACTCAGGCCAGGGATGACTCCTCTTACTGCCTGGCCGGCATCATTGTTCGGGCAGCTTGGAGATGCCCTGTCCTTCTAAGAACGCTTCCAGGCGATCAAGCACCCCGGTCTCATCAATATCCCTACAATCGGCGAAGTTCCCCTCAACCATTATCACTGGAATGCTGTGGTCTAGGAGATAGCGTTGGATGTCGTACATGCTGGTGGTCATGGACACACAGCCGCGGTTTAGGAGCAGTAAGTACGCATCCCCATTCCAGTGCCGGGAGATTACGACAGATTCCTTCTTCCTCGTGTCCAGATGCGACTGAAACGGGTGCTCGGCACGCCATCGTGCAATAGTTCGACACAGATCCTCCCTGTTCTTTATCTCAGGCCATCCCGGGCGCTCCTCGGGCACTGTGGCCGGGACAACCTTGCCTTCATCGAGGAGAAACTTCGCTTCACCTGAGTTTACGAGGTATACATAGGTACCAGCAACGACGACGCCGAAGCTCTCAAGGTAGCGGAACACTTTCAGGAAACTCCAGGGCGGCGGAGTCAACATGCACACTCTGTATCTTTCGTTGGTGACCGCGGCTATCCCGTTGGCGATGCGGTCATTCATCTCGTCCCTGAGCGTCTCGAGGAAACGGGTTGCAACCTCCTCATGCCTTCTCAACATAGAGATAGGCATGAGGGCGAACATGCTCTTTATATCGAGGGGAGCAGGCACGGCCCCGTTGAGCAGGCATATCTCCCCCCACAGAGCCTCGTTCTTGAAATAGTTACGCATTGCTGCAATGGCTTTTTCATCGTCAAACGTTCTTCCGGTGACCTTCTCCATCCATTCGATGGAGTCCAAATATTGTCCAGCTACATATTCTATCCTGTGGTGGGGATCACCGTCCAGGGTCAGCATTGTGTCGTCGTCGATATAATTCATCGGGATACGCTGATACTCGGATACTATCTGGTGCCACTTGGGGTGACCACCAGGGCAATGGCGAACGCTCCAGGCAAAATCGAATTTGGGAAACCGCCCCCCGGTAAAGTAGTATTTGTCGAGGTACATGGAGCCCAGGAAGTTGCGCATATAGCCACACATATCACGGGAATACCCCCTGGCCTCATACGCCTCCATGCAGGAGACGGAGAAGGGAGGATCGGCTGCAATGCTGGCGCCGTAGGGCTCGCCGGCGAGGAAAACGAAGTCGCCGAGCCCCGCCAGTATGCCATAGGGGGTCGCCGCACATCCCAGCACCAGGAGTTTTCCCTGCTCGTGGCCCCCGACCAAATCCTGATAAGCCTCCAGCCTGAGCTCTTTGCCCCACTGCCAGCAATCCAGGGGCTTGGTTTTGTACTTCGCATAGGTTGTCATTCCACGATTCCCTCGATCTAGCTATCTACATATGGCCGGTTATTTGGAAATGCATTGATGCTGGCCATTCTACCAGAAGCCTCTGCAAGTGTACCAAGCGCCCAGGACTGCAAGTTTCATGCAGAGGGGTCAAACTACGGTGCGATTCAATCGCCTTCCACTACCCTCGATTATTAACCGATTGTATCACAGCTCGCGGAATTGTGCAACAATGGGCCAAAAATGTTGACATTTTCGGGCCAATGGATTATAATCCAGGGAGCTTTTGGCTATGCTAAGAACTGCGTCACCCTTTATCAAGGGTCTTATTTTGTGATAACAGGAACACCAAGTCGTAGACGGCAAGCTCAACCCTATTTCCCTCTGGCTATCATATGAAGATGAATGGCAAAACGTCATGCGGCTGAACAGAAGAGAGCTGGGTAGGAGATGAGGTTCCAGTTTACCGAGCAAGAGGAAGCATTTCAAAAAGAAGTCGAAGATTTCCTCAAAAAGGAGCTACCTCCAGGATGGGTCGAGGAATCACTGCAATGGCCTGGAGGGTACGGCTCCCATGAAGTCGATGAAGTGCATTGGCGTGTAAACCAGGAGCTCCAGCGTAAGATAGCGGAAAGAGGTTGGGCCAGCATCTCATGGCCCAGGGAATACGGCGGCGCGGAATATTCCCCTATTGAGCACGCCATCTTCGACGAGCGAGTGAGCTATTATCGTGTACCGCCTCCTGGTTTCGGAGCCACTGTCGCAGGGCCCACTATCCTGCTCTTCGGCAGCGACGAGATGAAGCAGGAATGGTTACCAAAGATTGCCAGGGCCGAGGTGGAGTTCTGGTTCGCATATAGTGAGCCCAACGCTGGCTCCGATCTTGCCTCCCTACAAACTCAAGCGGTGGAGAAAGAGGATGAATTTGTGATTAATGGGCAGAAGACCTGGGGAAGCGGTGCCCACCTCATTGATTATGCCTGGGTAGCTGTTAGAACTGACCCTGATGCTCCAAGACATAGAGGTATCAGTCTGCTCATCGTCGATATGAACTCTCCAGGGATCACGGTCCGCCCCTTGACAAACATATGTGGTATCCACTCCTTCAACGAGGTTTTCTTCGACGATGTGCGTGTTCCCAAGAAAAACCTTATCGGTGAGAGGAACCAGGGATGGTACTACCTAGTGGCTGCTCTAGACTTTGAGAGGCTCATGGTAGGCATCGGTGCTTTCAAACGAGTTTTCGAAATGTTTCTCGATTATTTCAAAATGACAAAGCGTGATGGCATGGCCTTGAAGCGGAGCTATGAGGTGCGCCGTATGATGGCTGAGATGGCAGTCGAGGTCGAGGTGGCCTACATGTTCTACTGGCAAACAGCCTGGATGCTGAGCAAAGGGTTACTCCCCGATACAGAGGCCTCTATGCTAAAACTGTGGGTCACGGAGTTGAGTAGACATTTCGCCGATGCAGCCATGCGGGTGCTGGGCCCATACGGGCTACTGGAAACAGCATCCAAATGGTCCCCATTGAACGGATTGGTGCCAAGAGGATATCTTGATGCTGTCTCCGCTACTATTGGCGCGGGCACATCAGAGATCCAGCGCAACATCATCGCCGTGAGGGGGCTAGGGCTGCCTCGAAAATAGACCAATGCCTGGCATCTTTGGCGGAGACGGTTAAGAAACATGGATCTTGGTCTCAGCGAAGAGCAAGAAATGCTCAAGACGGCAACCCGGGATTTCCTTGAGAGAGAGTGTCCCAAGTCACTGGTTAGAGACATGATGCAAGATGAGCGTGGCTACACGACCGAGCTATGGCATAGGATGGCGGAGCTGGGGTGGATGGGGCTGGTAATCCCGGAGAGATACGGTGGCATCGGAGGCAGTTTCCTCGACCTGGTGGTTCTACTCGAGGAGATGGGGCGGGCCTGCTTGCCCGGTCCTTTCTTTTCCACCGTGGTACCGAGCGGCTTGGTCATCTTGGCCGCGGGCACCGAGGAGCAGAAGCAGGAGCTTCTGCCCAAGATTGCAGCGGGGAAGATAATCCTCACGCTGGCCCTTATGGAGCCCAATGCTCGCTACGATGCCTCTGGTGTGAGAACCAATGCCACTGCTGACAAGGACGAATTCGTAATCAATGGGACCAAGCTCTTCGTGGAGAATGCTCACATCGCAGACTACGTAATATGCGTGGCCCGGACGATGAAGACCAAAGTCCCTGAGCAGGGACTCACCCTCTTCCTGGTGGATTGCAAGAGCACAGGGATTAAGTGCACCCTGCTCAAGACCCTGGCCGCGGACAAACAATGTGAACTTGTTCTGGAGGACGTCAGGGTGCCCCAGAAGAATGTCCTCGGGGAGCCAGACCAGGGCTGGGCCGTGCTGGAGAAGGTGCTAGAGCAGGCCACTGTGGCGAAATGCGCTGAAATGGTCGGCGGTGCCGAAGCTACCTTGGAGATGACGCTGGACTATGCCAAGGAGAGGGTACAGTTTGGGCGCCCCATCGGCAGCTTCCAGGCGATCCAGCACCACTGTGGTAACATGGCCACCGATATCAGTGGCGCGCGGTTTGTGACCTATAAGGCAGCCTGGATGGTGACCGAGGGGCTCCCAGCCTCTATTGAGGTGGCCATAGCCAAGATCCAGACAGGCCACGCGTATCAGCGCGCTACAATATTGGGTCATCAGATCTTTGGGGCTGTTGGCTTCTGCATGGATCATGATATGCACCT
>CAYVES010000043.1:7231-16787 GCA_964449845.1 uncultured Dehalococcoidia bacterium
GTTGCAGTAGCTCAGACGAAATATGAGGGAAGTAAGCCAGCCTTAAGACTGGCTGAGCTGGCGCATCAACCGGTGAGGGAGGTGCTGGAGCAGACAGGGCTGAAATACACCGAGGATGGAACGGGGATAGACTTCTCCATATGCGCCACCGACGATTTCTGGGATGCAATGACTCTTTCCGACACCCCAATTGGTGATGTTATCGGTGTACATCATCGAGCCGGGGAGAAGGTATCCCAGGATGGTGCCCAAGCGGCGATTTATGCTACCATAGCGATACTCTCAGGGCACTACGATACTGTCCTCGTGGTAGCTCACTGTAAGGAATCCCAGCCATCCTCAAGAAACCTCATTACCAACTGCGCCTTTTGCCCTGTATGTACTAGAATGCTTGGCGTCGACTACCTCTCCGCTGCTGCTCTGCAGGCGAAGCGCTACATGTACAAGTACGGCATCACACGGGAGCAATGCGCCAAGGTATTGGTGAAAAGCTACAAAAATGCGCAGAATAACCCCTATGCCCAAAACGCTATGGCCCTCACCGTGGAGGATGTCCTCAGTTCGAGGATGCTGGCCTATCCCATCAGCACACTGGATGCCTATCCTGTCTCCGATGGTGCATGCGCCATGATACTGGCAACAGAGGAAAAGGCCAAGAGGTTCACCGACAAGCCCATTTGGGTCAATGGCGTGGGCAACTGCTATGATTGCCATCATCTAGGGGACAGGGATCTGGCCGATTCCGATGCTCTGGAAATGGCGGCCAAGCGCGCCTACAAGATGGCAGGAATCAAGAATCCACGCCGGGAGATCGATGTAGCTGAGATATCGGGCCAGTATTCCTATCAGGAGCTCATGTGGAGCGAGGGCCTCGGTTTCTGCAGTAAGGGAGAAGGTGGCAAGCTCATCGACTCCAGGGTAACTGAGATGGGAGGCAAGCTACCAATCAATCCCTCCGGTGGGGTCTTGCCGGGCAATCCCATGATAGTGGCTGGCTTGACGCGGGTGGTGGAGTGCGTTCTGCAGCTAATGGGCGAGGCTGGCGCGCGGCAGGTGGCTAAGGCGAAGACCGCTCTAGCTCACGGGACGAGCGGGCCTTGCGGACAACTGCATTCTGTGCTGGTGCTAGGGACATAGAAGGAGGAGAGCATGGCAAGGAGAGTTGCCATTGTAGGTATTGGGCAGACACATCATCAGGCTCATCGCGAGGACGTTAATCAGGTGGAGATGGTGAACGAGGCAGTGACCGCTGCCCTGGAGGATGCACAACTAAGAATCAAGGACATTGATTGCGTCCTCCACGGCAACATGGAGCTTTTCGAGGGCGTTCACCAGCCTGACATGTGGCACGTTGATGGCGACGGCGCCTATTTGAAGCCCGGGATGAGGCTCACTACCGGGGGGACGACCGGGGGCACACTCGCTTGTGCTGCCTACAACCATGTAGCCTCCGGGCTCTTCGACACGGTCATGGCCGTCGGCTGGGAGAAGCAGGAGGAGGGGCATACCACTACCGGGATAGCAGCGATGGCTGACCCCCTCTGGGACAGGAGACTACAAACGGGGGCCATAAGTGGAATGACTGCGGCTACGATGATAAGGGATTTTGGTGAGCGGGCCGAGGAGGTGGCAGCCATGGTCAGGATCAGGGATGGGGAAAACGCCAGCAGAAACCCCTATGCCCATTTGAGGAACAAGGTCACCCGTGACGAAGTGCTGAACTCCTATATGCTGGTACATCCCATAAGGCTTCTCCATATGTGCCCTCAGTCCAATGGCGCCTGTGCCTTGATCGTAGCCTCAGAGGAAAAGGCGGAGAGAATCACCAAGAAGCCGGTATGGGTGAAGGATCATGTTACCACCCACATGGAGGCAATGCTGAATGAAACGATACTTGCGCGGGATGACCTGGCGGAATGGGCCAGTATGAGGGTGTGCGCCCGCAAGCTCTACAAAAGGAACGGGATCACTAATCCCGTCAAGGAGATCGATCTGTTTGAGATGTACGACCCGATGGTATGGATGGAGATGGAATGGGCCGACTGGTTCCTGCTCCTGGAAAGGGGAGGATATCTGAAGCTGGTCGAGGATGGCGTCACCGATCGGAACGGGTCTTTTCCCGTCAACCCCTCTGGGGGTGTGGTAACCACTAATCCCATTGGGGCGACCGCTCTCATCCGTGTCGCCGAGGCTGCCCTGCAGATCAGAGGGGATGCCGGCGAGCATCAGGTCGACAAGGAGATGAAGACTGCCATGGCCTCCGCCTTTGGTGGCACGTTTTGGACAATACTCCATCTCCTCAGCAAGGAACGCCCGTAGCAAATCTCTGGAGGTAGAGAAACATGCCAAAAAAAGCTCCTGATGAATACCTGGTGATGCCCTATTTGGTGAGCGTACCTTGTAACTTCTCCGCTGGCCCCTATATGGGTAGACTGCTCAGGGAGATGAAAGAGCACAAGAAGCTCTGGGGTAACAAGTGTCCCAGTTGCGGACGGATCATGTTTCCACCAAGAGCGGTATGCGGCCAGTGTCATGGCGTCGGGGCAGGAGATTGGGTGGAGTTGAGTGACAAAGGCACAATATTTGCTTTTGATGTATGCTACTACCCCTATATAGATCCAAGCACGGGCCAACCGAAGCCGGTCCCCTGGGCTCGGGGGGTCATTCAGCTCGAAGGTGGCGGAGCCCTCATCCATTTCCTCGAGCCGCCCGACCCGGATAAACTGCACCCGGGGATGAAGGTTCAGGCAGTATGGAAAGAGGAAGGGCGGACGGGTGAGATGATGGATATCCTCTATTTTCAGCCCATCGAGGAGGAGAAGAGATGACTGAGGAATCGCTCCAAGAGGAGCCCCTGGTAGTCCATGGAAAGCTGGAGATCCCCTTCAAGCAATTTGTTGGCGCCGTCGCCAGCAAGTTCTTGATCGAGCTCAGGGATAACAAGAAAATCTTTGGTATGAGATGCCCCGAATGTAGACTAGTCTATGTGCCCCCACGGTCTATCTGTCCCAAATGCGTGTGCAAGATGGATGAGTGGGTAGAGGTTAGCGACAAGGGGACTGTCCTTACCTATTCAATAGTTAACTATAAAGAGCCCACTCAGCCTGTGGAACCTCCCTTTGTCTACGGGATTATTCAGCCTGATGGAGCAGACACCGCAATCGTACACTTCATCGCTGGCGTTGATCATGAAGACCTGAAGGTGGGCATGAGGGTTCAAGCTGTATTCAAGGAAGAGCGAGAAGGCAATATGCTGGATATCAAGCATTTTAGGCCTTTGTGAGCGGGTAAGACTCCGATGGCAAAAGGAGGGGTATGAAATGGCTGTGAGCAAAGTCGTGGGCAGCTTTGATGAGGCAGTAAAGGACATTTTCGATGGTGCTACTATCCTGATTGGTGGCTTTGGCACACCCGGCGGGTCGCCCAGCTACCTCATCGAAGCCCTGAGCCGGCAAGGGGCGAAGAATCTCACGATTGTGGGCAACACGGTCGGCATCGGGAAGGAACTGATGCAGGTCGTGGCCAGCTTCATGTCGGTGCCCGAATGGTGGTACGATGGCGGGCAGCTGGCAGCTAACCAACAGGTAAGAAAAGGGATCGCTGCCTTCCCTGTTTCCGCCTCGCCACTATTGGTCTCTCCCTTCGAAAAGCAGCTTCGCGCGGGCGAGGTGGAGATCGAGATAGTGCCCCAGGGAACACTGGCGGAGCGAATAAGAGCCGCAAAAGCCGGCATTGGGGCCTTCTATTGCCCCATCGGGCCGGGGACTATCGTGGAGAAGGGCAAAGAAACAAAGGTCATCGATGGCAGGAAGCATGTCCTCGAGTACGCGATAAAGGCTGATTTTGGGCTGATCAGGGCATACAAAGCGGATAGGATAGGGAATCTAATCTATCGAGGCACCTCCAGGACTTTCAACGCCACAATGGCCGGTGCGGCAAAGGTCACAATTGCGGAGGTGGACGAAGTTGTCGAGGTCGGAGAGCTTGACCCGGAGAGGGTGGCTACGCCCGCTCTATACGTCGACAGAATAGTGGTCAGGCCCGAGGAGGGTAGGACCCAAATCAAGCAAAAGATAAGCAAGGAAGAACAGCTCCAGACATAGGAGGTATCATGGCTGAGAAACAGCGGCTAAGCAGAGAGACCATGGCCTTCCGAGTAGCCAAGGAGTTCGAAGATGGAATGGTGGTGAACCTGGGCATTGGGATTCCGACCCTCTGCGTCAACTACCCCTCGCCGGACAAGGAGATCTTCTACCATACCGAGAACGGCGCCCTTAACTTCGGCCCCATCGCCACTCCAGAGGACGGCGACCTCGATCTGGCTAATGCTGGAGGACAACTGGTAACTACAAAGCCCGGGATGTCCTTGTTCTCCCATGATGAGTCCTTCGCCATGATCAGAGGAGGCCACATCGACCTTTGTGTTCTGGGAGCAATGCAGGTATCGGAGAAGGGAGACCTTGCCAACTGGTTGCTCCCTGAGCGGGGCATTGGCAGTATTGGTGGGGCGATGGACCTAGCCGTCGGTGCCAAAAAGCTGATTGTGGTCATGGAGCACACTTCCAAGGATGGCAAGCCTAAGATATTGCGTAGATGCAACTACGAGCTTACCGCGCCAGAGTGTGTTAATATGATCGTGACCGATCTGGCAGTGATCGAGGTGACGAAAGAAGGAGTGGTGCTTAAGGAGGTAGCCCCGGGGTGGACAGTTGAGGACGTTCAGGAACTAACCGAGCCCAAGCTCATCGCATCCTCTGATCTGAAGGAGATAGAGATTATGTAGATTGCACAGCTACCGGGTTGATGGAGGAGCAAAGCAAGAGGCAACAATCACTGACACAGGGGGTGGGATTGCAGCGAGCCAACCGAACATATGACGAGCAGATGGGCATATGAAACGGATTTGATGCGGGGGCGGCGAAGTGGGTACGACACTTGAGGCGCAGAGGTGCAAAAAAGGAAAAAAGGAGGCGAGATATGGCAGATAGGGTTGGCATAGTGGCAGTGGCCCAGACCAAGTTTGACCAGAAACGTGAGGAGCACCTAACAGAGACACTGGTGCATGTGACCAAAGATGTAATGGGGCAAACTGGTCTGGAGTTCAAGCCAGATGGCACCGGAATAGACTCCACAGTGACGTCAAGCCAGGACTATTTCGGGGGCCTTGGCGGTATTGACATGCATTACGCCTACACAGTAGGCGCATACAAGAGGCCCGAAGAGAGGATAGAGGAGGACGGGGCTTTCTCTGTAGCCTACGGAGCAATGCAGATACTTTCGGGCCACCACGATGTCGTTTTGGTACTTGCCCACATCAAGGAATCTGCGTGTTCCAAGAACCAGGTGGAGAATCTGGGCATGGACCACGTCTACGGGCGAAAGATTGGCCTCGATTTCGTGGCCTCTGCCGGCATGCAAGCGAGGCGGTATCAGCACAAGTACGGGATAACACAGGAGCAGTGCGCCAAAGTGGTGGTGAAGAACCGCACCAATGGCAAGAACAACCCCTTGGTAATGTACGCCAACGGCATCACCGTAGAGGACGTGCTCAACTCGGAGATGATAGCAGACCCATTAAGGGCACAGGAAATCAAGCCAAACCCTGTGGACGGCGCCGTCGCCATGATCCTGGCACGTGAGGAGAAAGCCAAGAAGCTCACCGACAAGCCGGTGTGGATCACGGGCATGGGTATGTGCTACGACCACCATGAGCTTGGATACAGGGATTTGGCCGATTGCGATGCCCTGGTTTCGGCAGCGCAGATGGCCTACAAAATGGCGGAAATAAAAGATCCAGTAAAAGAGCTCGATCTAGCCGAGATCTCGGAGCACTACGCGTATCAGGAACTTCTGTGGAGCGAAGGCCTGGGCTTCTGCGGTAAAGGCGAAGGTGGCAAGCTCATCGACAAGGGAACAACCGCGATGGGCGGCGAGTTGCCGGTGAATCCTTCCGGCGGCCTCCTTTCCGGTGTCCCGCTGGTTGTTGCCGGAATGCAGCGAGTCGCTGAGTGCGTGATGCAGCTACGTGGAGAGGCAGGTGGCAGGCAGGTATCCGGCGCCAAGAAGGCCCTCGCCCATGGGGTAGACGGACCTGCGGGCCAGCTACACTGCGTCATAACTTTGGAGAAATAGGAGGGAACCATGGCAGAGAGGATTGCAATAACAGGGGTGGGACAAACCTACCACAAGAGCAAGAGGAAGGATGTTAACACGCCGGAACTGGTTGCTGAAGCGGTTGAGGCTGCCCTTGAGGATGCCCAGCTGACCATGAAGGACATCGATTTTGTGGTGCTTACTAGCTTCGAGATGGCCGATGGGCAGTATGTTCCCGACCTGTGGGTCGTGCCCGAGTTCGGCGGCGTGGGCAAACCCGGATTCAAGCTTCAGAATGCGGGCACCTCCGGAGGCGTCGCCGCTAGCGCCGCTTTCCACTATGCGGCTTCGGGGATGTTCAATAATGTGCTGTGTGTAAGCTGGCAGAAGATGGATGAGGGCCAGGGGGCTTTCGGTCGCGGGGGTGGTGGGCTCAGCGAGTACTGGCAGTCGCAGATCCCCTTTTCCCCCATCACCAATTTCGCCAGAAGGGCTTTTGCCTATCTCCACAACTCTGGCTGCACCGAGGAGCACTTCGCTATGACCCGGGTCAAGCAGGATCAGTGCGCCTTGAAAAACCCCTACGCCCAGCTCAGGCTGAACACTACAGTGGAGAAGGTGATGGAATCGGCGGTCCTGGTATGGCCTATAAGGTTCCTCCACATGTGCCCCTCCACCTGCGGTGCTGGCGTCTTTATAGTGTCCCCGGAGAAGCAGGCAAAGAAGGTCACCAAGAAGCCGGTCTGGGTTGAGGACTGGCATTGTGTTCATGTGGGCGGTGCATATACCATGGCCGAGGATCCCACGTTGTCCACACTCCGCTTGGGCTGCGAAACGGTGTATAAGAGGAACGGGATAACAAACGTTCTCAAGGATATCCAGGCCTTTGAGATATATGAACCGTGCTCGCCAGCCGAGTTGAGGTGGATGGAAGAAGTTGGGGTCTGCGATGACTGGACCGCCTGGAAATTGATAGAGCAGGGGAAAGTTGGCATAGATAAGGAGATCCCATTCAATCCCTCGGGCGGTGTTACCGCCTCCAATCCCATCGGTGCGACTCCGGTGATCAGGATAATTGAGGCAGCGCTGCAGATTCGGGGCGATGCCGGAGAGCACCAGGTACCCCACACCGTCAACAGGGCGCTGGCCACCGGCTACGGAGGGCAGGGCGAGAATGTGATAATAATGCTCAGGAAATCACTCTAGCCGAGTAGAATGCAGACATCAAACAGGAGGCGATTATGACCACAGAGCAGAAGCAGGAGCCCGAATTCATACAGTATAAGTACCCGCGCACCCAACACTATTGGCACGCGCTTGGCTATCAAAGCGCGGCCATAGAAGGGTTCAAGCAGGGCAAGATCCTGGCTAACAAGTGCCCCAAATGCGGCCGCGCGATGGTGCCGGCTCGCACAGTGTGCCCAGAGTGTTACGTAGAGGCAACTGACTGGGTTGACCAGGGCCAGCGCGGTAAGCTGGTCGCAGCATTCAAGCTCGGCTATCCCTTTTATGACCGCAGGACAGGGGAGGCACAGATTTGGGATAAACCCATAATTTCCATAGAACTCGAAGGTGGTGCCAGGCTGGATGGCTGGTGCTCGGAGACTGATCTGGACAAGCTGAAGCCCGGGTTGCTCCTTGAGGCAGTATGGAGGCCACCGGAGGAGCGAATCGGGGCCTTCGACGACATACTCCACTGGAAACCCGTGGAAGAGTAATCAAAAACTAGAGGTGATCGCATGACCGACAAAGCTGTTAAGCCCGTGGTGGCCGAAGCAGACTCGATATCAACATTCCAGGTTACTGTGGGAGCAACAGGGACCAAGTTCCTGATAGACATCAGGGACAGCAAGAAAATCACGGGGATAAAGTGCCCGAGCTGTAAGAAGGTATACGTGCCCCCGAGGTTACATTGCCCTACATGCTGTGTCAAGATGAGCGAATGGGTGGAGCTCAGTGGCAAGGGGACTCTAGAGACCTATACCGTAGTCCACTACAAAGAGCCCTACCAGCCCAAAGAGCCGCCCATCATCTATGGGGTTATCCAACTAGATGGGGCTGACACCGGTCTCACCAGTATTCTGGGCGAAGTGGATCCCGATAAGATCAGAATAGGGATGCGCCTTGAGCCGGTTTTCAAGGACGAGCGCGAGGGCAGCCTTCTGGACATCGACCATTTTAGACCAAGCCCCTGATCTCGGCATCGTGTGCCGCTCCAGTAGAACTGAAAACCCTGGTGCAGGGCAAGCCTTGTACCCATCTTTAGAAGGAGGTTCTCTATGACTACGGAAGAACAAGAGTTGCTCGTCGAAAAAAAGGAGGATGGAAAGATCTGGATTATCACTCTCAACCGTCCCGACAAAAGGAATGCCCTCACCCTCGATATGATGTGTGACCTTGAAGACACCTGGAAGGCATATCAGGCTGACGAGGAGTCCCGTGTAGCAATCATAACCGGGGCCGGCGACAGGGCGTTTTGTGCGGGGGCTGATCTGTTGACGCCCCCTAAAGTGCAGAGGCCGGGGCCTTTCAGGATCCCCACCTTCAGCCCGGAGGACGTCTGGAAACCGGTGATCGCCGCCATCAACGGCCATTGCATTGCAGGCGGCGCTTTAATCGCCCATGACTGCGATATCCGCATCGCCGCCGAGAACGCTGAGTTCGGTGTGGCCGAAGCTATGAGGAACATGCCAGCGAGCTGGGTGCGCGACCTGACCCTCCATATGGGTATAGGCCATTGCATGGAGCTCGTCCTCTGGGGCGACCAGAGGGTCTCTGCCCAGCGCGCCTACGAGATGGGCTTTTACAACAAGGTTGTGCCCGCGGACAAGCTCATGGATGAAGCCATGGAGTGGGCAGACCGCATGCTCTACCTGGCACCCCGCGCCGTGTGGAACTTCAAGGAGATAATCAAGCGGGGAGCGCACATGGAGCCCAAGCTAGCCAGGGTATTCGGGCAGGCACTGGAGCAGAACCTGAGGGGCATGGAGGATAGCGCAGAGGCCGGGGCTGCCTTCAGGGAGAAGAGGAAGCCCGTCTTCAAGAACAAGTAGCGGCTCCCTGGCACTTGGGACAAAAACAGGAATAAGTTCAAAAGGGGTGGTACAAACTCTACGGGTTTGTCCACCCCTATCGGCATCAGACAGGGCACAGTGTTGGCTAGTCAGATTTGCCAGTCAACTAACGGATTACTCCTTTGTTGACCAGGCTTGAGATCTCCTCCTGGGAAAGGCCAAGCAACTCGCCAAAGACGTAGTCATTGTGCTGGCCAAGCGTTGGTCCTGCTGCCGTGATCTCGGCTGGTGTCCGTGATAGCTTCCAGGGAGGAGCCGACACGGGCTGCG
The DNA here is from genome assembly GCA_964449845.1 of uncultured Dehalococcoidia bacterium. Taxonomy (GTDB): domain Bacteria; phylum Chloroflexota; class Dehalococcoidia; order SZUA-161; family SZUA-161; genus SOKG01. The sequence goes on from CAYVES010000043.1 coordinate 16,669, forward strand.
CCCCAAGAGTCACGTGATCAACTATGACCGTCAGCCCCCGCGCGTCGAGATGGGGGTCGCCCCAGATCTCCTGGGAATTGAACGACGGTACAGCAGCTACACCGGCCTTCTGCAGGATG
>CAYVES010000044.1:0-16753 GCA_964449845.1 uncultured Dehalococcoidia bacterium
ACTTAGGATAGGCAAAAAACAGAAAAGACCTTCCGCTTCGGGGGGTCTTTTTTGCGTTTAGGGAGACTCTTTTTTACCCCGATAAATCGGGGTTTGTTTTAGGAAAGGGGGTAAGGAGATGTCCAGGTGCTGGTGTGGTAAAGACCACGACCTGGTCTCCCAACGCGGAGGGGCCATGAACGGCCCCATTAAGCACTGGGTCATAAACCGGAAGCTCTACGACCTGAGAAAGGACGGCCAGAGCGGAGAGTTGGTCGACGTGAAGAACCCTGGAAAGGGGCGTGTAAAGGCGTAGTCTTTGAATTCTTATGAGTGAAATTCCGGGGCACCTATCGGGTGCCCCCTTTTCATTTAGGGTGACATGCCCCACGGGGAGTCCGTGGGGCTTTTTCTTTTGGAGGCGCATGCATCAACTCAAGGGACATCCCGCCGAGGACCTGGCCAGGCTGTGCTTCTCGAAGTTGCGCTTTTTCCCCGTCTCTCTGAAGGACAGGCTGCGTCGGGAAGGGCTGTGGGAGGATCTGGCCCAAGAGCTCTACCGCATCGCTCTTGAAGGTTGGCGTCAGGGCATGACCGCCCGGGAGATCGGTGGCATGGCGACCAGGGAGATCCGCGCCTTCCTCAAGGCCTACGGCTACTACCGATACCGCGAAGGCTTCATCAAGTGGGACACGCCGCTAGCCGCTGTCTGCAAGGAGGGAGATACCCAAGACAGCATACTTGCCAGGGCGAGCCCTCTCCCGCAGCACAGCGAGGGGGACGGCCTGGAGGAGGCCATCCTGAACCTGCTCAGAGAGCACCCACAAGGGCTGAGCCAGTGCCAGGTGAACCAGGCCCTAGGACGCATGGCCCGAGCGGTGGCGGTCACTGACCACTGCGCCCGGTTGGTGGTGCGGGGCGTGGTCAGGGAGATAGCCAGGCCAAAGGGCAACGGCCGCCGACCTAGCCCGATGCTCGTGCTGTCTGAACAGGAGGATATTGTTGCGCTGGGGCTGGCCTCCCGGCGCTGATGAGACAGGCCAGAGAGGAGGTGATTAAAGATGGCAAGACGAAAAAAGATGCAGGTCGAGGAAACGGCCGCCGAGGTCGAGAACCAGGAATTAGTTCTCACCGATGGGGAGGAGGACGCCAGCTTGGAGACCGAGGCCAGGGAAGAGAAGCCCGCTGTAGAGAGCCAGACGGTCACCATGGAAGTCCAGGTGAGAAACCTCCGGGAAGCGATGGAGCTGCTCAGGCCTGTTGTCCCGAAGAAGCCCACCCTCCCGGTCCTGTCGTTCTTTCTCCTCAAGAACGGCCAGGCTATGGCCTGTGACCTGGAGAGGGCAGTCGTGGTAGACCTCCCCGGTGTCGAGGGGCAGTGCCTGGTTCCCTTCCACTCAGTGCTTGATCTGGTCAAGTACATACCTGGTCACGAGATGCTGGCCATTGAGCAGAGCGGCAGGGATTTGACCCTGTCCTGGTCCGAGGGAAAGGCCTCTTACCAGACGCATGAGCCTGAAGACTACCCACCGCTGAGGGAGCCTGAGGCCAAGGTAAGGGAGATTGTGGACGGCGACACGCTGGTGCCGACGCTGCTGTCGATGGTGCGATACTGTGCCAGGGGAGATGAGCGCCCGGTGCTGAATGGCGTGACCGTGTACTTCGGGGACAGCATAGAGCTCGCTGCCGGCGACGGCTACAGGATGGCCTACAAGGCGCTCCCCATAGCCATCCCGGCGGCTGGTGACCTCAAAACTGTCATCATCACCACAGAAACCATCGAGATCCTGGACCACCTCTGGTCAAAGGCCCCGCGGAGCCCCCAGGGTGATTCCCTCGCGGAAATCGTAGCCTCGAGGGAGAAGATGAGCCTGGCCTTTGGCGATGACAGGCTCGTGGCCAAGTTCGGGCCGGTCTTTGTGGGCTCGCAGCTCATAGCAGGCACTCCGCCGAACTGGAGGCAGCTCATACCCAGTGAGCCGCCGATGCAAGTCCACATTTACGCTCCCGACCTGGAGCGGGCGGTGCGTCGAGTCCGCGAAGTGGCCGAGGGTGGCGGCAACATCATCCGCCTTGTCTGGCAGGATGGGAGCATGACGCTATCGGCCAGGGCCGAGGAGAAGGGTGAGATCGAGGCAACCATCCCAGTGGAAATCCAGGGCGAGGCAGGCAGGACGGCCCTGAACGTGAATTACCTCCTCGAGTACCTCAAGGGCAAAACGGGGCTGGTGACCATGGCGGTGAGTAGCCCCCAATCGCCTGTTCTCTTCCGCCGCGGAGGAGCCCCACTGGTACTGATCATGCCCATGTTCGTCCAGTGGTAGGAGAAGAGGGCCGGTGAATCAGACGTCTTTTCCCCGTAGCCCTGAAGACCACCAGGTATCCTTGCCTCTGGCTTGGAGAAGGGAAGTGGGGGAGCTGGCCACTCCCTCAGGGCGAACGGAAGGGTGAGGCCGGGCTCCAAACCGGAGCCGGCCCCACCCCATGCCTGGAAAGGAGCTGAGAAATGGACGGATACCCAAGGGTTGTGATCGTGGCCCTTACTAGGAAGGGCGGCGATGTCTGGGGCGTAAATGCCGAGCACGATGAGAAGACGTTACAGACGGCCGAAAAGGCTCAGGAGGCTGTGATGAGGGCAACCTGTCGGCGATGTGCTCTTGAAGTCCGTGCTGGCGTCCTTTCGGATATCCGGAAGGACAAAAAAGGCTCTGGACTAGCTGAAGTCTGTCGGTGAACTATGCAGACTACACAAATGTTGGTCTCATCACACATTATGCAAGATTGTGCCATTAGCTTCATAGAAACCTCCGCTGGATACCCACCAGAGTGAAGGGCGGTGTGATGAAATTGGTGGTTGTTTGCCAACCTCCAGCCTTAATCAAGTGCGGCATCATTAACCCCCCGTAGCAGGACAAGCGACCGGGCGAGTAGTCTAGAATGTTCCGCTTGTGCCAGCACTGAAGCACTGGCGCTCCCGTCTGGCGCGCTCGTATTCAGCACAACCTCCCATCGTCCTACCTCACCATACATCGGCAAAGTGAATTCGACAGGTTCATGATGGCCGTTCAGCAGCAGTAGCAATGTCTCATCTCTCAGTGGCTCGCCGTTTTCGTCCACCTCGCCGACTGCCTCTCCTCCCACGAGCATCCCGAGGGCATGCATCCATCCCGATTCCCACTCCTCGTCTGTCATCTCGCCTCCATCAGCTCGGAGCCACATTATGTCCTTTACATCTGATCCGCGGATCTTGCGGCCCTGGAAGAACTTGCGCCGACCCAGATTTGGATGTTCCCTGCGCAGCTGTATCAAACGCTTGGTAAAAGAGAATAGCGCTTGCCGTTGCTCATCCAGCTCCCAGTCGTACCAGCTTTGCTCGCTGTTCTGACAGTAGGCATTGTTGTTGCCCTGTTGTGTGCGCCCCAGCTCATCCCCTCCGCATATCATTGGGGTGCCTTGGGAGAGCAGCAGCGTCGCCAGGAAATTGCGCTTCTGTCGTTCTCTCAACTCGATGATTGTATGGTCGTCTGTTTCACCCTCGGCACCACAATTCCAGGACAGGTTGTCGTTGGTGCCATCTTCATTTCCCTCGCCGTTCGCTTCATTGTGCTTCTCGTTATAGCTCACCAGGTCATGGAGTGTGAAACCGTCGTGACATGTAACGAAGTTGATGCTGGCATAGGGCTTGCGTCCGTCCGCCTGATAGAGGTCACTGCTTCCTGTCAGCCGATAGGCCAGTTCTGCAACCTGGCTATCATCGCCGCGCCAGTATCTGCGCACGGTATCACGATACTTCGCGTTCCATTCGGTCCAAAGATGGGGGAAATTGCCCACCTGATAACCGCCTTCACCCAGGTCCCATGGCTCAGCTATCAGTTTTACTCTAGATATGACCGGGTCCTGGTGAATGATGTCGAAGAAGGCCGACAGTCGATCGACCTCGTGCAGTTCTCTTGCCAGCGCGCATGCCAGGTCGAACCGGAACCCGTCAACATGCATTTCAAGGATCCAGTAGCGCAGGCTATCCATTATCAGCTTGAGAACCTGGGGATTGAGCATGTTCAGACTGTTTCCCGTGCCCGTATAGTCCACATAGTAGCGCTGCTGATCTGGCACGAGCTTGTAATAGGTAGTATTGTCAATCCCCCGAAAGCTCAAAGTGGGGCCAAGCTCGTTGCCCTCGGCAGTGTGGTTGTAGACCACATCCAGGATAACCTCGATGCCGGCCCCATGCAGTGCTTTGACCATCTGTTTGAACTCTGTCACCTGGGCTCCAGTGTCGCCTGAGCTTGAATAACGTGCAGTTGGGGAGAAGAAGTTTGCCGTGTTATAGCCCCAGTAATTGCTGAGGCCGCGGTCGACCAAAGGCTTATCATCAAGGAAATCATGGACTGGCAGCAATTCCACTGCAGTGACTCCAAGATTATTCAGATACTCAATCATCGGCGGCGATGCTAGACCAGCGTACTTGCCCCGTTGCTCAGGAGGGACGTCTGGGTGGAGAGCGGTGAACCCTTTGACGTGAACTTCATAGATTATCGACTTGTGCCAAGGTATCCGCAACGGTCGGTCACCCTCCCAATCGAACGAGGGGTCCACCACTACGCATCTCGGCATGCCCCAGGCGCTGTCCTTATCATCCTTAGAGAGATCAGCATCTCCGTGCCCAAGTTGATAGCCGAAGACTGGCGCTTCCCAGTCTACCTTACCACACAGGGCTCTAGCGTATGGATCAATGAGCAGCTTGGCTGGGTTGAAGCGCAGGCCATTCTGCGGCTCATACGGGCCGTGCACCCTATAGCCGTAGAGCAGCCCTGGCTGTATGCCCAGTACGTAGCCATGCCAGACATGGGCTGAGACTTCAGACAAAGGTAGCTGCTCGCTTTCCGTTTTGGAACCCGGATCATCAAACAGGCAGAGTTCGACCTTGGTAGCTCGTTCAGAGTAGATTGCGAAGTTCACCCCGCTACCATCCCAGCTGGCCCCAAGGGGGTAGGGTTTTCCTGGTAGCGCTTTGCGCACCATGCTCAGCCTCCGAGATTAGTTGTTGCCCGGGGCATTAGCTACCTTTTCAATAAGATGGCCAATGAGGGAAGCGCCCTTTTGTCTATTTCTTGGCCTTCTTGGTTTCTACCTTCTTGGGTTTTGCACCTTCTATAACAGCCTTGGGCTTTACCTTGATCTGCTTCGGCTTTACCGCCTCCGCCTTGGGCAGGGTTAGTGTCAGGACACCGTTGTCGAAGACCGCCTCCGCCTTATCAGTCTTGACTGGCACAGGCATTTGAACGGAGCGGCTGAAAGTGCCGTATCGTCGTTCCTTGCGGAAGTAGTTCTCCTCCTTAACCTCAGTCTCTTCCTTGTGCTCCCCCTTTATGGTGAGGATATCACCAATTATGGAAACGTCTACTTCCTCAGGCTTGACCCCTGGGCATGCAGCCTTTACCACAACGTCGTTGGCGGTCTGATACATATCCACGGCCATTTCGCCCACACCCAGCTCAGGCCATACACGCACAGGCCTCACAAAGCTGTCCTCGAACAGCCGGTCCATGGCCTGCCTCAGGGTCATCATCTCTCTGAACGGCTCCCAACGCATCATAGTCATGCGACTCTACCTCCCATCTCCTTTAACTTGTCAGCGAAATAGGGCGCTTCCCTCAACTCTGTTTCGAGCTTCCCGTTCACCTAGGACAGTTTACTGGAGAGAAAAGCCACGCGTTCTACCACTTTTTTTGCCGCCTGGGTTCTGTTAGACGACCTATCGAGGTCCCCGGCCAGTTTCCGGTCCCCGATCACATCCCTCACCCAGTTGCTGAAATCGTTCTTCTGCGCACTCGCATGGGAGGCAAATGTATCTTTTTCCATTGTTTTTAATGCCTCCCCAAGATCGCCCATGTTTCCCAGAATGCGGCCGTCATGGAACCTGAATGCATGTTCCTGCGGCACGTCTGCCAGCAGCTTCTTAGCGGTCTTCTTCGACATTTCAGGCATTGTTAGTTACCTCCTATCACTATCTTATTTAGCTGCTTATCGACCCAGCAGCGCTATGTCCTCAGGTGAAGCCAACAGATGGCTTGCCAGTCTATGCGTGCAGCGGAGTTGTTGTCTAGCTGTCAGTGTCTTGGTCGGTAGTTTTCTCTTTCCTCCGCTGCAGCGCCATGGTCATCACTGCCATGCTTGGTATGAAAACCCATTGGTCATCGGCATCGATCAATGTGTGTATGACGCCGATTTCGACTACCCTGCCCGACATCCCCATGATGGTGATCTGGTCGCCAACAGTGAAGGGTCGAGCAATGGCCAGGAACGTACCTGCGATTAGGTTGCCAATCAGGTTCTGAGCAGCGAACCCGATGATCAGCCCTGTGATACTGCCAACACCTATGGCAAGCGCTGCGTTGGAAGCCAGGATAGCGATTACAGAGAAGGCGAGCACCGTGTACGCTATGGTTCGCAAAACCGCCCTCAGGGTAATGCCAGTCTGAAGCGCACCACGCTCTCGCAAGCGTCCAAGGAGAGTTCTGCTTGCCAGCTCCACTAGTGTGATACCGAACAAAGCGATTTCGGCAGCAATCAGACGGTCTCGCTGGTGTACGAGAAAAGCCGTGTGTCTTTCGCGGGCTAACTCTATGGTGAGAACTATCAGTATGAGGCCCACAATGGCCACAATTACGGCAGGCAAAATGCTTTGACTACCTGGATATTGTCTGTCGGTACCTTGGCTTCCAGTCATCTGGTCCTCTCACATTCCAATGCTATACCAGTGGTTTTCGAGCGATCAGCTCAGGATTCTCTGATACGGCCCAGTCAGAGATCGGTTGCTCTGGGGCTTCGTATGGTGTGGCTGATACGATACTCTGCGCATGACTGGGGCCTCGGCCATCTCACCTGTATCAGCCGTTAGCCTGGGGCTGTCTTCTGGCGCACCATCCTCTAACTCGAATAGGGGCAAAGGTTCTGGCTTCCCCGCTAAGATCTCTTGGATTTTTGCCTGGTTCTCCAGCTTGCTGATCAGGTTCTTTACAGCAGCATCCCAGGTGAAGTATCGAGCTGTGTGCCTCGCCGCCCTTCGGATTCTTGTGCTTTCCTCAGGGTAATCCCGGAGATACATGGCATAGTCCACGATCTCTCTGGGATCGGATGTCTCCAGCACAAACGAGTTAACAAAGGGAATTGCGTAGTCCTCGCCTGTACAACCGGTGAAGGCAACTCCACCCGCCGCCATTGTTTCCAAACCAACCAGACCGAATGGCTCGTGCCCGCTATTGGCGAGCACGCCATCTGAAGCTCGGTACAGCACACGCAGGAAGCTCAAAGGCAAAGGCGATCTGATATCAACCACATGAGCGGGCCTAGTGTCCCTCAGTGCCGAAAGGTAGTCATGCGTGGAATGGAATGTCGTCGCCTCTTTGACTTTGAGGCCAAGCGCCCGTGCCTTATCGATTACCTGCTCGCCGTAGGGTTCGGTCCCGCCTCTAGCTACCAATACTGTCCTCATTCCCATGTCGTTAAGCCTGGCAGTTGCCTCCACAGCCTGCCGCCACCGCTTAGCCGGGTCCCAGCGCGCAACCTTGCATAGAACCATATCCGCGTCCAGCAGCTCTTTCACCCTTCCGGCCTCCGCGTCATCAACCCTGCGGAGCAGGCTGGTGGGTATCCCATTGGGGATGACCAGTGGGTTCAAGCTCATCCTCCACATAGTATGCTTCATGTATCGGCTAACGGTGGTGATGGTGGTGGCATAGTTTAGCCGGCCCCAGTCGATTCTATCGAAGGAGAAGGTGTTGTTGGCGTTCCAGAACATCACAACTCTGTCCCTCAGCCCTTCGCTGTGAAGCATGTCGCTCAAGCGACACATCGCCCCCGCCGTCTGCCACTCCTCACCGAGAATAACTACCAGCTTCCCCTTTGCCAATGCGGGCTTCACTACAAGTTCCTTGACAAACCAGGGTATAGACTCGGTGAAGTCGTGAAGCTTTCCTTCTTCCCCTTCATACACTCCATTGGGGTGATACCTGCTGATCCACTGGCACCAGCGATGTAGAATGAGCTTCCCTCCGAAGCGTATTTCCTCGCCCTGCAAATCAGGATCGCCGATGAAAAACAGATGAGTCGTGAATCCCATCTTCACCAGCGCTGACGACAAATGGCTTACACGCGCCCCCAGACCGCCTGCGAAGGAGTACTGATCAGTCCCTTCAAAGCAGAGCATGACGAATTCAGTATTTCCGGGAGTAATCTTCCTCCATCTCATCCTCATCCCTCCTTATGGGTTATCGTGCTTCTCTCAACCTACATACCCAACTCCCCGCGAACATGAATAAATGACAGGAGGTTGTCGCGCGCAACCAAGCCTACTATGCTATCGTTTTCCACCACCGGCAACTGGTTGATGTCCTCGCTGGTCATCAATTGCAGCACGCTGGAAAGGTCATCGTTTTGTCCCACCCACTTGACTTTGTCGAAGGGAGTCATGGCATCGCCCACTGTTCTTGCCGACCGAAGTTCAGGCAGCACCTTCTTCACGTCGCTGACCGTTATCAGCCCCATTACTCGGCCATTATCCGAAACCGGAAAACAGCGGCGACCGGACGCTAAGATATGGTCGTGCACCAGTCGCTCAATAGTAAGTTTGGGAGATACCGTCGGGCAATCTGTTGTCATCACTTCGCGAACTGTATGGCCCTGAAGTACGTCCTGGATAGCCACCTGTCGATAGCTTCCCACAGCCGCATTCTCTAGAAACCAGCCGATGAAGGCCAACCAAAGCCCATTCAGCCAGTAACCCCAGAATATCCACCAAATCCCGCCAAAAATGAAGAGATAGCCCACCCCCCTGCCAAGCGCTGAGGCAGTTCTAGTGGCACTCCGCAAATTGCCACTGCGCCACCAGATGATAGACCGCAGGACACGCCCTCCGTCCAGAGGAAACCCAGGGATAAGGTTGAAGCCAGCGAGAACGATGTTTATCCATCCTAGCCAAAAAGCCAGAGCCGCCAGAGGATCACTGAATCCCCTCGCTGCTGCCCAGATGCCCCAGAATATAGCGCCTATGACTAAGCTGGTTACTGGCCCTGCCAGGGCCACCCGAAACTCAACGCCAGGCTTGTCCGGCTCCCTGGTAAGCTGAGAAACTCCGCCGAAGATGAACAGGGTTATCGAGCCAATTGGAATGCCTGCGCCCTGTGCCACAATGCTGTGTGCCAGTTCATGTATGAGCACCGATAGGAAGAAAAGAAGGCTAGTAGCCAGCCCAATGCCCCAATAAGTCCCCGAGCTCCAGTCCGGATACTCAGAAGGGAAATAGCTAGCTGCCAGTGCCCAGGTAATCAGCACAAAGACGATAAACCAGGAGTAATGCAGCCTTATCGAAATGCCAAAAAACCTACCTAGGGGTATCCCCCCTTTTAGCATCTTCCTTCTCCCTTGCTTCGGGTCAGATGATGCCGTCGGCATGTTGGCACGTGCACAGCAGGGCAGGGCCAATAAGAATTTTAACTGGCCTCAAATCAAATAGTCATAGAATTCTCGGTAGAAATATTGCGAAGTTGTAACATTTTGAGATAGCTACCTGTTCCTCCTTATCCAATCCCAGGCTTCCCAGAGATCCTTGGCATAGTAATCTGGCTGCATTTGCGCATTCAATTTGCCCTTATGAAGGTTCCTGTCAATCAGTATCACTGGCATACCGATATTCTTGGCACCCTCAACATCTTTCTCTGGATGGTCGCCAATATAGACTGCCTCTGACGGCGGGATGCCAAGTAGGCTGCAGGCAATTTCAAAGAGTCTGGAGTCGGGCTTCCTGAAGCCGAATTGCGTGGAGAGGACGATGTGATCGAAAAAATCGTTTATCCCCAGCATCTGACCTTCCTGCAGGCAGAAGGCTTTCTGGGCATCCGAGACAACCGCCATGGCATAACCATTCCTCCTTATTTCTTCCAAGACAGGCAAGCTATCAGGAAACAATTGAAATCTCTCTCTGCTAAGGAGACGAAAAAGCTTGCAGCACGACTCGGTTAGAAAAGGACTGTTCAAACCTTCTCGCTTCAGTATTTTGCTGAACACAGCCTCAAGATCTACTTCGGGATAGCGCTCGTTTTTTTTTCGAATATATCTTTCCTTTTCACGCTTTAGCATAGTCTTTAGGGTGTTCTCTTCGATTTGTGCTCCATAATACTGCAGGTAGAGGGAAAGATAGCGATAGATCTCAGGCTTCGATTCGTCTGTCGTGATATCCACCAGGGTGCTGTAGCAGTCAAAGATTACAGCCCGCATTCCAGACATCTCCTAGCCTCGGCAAGTAACTCTCTTCTATATGGCTCATCAAGCCATGTATTCCTGGCAATTCGCATTAGTCCAAGTGCCATATACAGGGGTATCTTGCCGGTCAGAGTATGAAAGAAACGGTCGCCCTCGTAATTAGCGGCGTATTCCCACAAGAAATGGCCGATGAAAGGCTCCGCAGCCCACCTGTCGCCCGCGCGCCACATAAAGTGGTGCTTGAGCTCGGCGGCAACAAAGCCCAGATCCCAGCATCGATCAGCCCATTTCATTCTCTCTAAGTCAATTGCTGTCACCTGGTCGCCGTGGAATAAGAAGTTGGTGGGAGTTGCATCACCGTGAACGATTACCTCTCTGTCGGTTGAGAACAAATCATCCTTGTCCCACCAGCGGGCTGCGTAGCCCTCGATGGCATCCCTGTCATCGGGAGTCAGCAGCCACTCACCGAGATCTTCGTACAGGCCGCTCAGGTACCGCTGCGGGAGATCAGCGGAAACCGGCCTATCATCCTGGCTATTTCGGTGGAGCTTGAGCAAGGACCTAGCAAGAGAGGTCAAGGCGCCAAAAAGAAAATCCGAGCGATGCTCACAGACAGCCTCTGCAATATAGTAATCGAGCATCCTGCCTGGAGCCTTCTCAGTCACTAATAGAGCGGAAAGCTCCTTTTTCTTACCGAGTGGAGCCACAACTTGGTAAGCACCCTCGTCCATCCCAAATTCATTCCTAAGGAGACTCAAATTGGAGTACTCTTTACCTGCGGATTGCCATGATTCGGCAAGGGTCCTGGAACTGTACCTGTATACCTTTGCCACTACCGCGACGTTCTTCATCTGTTCTGTGATCAGATACACTGGTTTGTTGTCGGAGAGCTTCTCAATTTCTATTGCGCCGTAGGGAGGTGGGGCAAGTTGAGGAAATATCTCGCTATGCAGATAATGGGAGAGGTTAGCCTTATCTCGCACCATCGATTCGACAGAGTGGCGTGTTGGCTTTGTCACCCTTGGTGCGTGATCCTGCTCATGCCAATCAGGCTGTAATGCTGTTGTTTCGACGAGAACTGTACTACACGTCATGGCTTCTTGTAGTAGGGTAGTTGGGTGAAGGTTAGATTGTCAGAAACAGGCTCGGTGAGACCTCAAACTAATCGCACCGTTGCCCGCAACGGAGGTCCGCTCACGCCAGGCTGAGCGGAGCATTAAGGCCTTGTGTCGGCTAGGTGAAACGTTTACGACTGTTACAGACTACCTTAGACCAGAGGTTACCTTTATACATGGTATGGGTGGATTTGTCAAGTGCGATGGGGATTTGTCAACTCAGTTCCGGGCTTTTATAGCAACGTACCATTGACTCATGGCTCATGGCTTCAATATCAGCATGGCACACACTGGCAACCCTTACGAGAATGCCATGATGGAAAGCTTCTTCAAGACACTGAAGCACGAGGAGGTGAACCTATGCGAGTATGAGACTTATCAGGACGTGGTAGCCAGTCCTCCCTATTTCATCGAGGAGGTCTACAATCAGAAGACACTTCATTCGCCACTGGGCTACCAATCCCCCAATGACTTTGAGAACCAACTGATCTATCAAAAGCTAAAGGAGATACCCCGCCAGACTCTCCTAACCCTACCTGTCCAATCATAGGGGTGCAGTCCAGATCCTTGCTAAGATGTCGCCTACGGTGGGGGTTGATGACGTGTACCATTTTACCTAACTGGCTAGCCACCAGTTCGACCGCTAGTTCTAGGTCTGAGTCATTTGACAAGACCACTGCTTCATCGTAATCATCACAGAAACAATCGAGCAGCAAGTATGTCGCTAGATTTACGTCAGAACCTTTCTCTTGGGCCTTTTGGACTTGCACCTTTTGAGGTTTCTTGGCTCCGTACGGGTAGGCCAAAGGGTATTGAGGTAGTAGTATTGGTCGGCGCATAAAATGCCCTCGATGAATCGTTAGATTTGGTATAGTCTGAAGAGCACGAAGGTAAACGGCTTGCCGACGAGGAGCGTATGGGTCGTGCTTTGTACCGCGTACCGGGGCAGTAAAGTACCTAATTCTGTTGATTTTGAGTCGAGGGAGTATCTTGGTACATACGGCGGCTATATTTAGCCACTTGTAAGGCGTGTTGCGAACTGACCCATAATAGAGGTTGAAGCCATCAACATAGACGTTTGAACGCAAAAGGAACCTACCCTCAGTAGATATGCTAAAGCCACCCTATTGGGTGGCTCAGCTCCCTGTCGCGAAGAGACAGGGGTAATTACATAATAGCTGTATAAGAAGTATCAGTGAAAGTCAAGGGACGGACTGTCCTGGCGGACTGGACGTTCAAAGCTATTTGCTACACTAATTAATGCAGTCCGTCGGGTTAGTCCGCGCGGACTGTCGGAACTTTGCAATCCTTCCAATGTACTCCTTTTGCTTGCCTTTCAACGATTGGTGACTGCAACCCCTCCTGAAATCGCTTGGCTGCGGCTTACTGAAGCCCCAGCGAGACGTGGCTGTCTGTATCAAGAGTGGTGCTGATGCTACTGTGCTTCCTCGCTTGGGATTCTACCATGATTTCCTGGGAAAGTCCAAGTTCGCTGACGATCACAAAGAACAGCAGTAGAAAACGCGTTGAAGTCGCTGGATGTCTGCGAGATTGAATTGCTGGCGGTTCAGAGCCAGGTAAGAAGAAGCAGGCGCTACTTGTGATGAGCTGCAGGGGGTCACCTGATGAGGCTTTGGCGCGCCAGCCTTAGGCTTGAGCTTGGGTGGAAGCCAGCCGAGTGTTAGCGGCTGAAGGGCGTTGGGCTTGGGGTGACTTTTTCGCCCCGGTTTCCAGTGTGATCAAGCTGTATGGAGATCAAGCCATTGCGTATTGCTATGAACACAGCATGGGCTCTATCATTGGCGTTCAGCTTACGCAGTATGGCGCTGACGTGATTCTTGATTGTTTGCTCGCTGATGCCCAGGATGTTGGCGATCCGCTTGTTTGAATTGCCCTCAGCGATATGGGTCAGGATTTGTACCTCCTTAGGGGTGAGGGGGGTGGTAATGTCCTCTAGGGTTCGACCCATAGATGCCATGTCTTGGAATTGCCTTAGTACGCGCCAGGCGACCTTGGGTTTGCTGCTTACGCTGTCATTAATGGGATACTCGCCATTGGAGGCTCGTTCTATCGTATTGATGAGCTCCGTACTAGAACAATGTTTACTTCTCAGGTAAGCTACCGCCCCGATTTTGATAACTTCAAATAACTCGTCGTCATCTTCTTCGGGGTTTGAGCTTATTATCACTACCCCGGTCCCAGGGAAAGTTCGCGCGATTTTCTTGCCCAACTCAAGTCCGTTGAGGAAGGGGTAGCCGATATCCAGTAGTACGATATCGGGCGAGTTCGCTGCGATCTGTGTTATTGCGTTGTTGCCGTCCTCGCCCGGGTCACACTCAAGGATATCCATTACGTGAAGGTTATTCTCTTGAGATAGGGCCTGCCGTACCCCAGCTCGGAAAAACGGCTGACTATCAACTATCATTACAACTACTTTACGCATAACTCACCTGCAAACCTCTTAGCTAGATGTTAGTTCTCTTTACCTTTGTTAAGTCGGACGCCTTTGTTCTCCTCCAGAAGTAACACGGCGATGTCCTCTGCTCTGAACCTGCGATCACCCCGGGGGCCTATGCGGTAGGCCTTTATTATACCCTGATCGCTCCAGCGCCTTAGCGTGTTGCTGTGAACGTGGAGAAGCTGGCTTACTTCCCTTACTGTGAGCATGCCACCCGTTTGGTAATTGCTGGTCGCCATATCATTCTCCATCTACTATTTAGCTATCCTGTCAACACTATAGCCCAGCTAACCTCACTGGACAATCACCTAAATGGGCTAATTCGGGGAATATATAGTAATGTGACGGAAGTACTAATCTTGGGGGAAACGATAAGATAGTGATAAAGCAAGCTAGTTGACTTTTTACGTTCGCTCAATTAAGCTCTTGATACGCGGTTAGAACGTGATAGCTTTTTGACCTATTCTGTATCTATTGTTTGACTTCTTTGCATTTGACACCTATCATTGAACGGGAGAGGCGAGGATCTGCTATCCGCAATTTGGTCACCTAGGTAGCGGGGAGCCAGTGGTGAAACCGACCCAACAAGGAAAGGTCGGTTTTTTTTAGCTTCAGACTAAGAGCGACTTCAAGGAAGAGGGGGCAAGCAAAATGAAGAAAGCGTTATTAGTAGTAGTGGCCTTCATTCTCGCGGTGGGTCTTTCGTTATCAATTGTGGGGCCAGCCGCCGCGTGCTACGCTGACCTTGAGGTTACCGCCAACGGCTGCTGCTCGATTTACGTGCAGGTGGACGGCAAGTGTCCAGTGACGGTACTCCCTGGTGAAACTGAGACCGTCTCTAATATTGCGGTGGGCACCCAGATCACGCTTACTGCCGACGAAAGCTGTTACTGCTGTGTGTTTGTTGACTGGACAGGAAACGATCCCACTACTTTTCCTACCGCTGATAACCCTGTTACTTTCCAGATGTGGGGATGGCAACAGGGGACTATGAAAGTAACAGGCAACTTCGTGACGCCGTCGCCGACTTACGACACGGCGGCGATCGATGGCGACTACGGCGAATGGGACCTAGCCAACGACTTCTACGACAAAATGTATAGGGCCGCGGATCCCGAGAAGAAGGCCGAGTCGAAGCTTTACCTGCGTTACGATTGCCTGACCAACACTCTGTATGCGCTCGTGCTCAGCGTGGATGGCCTGGAGGTTGATATAGACCCGGACGAGAATTTCATCAAGATCGACGGCATGGTAGTTGTTGACGGCAACGATGATAATGACGGCACACCGCCTGATTTCGAGTGGGTACTGGACGCAGCTGGGGGATATGCCATGGGCTGGGAGGCGTCTGCGTCCCTCGACCCGGGAAGTTACGACCTTGATGTCCATACCAATGTCTACGACGATGGCGAATGGCAGACCTCAGCCGTCAAGGGACAAGAGATCTGTTTGGGAATCGAGTGCCCGCCCGAGCCAGAGGTTGACAAGACCGCCGAGGCCATAGCTGGCTGCCGAAAGTATGAGGTCACCCTGAGCATCACGGGCGAGGATTCTACGAAGCCGGTTGACGTGATGCTGGTCATGGACCGCTCAGGCTCAATGAATGACGGCGGCTACGGTTGCACCCTGCCAGGATATGGCAACCAGGGGGCATGCGAGGCCGCGGGTGGGGTGTGGGGCTTACAGCCGATTACCTCTGCCAAGGAAGCCGCCAAGGTTTTCATTGATCAACTTGAAGACAACGACCGGGTTGGACTGGTCGACTATTCGGCAAGCGCGACTCTCAACGAACACCTGACCGCCGACCACCAGGCGGTGAAGGATGCCATCGATGCCCTGACGGCGGGCGGCAATACTAATATTGCTGATGCCATTTACGAGGCGACCCAGGAATTGAACAACAATGGTCGCGATGGCGCAGTGAAGGTGCTGATTGTCCTTTCAGATGGTGTCGCCAACGAGTCCCACGTCTGGTGCAGCGGCTGCGGTACATATCCATGCGCGCCGACCGGCACCTGCTGCACGGACGATGCCGTAGACCAGGCCCAGGCTGCCAAGGACCAGGGTTACGCGGTATTTAGTATCTTCCTCAGCAACATCCGCGATTACAATCTAGACTACGGTTGCACAAAGGAGACAGTAACGCAACTTGGCAACGACACGATGCAGGCGATAGCCTCCGGTCCGGACTACTTCTACTCGACGTCCACCGAGAGCGATCTCGAGGAGATCTATGACGAGATCGCCGGTGAGGTCAACCCCGCATTCACGGATGTAGTAGTCACCGATGAGATCTCTGACTGTTTTGGCGACGTGACGAATATAACTGTGAGCAAGGGCAGTGCTTCCTATAACGCTGGCGACCATACGATTACGTGGGATGTCGGCGATTTGGGCAGCACAACGCATACATTGACCTACGAGGTCACCGGCGATGTGGAGTGCTGTGTGCCTGGTGAGGATGTCGAGGTGAACAATCTGGCCGTGATGACGTACACCTACGACAACTTCATCGGTCAGAAGGAGTTTCCGAATCCTACTGTGGACGTGGAGTGCGATCCTTACTGCCACATCAGTTGTGAACCTGCGGACTGCACTGTTTGTGAAGGTGATACGGTGACGCTGACGGAGGATGGTCTGTATGCGGTGAGCTGGCAGTGGTCGACAGGGGATACTAGCAATTCCACGGTGGTGGACGTGAGTGGGACGTACTGGGTAATCATCACCGATGAGAATGAGTGCACGAGCTATTGTGAGAAGCGGGTCACAGTGGAACCCTGCCCCACGCCAACGCCCACGCCTACACCAACCCCTACGCCTACACCTACGCCAACACCTACGCCTACACCAACACCTACGCCTACGCCTACACCTACGCCTACACCAACACCAACGCCTACACCAACACCTACGCCAACACCTACGCCTACGCCTACGCCAA
>CAYVES010000045.1:0-15970 GCA_964449845.1 uncultured Dehalococcoidia bacterium
CATCGGGCATACCGATTGTCATCCTTCCCTGGTAGGCAACCGCCCGAGGGGTTGCTAGGCGAACACGCCCTCTTTTGTTAGTTCCTTGATCTCCTTCTTTGACATGCCCAAGAGCTTGCCGTAGACGTAGTTGTTATCTTGGCCGACCTTGTGCATAGGCCCAAACAGGACCGGGGTCTCGGAGAACTGGATTGGCTCGGAGAACACCGGCGACCTCCCAGCTACGGGCCACTCTACACCCGGCCTATTGAAGTCGGCGGAATAGTATTCGGCCTCCTTGTAGAAATCGTGGCTCTTCAGATGCTCGCTTTTGGCCAGGTCCTCTCCCTTGGCCACGATTCCTGCTGGCACCCCTGCCTTCTGCATCCTTGCCATGACCTGCTGGGCGCTGCGCTTCGATGTCCAGCCTGCGACCAGGACGTCCAGCTCCCTCGCGTTCCTGATCCTGTCAGCGGCTGTAGCGTACTCCGGCGATTTTGTCCAGGCTGGATTGCCGATGACGGCGCAGAAGGCCTTCCATTCCCCTTCCGTAGTGACAGCGATGGTACACCACCTGTCCTCGCCCTTGCACGGATATGCTCCGTGGGGGGCAAAGAAGCGGTGCCTGTTCTCCCTGCGCTCTGGGATAACTCTGTTTGACTGGTAGTCCAGAAAAGCGGGCCCCACAGTGATGACACCGGATTCATATATCGGGCACTCGATGAGACAACCCTTGCCCGTGCGGCGCCGCCTCTCCAGTGCTCCTATCACTGCCAGAACGTTGAATACCGATGTGTGGTAGTCGGAATAGGAGATGTTGGCTACGCCGAGGTTGTCGGGCGTTCCGGTCAAGCTGGATACGGCGCAGGCGTGCTGCATCAGCCTCCCATACGCCTTGTAGCCTCCATAGGGTCCTGTGCTCCCGAGGCCGGTTTGCCACAGGATGATCAGGTCCTCTTTTAGCGACCGAACATGATCGAATTCGAGACCATACCTGGCGAAAGCTCCCGCCCCGAGGTTGGTCATATACACATCACTCTTCTTGATCAGCTCTTCCATGACCTCCTTGCCCTTGGGCTTGCGCACATCAAGGGTAACGTTGCGCTTGAGCGGCCGGTACTCGAGCTGTAGCGCCCCCGGCGCGTAGATGGGGCCGAACCATGACATATCGAGCGATGTGAGTGTCTCGACCTTGATAACCTCTGCCCCCAAGGAAGCCAGCAGACGTGTGGCTAGGGGCAGTGCTATGTAAAGACCGAACTCTATGACTCTAACGCCCTCAAGGGTTTTCTTGACCATAGCCTTATCCTTCCTTTCACACGATCTCTGATGCTTTAGATTACGCCCGCGCTGCGCAGCACTGCTAGGTCTTCCTTGGAGTATCCCAGCTCGTCGCAGTAGATCCTCTCGTTGTCCTCGCCCAGCAGCGGAGCTGCCTTTCGGGGCACCCCAATGGCGTCGCTGTATAGCGCGCCCATGGGGTACTTCATCTTGCCCACCACAGGGTGGTCCAGCTCCACCCAGAAGCCGCGTGCGTTAAGCTGAACGTCGTCGAGAACGGAGGGTACGTCGTTCACCGGCATAACCACCAGCTTCCGCTTCTGGCCCTCGAGGAAGAGTTCTCGCCCTGTGAGCCTGTCAGTGAATTCTATCACCATCACATTTACCATGTCGCGCACCGGCATGCGAGAGATTAGTCCGCCTTTGTACTGCTCTTGCAGGATTTCATCGTTGCCCGTTACCTCGTGCATCCACTGCGCCAGTGTATCCCACTCCAGCGGTGTGACCACACACAGCGAAATCCAGCCGTCTTTGCAGGGATACAGGCCGCAGGGCGTGACCATGGCGTCCATCACACCTACCCGTGATACGTTCTCCTTTTCCTTCGTCCACATGGCTACCGGCGTCTGCTCATGATAGAAGGTTATCATGGCCTCTTGCATGGACACGTCCACATGCTGTCCCTTCCCTGAGGCGGCATCCCGATAGAATAGCGCGGCTACTGTGCCGGCTGCTGCGTACTGCGCTCCGGGATAGAAAGACTGCTCACCACCGAGCACCAGCGGCTGCTGGTCGGGCTCGCCGATAAGCTGCATGTAGCCGCTCATGGCCATAATGTTGATATCGGTGGCCTTGTAGCTGCTTAGGGGCCCTTTCTGTCCGAACGGCGTGATGGAACTCATCACCAGTCTGGGATTGATTTTTCGTAGCGCGGGATAATCCAGTCCAAGGCTGCCAAGATACCCCACCGGAAAGCTCTCCACCACTACGTCCGCTTTCGCGACCAGTCTCTTGAAGATAGCCTGGCCAGTGCTGTTTTCGAGGTTCAGCGTGATTGAGCCTTTGCTGGTATTGAAATAGAGGAAGTGCAGGCTCTTCTCGGGATGAACCTCGTTCTTATGAAATGGACCTCGGGACCTCGTTTTGTCCCCTCCTGGGGGCTCAACCTTTATCACATCAGCCCCGAGGTCGCCGAGAAGTTTAGCGCAGTAGGCGCCCTTCTCGTCAGCCAGATCTAGAACCCGATATCGAGGAAGAAACCCTGTTTCACTTTCCTTCTCTGGCATCTCTTACCCCTTCTTAGTATTGTATTGGATACTCAGATTCACTTCTGGTAGCTGGGATTCCTGTAAAAGTCTATCGGCAAACCCTGCGAAAGTCAACATTTTACTGTGCGCCCCGAAACTGAGATTAAGTTCAAGAATGGGAGTTTTGGGTGTCATTGCGAGCAAAGCGAAGCAATCCCCCCACGCATACATTCAAGATTGCTTCGTCCCCCGATTCATCGGGGTCCTCGCAATGACATAGGGATTTAGCAGCACTAACGTGGTTTTCAATCGCCATCCTTTGGTGTGCCGTTCTCTCTTGTGATATACTCTTGGCACGAAATTTCCTTAGTTTACCTTTGCTTTGATGTACAACGTTGGTGTAGATATAGTGGAGATAGAGCGCGTACAGTGGGTTGTCGACCGCTGGGGGCGTAGGTTCCTGCGCCGCATATATACCGAGGCCGAGCTTGATCTCTGTCGCAATCGAGTGCCGGAACTAGCTGCCAGGTTCGCTGGGAAAGAGGCGGTGATGAAGGCATTGGGTACGGGGACGAAGGGTGTTTCCTGGCGCGATATCGAGATCCTGTCCAACCGGCGCCGGGCTCCACTCGTTTTCCTCCACGGCAGGGCGCGGCGCCGCGCCAGGAAGCTGGGGATAAAAGAGCTGGCTATCAGCCTCTCTCATTCGCGGGACTATGCCGTCGCCTCGGTAGTAGGGGGTGCGGAAGGCCCTTCCGAATAACACGGCAGAAGGTCATAAAAACGTCTTGCGAACCGCTTGATTAGCTGGTATAATCTACCCAGATCGAACCTTTAAGTCAGCCCAGAGAGACTGAGAAGGGAGACAAGCGATGGCCCCGAGTCAGGGGAAACCGAACAGAGACCAGAGATTCCTCAGCCTCATATAGGGCGGAGGTTTTTTTATGCCTGAGAAAGTGATAATGTCAGGGAACGACATACGGCGGGCGACTGTCCGTATGGCTCACGAGGTTGTGGAGAGTGTCGACGGTTGCGATGACCTGGTTCTAATCGGGATACACACTCGCGGCGTACCTCTGGCTCACCGTATCGCAGAAGTGATAAAAGGTTTCGAAAGGGTGGATATCCCTGTCGGCGCCCTCGACATCGGCCCACACCGCGATGACCTCCCTTACCTCGGGGTTCAGCCGGTTATTCGCCCCAACGATATTCCCACCGGCATCACCGACAAGAATGTTGTCCTGGTCGACGACGTCCTGTTCACCGGAAGGAGCACCCGCGCTGCTATGGATGCCCTCATTGATTTCGGACGTCCTCAGCGTATTTTGCTGGCGGTGCTCATTGACCGGGGACATCGGGAGCTCCCGATAAAGGCCAACTTCGTGGGGAAGAACATCCCCTCCTATAAACCTGAGCGCATTCAGCTAAGGCTAAGGGAGACGGACGGCAAAGACGAAGTGGTAATTGTGAGTCCAGCCAAAGCGGCGGTGGTGCAGACTGGTAAGAGCTGAGGTGCTTATGAGCTTGGCAAACAGGGACCTGATAACTATAGAGGACCTCTCGAATCAGGAAATGGAGGCGGTTTTCTCCCTGGCGGACGAGATGTCTGGCTCGATGAGTGAGCAGTCTAACCTGTGCCAGGGCAAGATAATGGCGAGCCTGTTCTTTGAGCCAAGCACCAGGACCAGGTTGTCGTTCGAGACGGCGATGCACAGGCTTGGGGGTAGTGTAATATCCGTGGTGGAAATGGAAAACACCTCGCTGGCAAAAGGCGAAAGCATTGCTGATATGGCCAGGGTGGTGGGAAGCTATGCGGACATAATTGTTATCAGACACCCGTGGGAGGGAGCAGCCAGGGTGGTTGCCGACTATGCTGACGTCCCCGTAATAAATGCGGGCGACGGGGGGCATGAACATCCAACCCAGACCTTGTGCGACCTCTACACCCTCAAGAAGGAGAGGCGAACGCTTCAGGGGCTGAAGATCGCTCTGTGGGGAGACTTGAAATACGGGCGAACGGTACATTCCCTGGCCTATGCGCTGGCCAGGCTCGGTGCAAATATCCATTTTCGTCCCAGCCCGGGTCTTGAGATGCCAGAACATGTTATGAGGAAGCTAACTACACAATACACAGGTGTGCTGGAAAGGTATGGGAATCTGAAAGAGGCGGGTGAGGAGGGGCTTTTTCCCTTGGATGCTATATACATGACGCCAAGTGGTCCGCATCAGCTTGCAAATATACCTGCTGTCGCGATTCAAATCGAGCTGAAGGAAGGGGTTGATGCCCTTTATGTTACCCGGCTACAGAAGGAGAGACTTGGGCCTGCGGCAGAAGGGCAAGAGTTGCAGAAGAGCTACCCAGTAGTGGATAAGAAACTTCTCAAAGAGAAGGGATTCAGGGAGACAATCGTCATGCATCCCCTGCCCAGGGTAGATGAGCTTGCCTACGAGATAGATGCCGACCCGCGAAGCATGTACTTCAAGCAGGCAGCACGTGGAGTCCCGATTAGAATGGCCCTGCTAGCCCTTCTTCTGGGGGCCAAGGAGGTTGATATCCCTGAGGGCAAGGGGCTAGCCTTCATACAGAAGAGAGACTATCCTATCTACAAGCGTGACACTGGGCTCAAGTGCCTGAACAGCAACTGCGTCTCGAATCAAGAGACCGAGACGCGGTACATTAAGCCCGTGTTCGAAATAGTATCGAACGATCTTTTGACGCTGAGGTGCGTCTACTGTGAGCACGAAATCCATCCGCACTACATAGCCAGTTCGAAGTGGCACCAGGGGATTGTGGAAAACAAAAGGTACTATAGCGCCAGCAGTTTCATGCTGGGGAGAATACAGCCGGAGAATCTGATTATCTTTGGTTCAGAGGACGAAGCCCTGGCTCGGGGATTCAAGCCGGGCAAGAGGGCCCTTCGACCATGATCCGCAAGAGGTGCCAGTGGTAGCAGAGTACCCAGATCGCCAACCTAAGAACCTGTTTATTCAGGGTGGCCACATCATCGACCCCTCGCAGCGAGTCGATGCCATCGGCGACCTGCTAATCTCTGATGGCAAGATCGGTTGGCTGAGCACAGATGAAACGGTTTCTCCGCCTGAGAGCTGCCAAGTACTCGATGCCAGGGGGATGGTAGTCTGCCCCGGTTTTGTCGATATTCACTGCCACCTGCGCCAACCTGGATTTGAAGAGAAGGAGACTATCGCTACCGGAACGCGTGCTGCAGCTAAGGGTGGATTCACCACTGTCTGCTGTATGCCCAATACCGATCCGCCTATAGATTCAGGCGCTACCGTGGAGTTCATCAAGAGGGTAGCCTCCACTGAGGGCGTGGTTCGCGTCCTGCCTGTAGGGTGCGTTAGTAGAGACAGAGCAGGAAGCGAGCTCGCCGATTTCGGCGAGCTTTCCATATCAGGCGTTATAGCCTTTAGCGACGATGGTGGTCCAGTGGGGGATTCCTCACTTATGCGCCGCGCCCTGGAGTACAGCCGGGACTCCGGTTTACCTATCACCGACCACTGCGAAGACCTAACCCTCAGCCAGGGCGGGGTAATGAACGAGGGCTCGGTAGCAACCCGGCTGGGGCTCAAGGGGATACCAGCCGCTGCTGAGGAGGGCATGGTGGCCAGGGACATAGAGTTGGCAAGGTCGACCGGTGGCAGGCTTCATATCGCTCATGTGAGCACCGCAGGCTCGGTGGAGCTCATCCGCCGCGCCAAGGACAGGGGCGTTTCGGTTACCGCTGAGGTAACCCCACACCATCTAACCTTAACTGAGGAGATGGTTGCTGGCTATGACACCAATGCTAAGGTCAATCCACCGCTGCGAACAGCGGAAGACATTGCCGCGCTTATCATCGGCTTGAAGGAAGGGGTTATCGATGCCATCGCCACTGACCATGCTCCTCACACTGCCGAAGATAAAGCGGGTGAGTTCGCACAGGCTGCCTTCGGCATCAGCGGATTTGAGACAGCATTGGGCAGCCTGATGGGGCTGGTGCATCAGGGAAGGATCGACCTGGTGACGCTTATCTCAAAGCTTACGCATGAGCCGGCATCCTTCCTGCGGCGAGATGATCTGGGCACGCTAAAGCCCGGTGCTCCCGCCGATGTCACAGTCTTCGACCCTCAGAAGGAATGGGTGGTAAACCCCGATGATTTCGTCTCCAAGGGCAAAAACACACCCCTCGCCGGCTCCGTGCTCAAGGGCAGGGTTATGGCCACCGTCTATGGCGGCGACGTTGTTTATAAGGACGATGCCATAAAGCTGGACGCGCTCGTTGTCTAGCGAGCGGTTTTCGGAGATGATGCGGGGATAGAGTATGAATAAAAGTGTAGTTTTGAAGCAACTTAAAGAGGCTCTTGAAGAAGAGCCAGAGCTTCTCAAGCTGAGGCACGAAAATCCTAAGCGTAATATGTGGCTATACAAAGTGGATAGCATTCTAAAAGAAGGCTTCGGCCCAAACTCTGACGAACTTAAACTGTTCATGGAAGGCGTGCCAAGGGATGAACTTAAAGGCAGCGACCGTCAGTTACAGAAATGGCTTGACAGCAGGATAATGCGACGGGCAACTATAATACGCTCAATCATTGAAAAGCATGAACGACAAAAGGAAATGGTTGAACCCGAAACGCTTGAGTTCTATAGGGAGCTTCAAGAGTGGTTCGAAAAACTGAAGTCATTCAAGGAGCAGCTTTATGGAAAGAAAGCATCTCATAATGAACTGGAGGAGCTTAGGAGTAGTCTGCTTCGGAGCGCTCCCAGATTCAAAGGACGGGTAGTTGGGTTGACTGGGAAGCAATATGGTGAGCAAGGAGGGAGAACATTTGACATATGGGATGAAGCGCTATCGACAGGGGTGTACAACGGCTGGAATTGGAGCAATCGTTTTTCCTTAAACGCCCTGGTTGATTGCACTAACGAGGCGCTGGGGGTTCTGGAGTCTGGCGAGTATCCCAAAGCAACCGCCGAGTCTCAAGTTCTTAAATCATCTCGCTTTTCTGTGTATGAGGCTACAAGTCCTATCTACTGGATTGTGCGCTTACGGCGACCACTGGCAGCATCTTTTCGCTGGATTAAAGCACGCGGTTTGGCAACAAGAGTAGCGTTCATAGTCGGTTTCGTTGCTGCCGTCTTGACCATATTGGGTTTTTTCGGGTTAGGCTATTTCCGTTGAGGCAAAAAACTCGGATGAAAAAGGATGAAAACGTCCCTGTAATAGGCGCGGCGCCGATAATAGTGGGGCAGGCGGCGGAGTTCGACTACTCCGGCACGCAGGCTCGGCGCGCTCTCAGGGAGCAGGGCGTAACCTCGGGGGGTAGGCTGGAGCATCTGCTCCAGCCAACAAAGGAGGCGGCAATGGTTTTGCAGGTTGAGGAGGCAATGAATATTGCATAAGAATATGCCAAAATTCAATGATAGTTCATATGCTCACTTCGTTACCACCAGGACATATGAGAGCCGCCCCTATTTTGAGAATGAGGAATTCTCCCGGATTGTCTTGGAGGAACTGAGGTTTTACAGGGAGAAGTACGACTTTGTTCTGATAGGCTATGTGATAATGCCTGCCCATCTGCATTTGTTGCTCTGGTGGGACAAGGAAGAGAAGCCGGGATTAAGCGTATCAAAGATAATGCAGGGGATAAAGGGGGCTACAGCAAGACGGATCATCGACTTAATGCAGGAGAAGGGATTGGAGCGGATGCTCCAATCTACCCGTAGAAATGCTGATTCTAAATCGCATAGACGGAATTCTAAATATCGCCTGTGGCAGCCAGGCTTCTATGATTTCAATGTTTATAGCGAGGGAAAAGTCTTGGAGAAGCTGAACTATATGCATGGCAATCCTGTCAAGGCTGGGTTGGTCCTTTCGCCTTGTGATTACAGGTGGTCAAGCTACATGGAGTACTTTGAAGAAGATGGGCAGAGACAATTCGGGCAGCACGTAGAACTGAGGAGATTCAGCGAAGGAGACTTACATGCCCAAGCGTGATGACATCAACAAGGTGATGATCATCGGTTCAGGCCCCATCATCATTGGCCAGGCCTGCGAATTTGACTATTCCGGTACACAGGCCTGCAAGGCGCTGAGAAAGCTGGGGTATGAGATCGTGCTCGTCAATTCGAACCCCGCCACGATTATGACCGATCCCGGCACGGCAGACGTGACCTACATCGAGCCGCTCAACCTCGAGACCATGACCAAGATTATCGAGAAAGAACGCCCCGACGCCTTGCTCCCCAACCTCGGCGGGCAGTCAGGACTGAATCTCGCCTCGGAGCTGGCCAGAACAGGGGTGCTGGAGAAGTACGACGTCAAGGTAATCGGCGTGAACATCGATGCCATCGAGCGCGGCGAGGACCGCCAGGTCTTCAAGGAGACCATGACTAGCATTGGTCTTGAGATGCCACGAAGCGAGATAGCACACAGCGTCGAAGAAATGGAACCAATTGCTGAGAAGCTTGGATATCCAGTTGTGCTTCGTCCCGCCTACACCATGGGTGGCACCGGGGGAGGACTGGTCTACAATGTGGAGGAGCTGCGCACAGTCGGGAGTCGGGGGCTGTCCGCCAGTCTGATCGGCGAGGTGCTGGTGGAGGAGTCCGTCCTTGGATGGGAGGAGTTGGAGCTGGAGGTCGTGCGGGACGCAAAGGGCCAGAAGATCACTGTCTGTTTCATCGAGAACGTCGACGCTATGGGCGTGCACACCGGTGATTCCTACTGCACAGCACCTATGTTAACCATCGATCCGGAACTGCAGCAGCGCCTCCAGAAATACTCCTACGACATTGTCGATGCCATCGAGGTCATTGGTGGTACCAACATTCAATTTGCCCACGACCCCGAGACCGGGCGGGTGGTGGTGATCGAGATCAACCCGCGTACCTCGCGTTCATCCGCGCTGGCATCAAAGGCAACAGGATTCCCCATCGCGATGGTGTCCTCCATGCTAGCAGGGGGCCTAACGATGGACGAGATACCCTACTGGCGGGAAGGGACACTGGAGAAGTATACGCCCTCTGGCGATTACGTGGTGGTCAAATTCGCCCGCTGGGCGTTTGAGAAGTTCAGGGGAGTGCAGGACAAGCTGGGCACCCAGATGCGCGCTGTCGGCGAGGTCATGAGCATCGGGAAGAATTACAAGGAGGCGTTTCAAAAGGCCATCCGGTCGCTGGAAAACGGTCGCTACGGCTTGGGCTTCGCCAAGGACTTTCACAACAGATCACTGGAGGAACTGATGGATATGCTCCGCGAGCCCTCCAGCGAGCGGCAGTTCATCATGTACGAAGCGCTGCGCAGGGGAGCGGATATCAGCGCCCTCTATGAGCGGACCTACATAAAGCCCTGGTTCATCGAGCAGATGAAGGAATTGGTGGAGTTGGAGGAGAAGCTACTGAAACACAAGGGCTCACTGCCACCGGATGACCTCCTCGTACAAGCCAAAAAGGACGGTTTCGCCGACAAGTATCTTTCTCAGATTCTGAGAGTGCCGGAAGTCGAGATCCGAGCCAAGCGCACCGCCCTCGGCGTCGTCGAGGGATGGGAACCGGTGCCAGTGAGCGGTGTGGAGAATGCCGCCTACTACTTCTCCACCTACAACGCTCCGGACAAGGTGGGAGTTAGCAATGCGCGTAAGGTCATGGTCTTGGGCGGCGGCCCCAACCGCATTGGCCAGGGGATTGAATTCGACTACTGCTGTGTACATGCGGCCTTCGCCCTGCGGGATGAGGGAATTGAGTCGATCATGGTCAACTGCAACCCAGAGACTGTATCCACCGACTACGATACTTCGAACAAACTGTACTTCGAGCCACTGACTGTCGAAGACGTTCTGGCCATCTACCAGAAGGAGAAGCCGGAGGGTATCATCTGCCAGTTCGGAGGCCAGACGCCTCTCAACATCGCTGCCGAACTCGAGGCCGCAGGGGTCAGGATTCTCGGCACGAGCCCTGAGACCATCGATCTTGCCGAAGACCGCGACAGGTTCCGAAAGGTCATGAGGGAGCTGGGTATCCCTGAGCCGGATTCTGGCATGGCCAGCAACATGGACCAGGCCCTCGCCATTGCCAGCGAGATCGGCTACCCCCTGATAGTCCGCCCATCCTATGTTCTCGGTGGACGCGCGATGGAGGTGGTACACGATGAGGAAATGCTGCGCGAATATGTTGAAGCCGCTGTGGAAATCTCTCCCGAGCGGCCTATTCTGATCGACAAGTTTCTGGAGAACGCCATAGAAGCCGAGGCCGATGCCATTGCAGACGGGACCGACGCCTTCGTGCCAGCAGTCATGGAGCACATCGAACTCGCTGGCGTTCACTCCGGTGACTCCGCCTGCGTCATCCCACCCGTCAGCATTCCCCAAAAACATATAGACACCATTGAGGAATACACCAAGAAGATCGCGGTGGGACTCAATGTTGTGGGACTGATGAACATCCAGTATGCCATTTGTAACAACACCGTGTACATCCTGGAAGCAAACCCACGGGCGAGCCGCACGGTGCCGCTGGTAAGCAAGGTCTGCAACATCCCAATGGCACGCCTAGCTACCCAGGTGATGCTGGGGAAGAAGCTAGCCGACCTGGACCTGCTTCGCAGGCCGATCCCGCATTTCGGTGTCAAAGAGGCGGTATTCCCGTTTGACATGTTCCCCGAGGTAGACCCCGTGCTCGGCCCCGAGATGCGCTCGACGGGAGAGGTGCTAGGTATGGCCGACAACCCGGGACTTGCCTTTTACAAGGCACAGGAAGCGGCCAAACAGTATCTGCCCGCGGAGGGCACTGTCCTCATCACCGTCTCCCCGCGCGACCGGGCGGGTGGACTGGAAGCGGCGCAGAATTTCTCCGCGCTCGGGTTTGCCATCAAGGCCACGAGGGGAACCCGCGAATACCTTGCTGGTCACGGTGTCAATTCCGAGTTGATTCTGAAGGAGCATGAAGGACGTCCCAATATCACTGACGCCATAAAGAACAGGGAGATTCAACTCGTTGTCAACACGCCCAGCGGCAAGCTGAGTGTTGAAGACGATTCTTATATCAGAAAAGCAGCGATCAAATACAAGGTGCCCTATATCACCACCACCGCGGCGGCGGTTTCAGCAGCCAAAGGAATTGCCGCCTACCGCAAAGGACACGGCAAAGTCAAGAGCCTTCAGGAATACCATGCAGATATCTAGAACGCCGCGTGTGCAGGACAGATAGATTGGGTTTAGAGACGTGGGAACGGGGCGCAGTTATCATACAGAACCTCCCCCCACCCTCATCCGCTGGCAAGCCCGGGGCAGGCACTAAGCTTTGCCTTTGAGGGAGAGGAATTGTATGCCAAATCGTGTCTTGTGTCATTGCGAGGAGCCCTGAGCCGGTCGAAGGGCGACGAAGCAATCTCGGTGGTTGCGTGAGCGGAAAGATAACAAGATTGCTTCGCTCCGCTCGCAATGACATGGAGCACCGTAGGGATATTGGGGGCGACGGAATCAGGTGAAACAGACCAGAGCTAGTATTGTTTCCAATAAGGTTCTATTGCAGGACAGCGTAGTGGAGGTCTACCTCCTTTGGGCTAATGCCCCTGAAATCGCTGCTCTCGCTCGTCCGGGGCAGTACGTGATGGTGCGCTGCGGAGATGGGCAGGACATGCCGCTAAGGCGGCCTTTGAGCGTTCATCGGATATCTCAAGACAATAGTAGTGTGGCCTTTCTCTTCGCGGTGGTGGGGCGGGGCACGGAATGGCTCGCGCAGCGCAGGGAGGGTGATTCCCTGGACCTCTTTGGGCCGCTGGGCAATGGCTTTAAGATTCATCCCTCATCGCGAAACCTGCTCCTGGTCGCCGGGGGCATCGGCATCGCCCCACTGGCAGCTCTTGCCGAGTACGCTGTCACCAGTGGCAGGTCGGTGACGCTACTAATCGGGGATAGAACCTCATCTCGAATATATCCCGGCCATTTGCTTCCCTCTGGAATCAAGCCTGTTATCGCCACCGAGGATGGTTCTTTGGGGGCGAAGGGCATGGCAACCGATCTTTTGCCCCAGTTTGTCCCTGGGGCGGACCAGGTTTTCGCCTGCGGGCCCCTCGCCATGTATCGCAGGATGGCCGAGATGAGCAGTCAGTTGGGCGGTAAGCAGGTTCAGGTCCTCCTGGAGGCGGTGCTGGGGTGCGGAGTGGGCGCATGTCTTAGCTGCACCATTGAAACTAAACACGGCCAGAAGTTAGTGTGCAAGGACGGGCCTGTGTTTGAGCTAAGCGAGGTTGTCTGGGACAAAGTCGTAGCGCCCCCCGCGGGAAGGCGCTGCTGAAGGGACGCAACCGCTCACTGTTGGGGCAGACCGATGTGTTTGGTGTAGGGGCAGACCTGTGTGTCAGATGTAGGGGCAGACCTGTGTGTCTGCCCAGGTCTTAGACCCACCTTACCTTTGAGGGGAGAGAAACAGTTGCTTTACCGGGCATTGTCTCCTCTCCTCGCTGGTTCACGGTCTTTATTTCGACGTCGACCAGGTACTCGTCGCCCTCTTGGTATTTCTTGGTGACGGTGCCACCGATAAACTGCGTATCACCGAACATATTAAAGAGGGTGCACCGGGCGCTGAGCTTCTTCAGGAATCCTTCATCTCCCATCCAGTTGGTCATCAGGTGGCCCCCCCATGAGAACCGCTGCATGCCGAGATCGTAAGCCACAGGAACCCCTATTGCATCGGATTTGTCCGATTCGTAGTGGACATCGGCCATCGGTTCAAGCGTACCCGTTACAGAGTCCTTAACGCCCCACTTGGGATGCTGCTTCATGTACTTGCGGCGTATTCGGTGAGCGCCCTGGCCGCCGCCTATCCCCACCCAGAACTCCACCATGTCCGTCTGGCCAAGCGGGCCCTTAACAACAGGCGTTAACTCGTCGCTGACGTTCACATCTTCCCAGAACCGCGGGGTTGCCCCCCGGGTCTCCTCTGCCTCGTAGGCGTCATCGATTCTTTTCAGTTCCTCTTCGGTGTACCTGTATTTCTTGATTTCGGCGTACTTGCCCCTTTCCTTGGCTGCCCCTCTCTCAATCCGCATGGTTTCTCTTTTCTGAGTGCCTACCACCTCGCCTCTCCGGTTGTAGTATATTGTCCTGCCAACTTGCAGCAATTGGCGTCCACCCATCTTGCCTTGCTTCTCTATTAGGTCGAGGGGGATGTCGACGACGGTAAGCTCATCGTTGATGTGTATAGTCTGGAACCACTCCCAATTGCAGCCGCAGTAGAAGGCGTGTACGCCAGGCAGTCCCTCCATCCCCTGAGGGCACGCCACGGCGTATAAGAACATGGGAGGCGCAATGATGTGCCCCCACTTGCTTTTGGTAGCGTATTCCGGGTCGCGGAATAGGGAGTTATCGTCACCTATCCCATTGCAGAACTGTCTTATGGCATCCTTTGTAGCGACCTCGTTCTGCCGAATCGGGTAGTAGGGCACGCCGAACTTGGCCTGCATCTTGGCCAGCCCTTCCTCCGTTATCTTCCCGAAGGTCACTTCTGGCTTGTCCGTCACTGTCACTCTTTGTTACCTCCTCGATACTCTTGCCACCTAACGAGTTATTATAACAGAAAGGAATGCCGTTCTCTAGATAGGTTTGGGGTTCTCCCTGAGGCCGTGGGGCGAGTTGACTCAAGCAGTATCACGGGATGGGTCTGACCATGATTGTCTGTTCGCGCCCGGCGCCGACAGAGATGATGCTGGCCGGGCACCCGACTAGCTTCTCTATTCTTCTCACGTAGGCCTGAGCCTGGGAGGGGAGTTCTTCGAAGCGGCGAATGTTGCTGGTGGGGCATTGCCAGCCGTCCAGCTCTTCATAGACAGGTTCGCATCTCTCAAACAGGGCCGTCTGGGCTGGGGGACGATTGTAGATAGCGCCATTGACCTTATAGGCAGTGCAGATTTTGACAGAGGAGAAATCGTCGAGGATGTCGAATTTGGTGATGGCAGCGGAGGTGAAGCCGTTGACCTCGGCAGAGTAGCGGGCGACAACCGCGTCAAGCCAACCGCACCGGCGAGGACGCCCTGTAGTGGTACCATACTCCTGCCCCCGTTCTCTCATCTGGTCTCCGCACTCATCATGAAGTTCGGTCGGCATGGGGCCACTTCCTACCCTTGTGGTGTATGCCTTTAACACCCCGACGACTTCCTTGATATTTGCCGGGCTTATCCCCAGCCCCAGGGATACACCGCCTGCTACCGCCGAGGTAACATAGGGATAGGTGCCGAAGTCGAGGTCGAGCATGGTACCCTGTGCTCCCTCGAGCAAGACCCATTCGCCTCTCTTCAGCGCCTCTTTTAATATCACGTCCGTTTCGCGGACATAAGGAGCCAGGCGCTCTGCGTACTGGCAGTAGTCTCGGTAGAGCTCGTCTTGGGAAAGGGGGGCGGCACCATATAGCTTGGTCAGGATGCTGTTCTTGTACTCCAGCACGAAGCCAAGCCGTCTCCGAAAGGTCTCCTTGTCGAGCAGGTCGCAGATGCGGATACCCATACGCGATGTCTTGTCTGCAAAGGCGGGGCCAATACCTTTGCGGGTAGTGCCTATTGCTCCGCTGCCTCGTGCCTCCTCCTCCAAACCATCAAGGAGGATGTGATAGGGCATGATCAGGTGGGCTCGATCGCTAACTAGGAGGTTGCCCGTGCTAACATTATGTTGCTTGAGGTTTTCGACCTCGTCTAAAAACGCAGCGGGGTCGATGACCACTCCATTGCCGATGACACAGGTTACATCCGGGTGGAAGATGCCCGAGGGGATCAGGTGCATCCGGAACTCACCGAGTTGGTTTACCACGGTGTGACCTGCGTTGTTCCCCCCGGAGAACCTTACAACAACATTCACCTTCTCAGCGAGAAGGTCTACTATCTTCCCCTTCCCCTCATCCCCCCATTGTGCCCCTATTATGGCGATTGCAGGCATTCTTTTTCAACCTAGAACCTAGAACCTAGAACCTAGAACTTAGAACCTAGAACCCAGAACGAAATCGCCCCTTCTGGTTTTTTGCCGAGAGCTGAAAGCTGATGGCTGAACACTTATCAATGGCGGAGAGGGTGGGATTCGAACCCACGGGCCGAAAATCGGCCACGCGCTCTCCAGGCGCGCCTGATCGTCCACTCCAGCACCTCTCCACGGAGAGGGTGGGATTCGAACCCACGCTCCGATATAATCGGAGACCGCTTTTCGAGAGCGGCACCATAAACCACTCGGACACCTCTCCCTTGCCACCCTTCGTGCCCGGGCCTTATTAAAGGCCAACGGCATTGATATTATATCACAGCTAATGCCAAACACTTATTGTATCTGAGAGATGGTCATAGGTCAAGGTATGTGTGAGCGGCGGCTCGGCTCGTTCATATGATCAGTGAGACTAAGGTCGTATCTTACCATATGGAATTGTACGCCCATTGGCATTAAGACCGATTAAGGATATATTAAGGAAGAATTACGAAGAGTTTACAAGT
>CAYVES010000046.1:0-13898 GCA_964449845.1 uncultured Dehalococcoidia bacterium
TGTGTTGCGCTGGGCCAGAGAGTATCCCTCAGATTCACCATTACCCGCTCCAATTACCGAGACATCCCTGCCATCTTTGAGCTTATTGAGCGCGAGAAAATCGATCGGGCTTGCTTCTATCACCTGGCCTATGTAGGACGGGCAAGCAGGATGCCAGTTGACGATGTTGCTCCTGAGGAAACCAGAGTTATAGTGGATATGATATTCGAAAAGACACTCGATCTGCACCAACGGGGGTTGAACAAAGAGGTCCTCACCATCGATAACCACGCTGACGGTGCATACCTCTACCTTAGAGTCAAGCGAGAGCAGCCGGAGCGTGCTGGCGAGGTTTTAGATCTTCTGCGCAGAAACGGTGGCAACAACGCAGGGCTGCGAATAGGCGCAGTGGATAACCTGGGAAACGTCCACGCTGACCAATTCTGGTGGCATTACTCCTTTGGCAACGTACGCCAGCGCAAGTTTGGAGACATCTGGCTCGACACTTCAGACCCGCTGATGCGGGGACTCAAGGATCGAAAGCCTTTGCTAAAAGGTCGCTGCGCCAGGTGCCAGTATCTTGACATATGTAAAGGGAATCTCCGCGTGCGCGCCGAGGCAGCATACGGCGACGTGTGGGCAGAAGACCCTGCCTGTTATCTCACCGATGAAGAGATCGGGATAGTCCCAACCTCCAACTGAGGTCTAGGTAATTGCACATAGCTACACCTAATCTTCGTTTGATAGCCTGGGAGATAACCCGTAGCTGCAACCTGTATTGCTCCCACTGCCGATCTTCATCAACTAGCGACCGCTATGCAAATGAATTGTCCACCGAAGAGTGCTTCTCTCTGATCGATAACATACTTGAAATCGGCAAGCCCATTCTAATACTCAGCGGCGGAGAGCCCCTGCTACGCGACGATTTCTTCGACATCGCAAGATACGCTGCCGGCAAACAATTGCGCGTTGCTGTAGGCAGCAATGGTACTCTCGTCACCAAAGAAATAGCTGCCAAAATGAAGGAAATCCCAATCTCACGGCTGGGCATAAGTGTGGACTTCCCCATCCCTTCACTCCAAGACCAGTTTCGGGGCAAGTCAGGTGCCTTTGATGCCGCTTTGAAGGGCATTGAGAACGCTGTTAAGTCGGGGATCGAGGTCCAGATCAATAGCACTATCACCAAGATGAATGTATGTTATCTCGACGACCTCCTCTCTCTAGCCCTAGATTTAGGAGCAGTAGCCTTTCACCCTTTCATGCTGGTGCCCACCGGTCGGGGCAAGGAGCTCCAGTCACAGGAACTGCCTCCAGGGGAATACGAGCGCGTTCTGCACTGGATTTACGATAAGCAAGCAGAGATGGGAAAGCGGATATTCTTCAAACCTACCGATGCGCCGCATTACATGAGAGTGATGCTCCAGCGAAATAGGAATAGCCGGACCCAAAGAACACCTGCCATCGAGCAAGAAATGAACTCGCTCACTCGAGGCTGCCTGGCGGGCATAGGGTTTTGCTTCATCTCCCATGTCGGGCGCGTACAAGGCTGTGGCTATCTCGATGTTGAGGCCGGGAATATAAGAGAGCAGAGCTTCAGCGAAATCTGGCGAAATTCGCCCCTATTTAACGACCTGCGTGATTATTCCAAGATCAAGGGCAAGTGCGGGATTTGCGAGTATAAGGCAGTCTGCGGAGGCTGTCGTGCTCGTGCCTATGAAGTCACAGGCGACTATCTAGCAGAGGAGCCCTACTGCATCTACCAGCCAGCGCAGGCAGGTAGCCTTTCCACCAGCTAATTGTCAAGAATCCATTTCAGTAATTGACCAATGTTGTGAATTACCGATAAACATATTTGACAATAATATGATTGGGATTCAGTGATTAAGGAGAACTTAATCGAATCATATAAAGACCACCTAAGAGAAGGTCTCAGCAAATACACAAGAAAAGCGTATCAAATGCTCCCTGAATTGGACAAGCCTCGTATACTTGATATCGGCTGTGGTTGGGGAGCCTCTACCATTGAGCTTGCAAGGTTGTGCAATGGTCATATAATAGGTCTAGACATCGACCAGCCGCTTCTGGATAAACTGAGGACAAAGGCCGAAGAAGGAGGTTTTTCAAATCGAGTTAAGACCGTGAAATGCTCAATGTTCCAGATGGATTTCGCAGATGAAAGCTTTGATATCATCTGGTCTGAGGGCTCAATATTCATAATCGGGTTTGAAAAGGGTCTCAAAGAATGGAGGCGTTTTCTTAAGCCAAATGGATTCTTGGTTGTTCATGATGAGAGCAAGAACACAAAGAGGAAACTCAAGCATATCCCTGACTGTGGCTACAATCTCTTAGAGCATTTCTCATTACCTGAGGATGCATGGTGGGTTGAATATTATGGCCCTCTTGAACAGCGAATCCAGGAGCTACGCACAGACCATATTGATGACATGGAGTCTCTTAAGGTGCTTGATAAGGAACAAAATGAGATAGACATGTTTAAGAAGTATCGTGAGAGTTATGGCTCAGTGTTTTTCATTATGCAAAAGACATAAAAGAATCCTTCTTTGTTTTTGAAGAGGGTAGGGTGGGTGGAACGAAACAGAGCCCACCTTCCCAAACCGAGACGGAAACTAAAAATGAAACTGGATACTGTGGACAAAAGGCTATTAAATCTTCTGCAAACTGACTTCCCCCTGTCTGGGGAGCCATTCGCCGTGCTCGGCAGCATGCTGGATATCAGTGGCGATGAGGTCCTTCAGCGACTTGCCAATCTCAAAGGCGGAGGGATTATACGCTGGATTAGCGGTGTCTTCGATTCATCAAAGCTGGGGTATCAAAGCACTCTCGTGGCAATGCGCGTCTCTGACCGTCTACTGGATGAAGCAGCCAGTGCCATCAGCGAGCACCAGGGTGTTAGTCACAACTACGCGCGAGACCACTATTACAACCTGTGGTTCACCTTGACCCTGCCCAAGGATAAGAGCTTGCCAAAGACAATCAACAACCTCGCGGAACTCGCCGGAGCTGAGGCAACGATGAGCCTTCCCGCGGTGCGAGTATTCAAAAGACTTGTCTATTTCGATATGGTCGGTACAGGCAAACCAGAGAGCAATTTGGACTACACTGGTGAATCAAACAGCTTGCTCATTAAGAAGGAGAATAAACGCTTATCCAAGCTGGACAGGGAAGCCATTAAAGAGCTACAAATGGACCTTCCGCTCGGCCAAAGGCCCTTTGATGAGCTAGCCGGCCACCTGGGCATAGGTACCGATGAGCTGCTGAGCGTGGCGGAGTCTCTCCAAGCCCGGGGAATCATGCGCCGCTACGGGGCTTCGCTCAACCATCAAAAAGCAGGCTTCTTGGGCAACGCCATGTCCTGCTGGTCGGTGCCCCTCGACATGCTGGAGCAAGCTGGGAATAAGATGGCCTCATGCCAGGCAGTGAGCCATTGCTACCAAAGACAGACCAATGCAAATTGGCCCTACAACCTG
The DNA here is from genome assembly GCA_964449845.1 of uncultured Dehalococcoidia bacterium. GTDB lineage: Bacteria > Chloroflexota > Dehalococcoidia > SZUA-161 > SZUA-161 > SOKG01. Next base: position 3,468 of record CAYVES010000046.1, read on the forward strand.
TTTGCCATGATCCACAGCCACAGCAAGGACGAATGTGAGGCAATAGCCAAACAAATCTCCAACGATACTAAGGCATCAAATTACGTCTTGTTGTATACTGCTAAGGAGTACAAAAAGGAAAAGGTCCGATACTTCACCGAACTCAATTGAGACACCGTTTATGTCAACATATTATCCGATTTTCTTGAACGTCGAGGGAAGGAAATGCGTTGTTGTGGGGGGCGGCGAGGTGGCTGAGCGCAAAGCGAGAGCACTTGTGGAGCAAGGGGCGTCGGTCACCGTGATAAGCGCCCGTGTCTGCGACGGATTGGCCCAACTGGCGGAACAGGGAACGATCCAAGTATCACTACGGGATTATCATTCTGGAGACCTTGAGAATGCCCTGATTGCCATAGCAGCCACAGACGACCCTGAGGTCAACATGAAGGTGGCCCGCGAGGGGCGAGAAAGAGGAGTCTTGACCAATGTAGTCGATGCGCCGGAGCATTCAGATTTCATAGTCCCGTCGCTGCTTCGCCGCGGCGACATCAGTATCGCAGTCTCCACCAGCGGGAAAAGCCCAGCATTAGCGAGGAAGATTCGCACAGAGCTAGAGCAAGGTTTTACTTCAGAATATGCGTCGCTAGCACTCCTGCTCTCGGAAGTACGCCAGGAGCTCAAAAGAGATGGCATCCATGTAGATGGCAACGCGTGGCAGAAAAGCCTTGACTTGGAGCTGTTGCTGGATATGCTAAGGAAAGGCGAATTCGAACAAGCCAAGGAGAAGCTTCTCTCCAAGCTTCTGCGCAAACGAAATACCCAAAGCCCTAAGCCTGGGAGCAAGAAGAAATGAATGTTTTGGTTGTAGGTCTAAATCATGACACAGCCGCTGTCGAAGTTCGAGAGAAGCTAGCCCTGGGTAGCTGGCAGCTAAAGGAGGCATTGATCTCACTATTTGATCATGTGCCAGAAGGAATAATCCTCTCCACCTGCAACCGAACCGAGGTATATACACTGGCAGACGAGCGTTACTCCGAAAGGACGGGGGTGGAGGACTTTCTGAGCGAACTTGGAGATATGTCAATATCTGAGCTCTCCCCTTATCTCTATGCATTTCAAGAGGAGATGGCGGTGAGCCACCTTTTCAGAATCGCCTGCGGTCTGGAATCCATGATACTGGGAGAATATGAAGTCCTGGGACAGGTACGGGAGGCTTTGCAGGATGCTGAGAGCAGTGGGCTCGTCAGTCTGCCTCTTCTGAATCTGTTCCGGCAGGCGGTGAGGGTTGGTCGGCAGGCTCGCCTTGAAACAGGTATCAGCAGAAACTCCGTTTCCGTGAGCTCCGTTGCCATAGATCTGGCCAAGAAAACCTTTGGTGATCTCTCCAATTGTAGGGTATTGGTTATCAGCGCCGGAGAGTCAGGCAAATTGGCAGTAAAGGCACTGGTCAAGCACGGAATATGTCATCTGACAGTTACCAGCCGCTCCTATGAGAAAGCGCTGGCTCTAGCATCTGCGCACGGGGGCAAGGCTGTACCCTTTCACCACCTGCAAGAGCCCTTGGTTGAAGCTGACATACTCATCAGTTGCAGTGGAGCACCGCATTTCATCCTGGAGCCTTCGGTTGTGGCAGAGGCAATGCGAAGTCGCCCCTCTCGCCCGTTGGTGCTGATTGATATCGCTGTGCCGCGTGACATAGATCCCAGGGTAAAGGATATCGAAAACGTCCACCTCTACGACATCGATGATCTCCAGACGGTTTCTGGATCGAACCATCGACAAAGAGCGAAGGAAAAGGAAAAGGTCACGACCATCATTGATGCCGAGGTGGCGAAGTTTATGTCCTGGTGGCACTCACTGGAGGCAGTGCCAACGATTACAGCTCTGGTGAGCAAGGCCGAAAATATACGCCGTACCCAGCTCACAAGAACTCTAGGCAGAGTGCAAATGTCTGATGAAGACCGTGCTGCGATAGATGCTATGACACAGGCAATCGTAAAGAGGATACTGCACGATCCCATTCGTTCTCTCAGGAACGGTGAGCAGGGCGATAATCACATTCAGGCAGTGCAGGAACTCTTTGACCTGGACACCAAGGCTTAACTCCCGCTTTATCCAGTTTTGTATGGATGGCTTGTGGGCAAGAGCAGCATCATTGTAGGCTCCCGCGGAAGCAAGCTGGCTTTACTCCAGACCGAGCTTGTTGTGCAGCGATTGCGTGAGAGCTATCACGACCTACAATTCCATGTCAGGCGCATAAAGACAGGCGGTGATCGCGATCGTACAACATCCCTGGCTCAAATAGGAGGACGAGGGATATTTATTAAGGAGCTGGAAGAGGCATTGCTTTCCGGGGAGATAGATATGGCTGTGCACAGCCTGAAGGATGTGCCCACCGAGCTTAGCCCCGAGTTCAAGTTGGCCGCTGTGGGAATGAGGATTGATGCCAGGGATGCCTTCCTTTCCAAGTCAGGAAAGCCCCTTTCCGAGCTACCACAAGGAGCTTGTGTGGGCACCGGGAGCCAACGACGAGCCGCTCAACTTAAAGCCTTCCGCCCCGACATTCAGATTCGCCCGTTGAGGGGCAATATAGACACCCGCCTGACCAAGCTGTACTCAGGCGAGCTTGAGGGCATGATAGTGGCTGCTGCAGCCATGCTGCGGATGGGCTGGGAGCACAGAATAACGGAATACTTACCGGTAGAGCTTTTTCTCCCTTCGGCGGGGCAAGGCGCGCTCGCTGTTGAGATAAGGGCCTTGGACCAAGAACCGTCTGCCCTGCTGTCCGTGGTAAACGACGAGGCAACCTGGCAGAGTGTCCAGGCGGAGCGAGCCTTCCTCAGCGCCCTCGGCGGAGGCTGCCGCGCCCCCATTGCAGCGCTGGGCACAGTAATTGACACCAGCCTGCACTTGGAGGGAATGGTGGCTAGCAGCGACGGCAGCAGGACTCTACGGGCTGCTGAAGATGGCTCCCCTGCCGAGCCTGAGAAGTTAGGCAAGCTCCTAGCTGAGAAGCTTCTGTCTTTGGGCGCTCAGGAGCTTATCGCTGAGGGAGGTAAATGAAGGGAACCGCTAAGGCAAAAGTCTATCTGGTAGGGGCCGGTCCCGGCGATCCGCAGCTCATTACTGTGAAAGGGCTGAAGTGCATCGGCGAAGCCGATGTCATAGTGTACGACCGCCTAGTGAATGACAGATTACTCGAAGCAGCTCACCCTGACGTGGAAAAGATATATGTTGGCAAGTCATCCGGTGGCCATACGATGAGCCAGGTGGAGATAAATGAGCTGCTCGTCAGCAAAGCCAAGGAGGGAAAAACGGTAGTGCGTCTCAAAGGTGGCGACCCGTTTGTCTTCGGGCGTGGCGGCGAGGAGGCCGAAGCTCTAGCAGACCAGGGCATTCCCTTCGAGATAGTCCCCGGTGTCACCTCGGCAATGGCAGTTCCCGCGTACGCCGGAATACCGGTTACGCACCGTGGTCTTGCTTCGTCTGTGGCCATAGTCACTGGCCACGAGGACCCTGCAAAAGGAGAATCAAGCATCGCATGGGAAAAGCTTGCCACCTGTGCTGACACCCTGGTCTTCCTTATGGGCATGGAGCATCTTCCGCAAATAGTAGAGCAAGTACTCGCAAATGGCAGACCTGCGACAACCCCAGTCGCCTTAATTAGTGAAGGCACTGGTCCTCGACAGCAGACCATAATTGGTACCTTGGCTGATATCGCAGCAGAAGCGGCCGAGAACAACTTCACACCGCCAGCGGTGGTCGTAGTCGGAAACGTCGTTTCTCTGCGCGACAAGCTACGTTGGTTCGACAACCAGCCTCTCTTCGGTAAGCGCGTGTTGGTGACCAGATCCAGACACCAGGCCAGCAGGCTCAGCAAGCTACTAGCCCAGCAGGGTGCACAACCCATTGAGATGCCCACCATTGCAATCAAGCCCATGCCCGACTACCAAGAGCTTGATAAGGCTCTGGCTAGATTGTCCGACTATGCTTGGGTGATGTTCACCAGTGCCAACGGTGTCGACGCCTTCCTGGATCGCCTGCGAAAGCAAGGTCTGGATGCCAGGGAGCTAAGAGGCATCAAGATATGTGCCATAGGACCAGCAACCGCCAAAGCCTTGGCACAGCATGGCCTCGCAGTTGACTATGTGCCCAACGAATACACTTCCGACAACATCATAGAAGGTCTTGCAGATAAGGATATAATGGGCAAGCGTATTCTGCTACCGCGTGCAGAGGAAGCTCGCCCCGAGCTTGTGCAAGGGCTTGGTCGCCTCGGAGCGCTGGTGGACGAGATACCCGTGTATAGGACTGTACAGCCACAGGAAACGCTCTCCCGAGGGAAGCAGATGCTCATAGACCGAGAGATAGACATCACCACATTCACCAGCTCCTCTACGGTGCGTAACCTTATCTCTTTGCTAGGTAGAGACTGGCAATCTGTAAATAATACTACAGTGGCCTGCATCGGGCCGGTTACGGCTGCCGCTGCTATTGATTCAGGGCTGACGGTGGATGTGGTGGCCAGAGAACACACAATCCCTGGTCTGGTGCAAGCCATCATCGAACGATATGAAGGGGTTGGGAAGGCCTGACATGGCTCCTTTTCCTCAACTACGCCTGCGCCGTCTTCGCCGCACAGAGCCCCTGCGAAGGATGGTCCGCGAGACAAGGATCAATGTCGACGACCTGATCTATCCACTCTTCGTTGTCCCCGGCCAACGTGTCAAGGAAGAGATCGAGGCAATGCCTGGTAATTTTCATCTATCAGTCGATCAACTACCCCAAGAAGCTGAAGAAATTTTGGGACTGGGAATCCCGGCAATTATACTTTTTGGCCTGCCGGAAACTAAAGACGAGCTGGGGTCTGCTGCCTATGCCTCCAACGGTGTTATTCAGAAGGCGGTGCGCCAGATTAAGAGAGCAGTGCCCGAACTCATACTAATAACAGATGTCTGTTTGTGCCAATATACAAGTCATGGACACTGCGGCGTGATAGATAATGATTACGTTGATAATGACAAGACGCTGGAGCTCATAGCTAGAACCGCGCTCTCTCACGCTCAAGCGGGCGCAGACATAGTAGCTCCCTCTGACATGATGGACGGGCGTGTTGCTGCAATCCGCGCCGCTTTAGAAGATAGCGAGTTTCACAACACCGTCATTATGGCCTATGCCGCGAAGTACGCCTCCGCCTTTTACGGGCCTTTTCGCGAGGCTGCAGAATCCGCTCCACAATTTGGAGACCGGCGCTCCTACCAAATGGACCCTGCAAATGCGCGCGAGGCCTTGAGAGAGGTGGAACTGGATATCGCTGAGGGAGCGGATATAGTGATGGTGAAGCCTGCCCTCGCCTATCTCGATGTAATCAGAAAGGTGCGCGATGCCTTCAATCACCCGCTGGCTGCCTACAGCGTAAGCGGCGAGTTCGCTATGGTCAAGGCCGCAGCACGAAATGGTTGGTTGGACGAGAAACAAACAGCCCTGGAGATCATTACCGCTATAAAAAGGGCCGGGGCTGATATGATCGTGACTTACTACGCCAAAGAGGCAGTTCGCTGGCTGGCGTCCGACTAAGAAAGCGGAAATTGTGCCTTTGGTGCGGAGGATATCGACTTGGCAATACCGGGGAAGCGGTCTGCAGAGCTTTTCGAGGAAGCCCAGAAGTATCTGCCCGGGGGAGTGAGCAGCCCCGTTAGGGCATTCAAGGCGGTCGACGGGCAGCCGCTGTTCGTGAAGCGGGCACGGGGAGCCAGGCTATACGACGAGGATGGGAATGAATTCCTGGATTATGTTTGCTCCTGGGGCGCGATCATCCTTGGACATTCTCACCCAGAGGTCACCTCCACTCTCAAGCAGGCAATAGAAGGCGGTACCAGCTTCGGTGCCCCTACCGAGCAAGAGACCACCCTTGCTAAATTGATAACATCGGCTGTGCCCTCCACAGAGATGGTGCGCTTCGTCAACTCAGGCACCGAGGCCACGATGAGCGCACTGCGTCTGGCACGAGCATTCACTGGAAGAGACAAAATCGTGAAGTTTGCCGGCTGCTACCACGGCCACTCCAATGGACTGCTGGCAAGAGCGGGGTCCGGCGTAACAACCCTGGGATTGCCCGACAGCCCGGGGGTGCCTGCATCGTACACTCAGAATACGCTCGTTGCCCCATATAACGATCTGAAGACAGTAGAGCAGCTCTTCACCGCTTCTGGCAAGGAGATAGCAGCCGTTATTGTCGAGCCTGTTGCAGCCAATATGGGAGTGGTAGCACCACGCTCTGGATTTCTTCAAGGCCTACGTGAGATGACTGGCAACAGTGGTGCCCTTCTCATCTTTGACGAGGTAGTAACCGGCTTTAGAGTGGCTTATGGCGGCGCTCAAGCCCTGTACGGGGTTACGCCGGATCTCACCTGCTTGGGCAAGATCATTGGTGGAGGCTTGCCTGTCGGAGCATACGGCGGCAAGAGAGAGATAATGGAAATGATTGCTCCTCTTGGTCCAGTGTATCAAGCGGGGACTCTATCGGGCAATCCGCTGGCAATGGCAGCCGGTATAGAAACATTGCGAATCCTAGGCCAGCCGGGAATCTATGACCGATTGGAAGAGAGGGCGAGCGCCTTGGAAAATGGGCTGACCAGTCTAGCTGCCCAATCACAGGTAGCTGTATTTGCATCCAGGGTAGGCTCTATCCTGACCCTGTTCTTTGCCAACCGGGAGGTGACGGATTATGAGTCGGCTCTGTCCTCGGATACCAAATCGTATGGTCGTTTCTTCCATCACATGTTGGAACGCGGGATCTACCTCGCGCCGTCGCAGTTTGAAGCGGCCTTTGTCTCCCTGGCACACAGCGAAGAAGACATTGAGTCCACCCTGATGGCAGCGGAAGAAGCCTTATCTCAAACTTCTCAATAGAATAAAGCACAATCAGCTTGACTACACCTGATCAGAGTGCTATAGTGACCGACGCCAGCGCCTGGCGCTGTTTATATAATCTGCTCAATTCATACAAATACTAAGAGAAGGAGGTCTTTATGAGCGCTCAGCAGTTCAGGTATCTGTTTACCCCTATACAGATCGGCCCGTTCACCGTGAAGAACAGAATAATGTGCGGACCGCACAGCCCGCTGATGGCAGAGCTGGGCTTGCCCACCGAGGAGTGGATCTACTACATGATCGAGAAGGCAAAGGGTGGGGCAGGATTTGTATCCATGTCCGTTGGATACACCGAGCCTCGTGACATTATCTTCATGAGGGCTAATGGGGGACACTACGACAGGCACTTCTGGCTGTGGAAGAAGGAGATAATACCCGGTTTCAAGAGGGTTGCTGAAGGTATTCATGAGTACGGCGCCAGGTGCAGCTTCCAGGTTTACTCGATAACCTTGGGGAATAAGCGCGGGCCATCGCTGGTTCCGGATTGCAACTTCGCCGATCAAATGTGGGAGCCGATGACCAAAGATGATATCAAGCGAAATCTTGAATACCACGCCATCTGCTGCCAGAATATCATGGACGCCGGATTCGATGCCATTGACATCCACGACCATTCTGGAGTTGCGTGCGATTTCCTCTCGGCCACCATGAACAAGCGCACCGATGAATACGGAGGCTCCCTGGAGAATCGCGCCAGACTGGCCATGGAGTTAATCGATGTCACCAGGCAGGTCGTCGGGGACAAGATGGCCATAGGCTACACTCTGACCGTCGATGACCTGCTGCCAGGCTCAATTGTACCGGAGGAAGCAGTACAGCTTGCCAAGTGGCTGGACGCGGACAAGAAGGTCGACTACATGTTCTGCGGTATCGCCAGGGAAACTCAGACAATGCACATGTACTTCGGCCCACTGTATCTCCCCCCTGCCTATCAGCTCTATGCCGTGGAGCAGATCAAGGAGGTGGTGAAGAATATCCCCATAATCGCTGTGGGCAGGATCAACGACCCCCTGATAGCGGAGAGCACCCTTGCTGACGGCAAGGCCGACATGGTGGCTATGGCCAGACCCCTGATCGCCGACCCCGAGCTACCCAACAAGGCTCGGGAGGGAAGGCTGGACGATATCCGTCCCTGCCACGGATGCAACCAGAACTGCGTAAAATACATGATGGACGGCCAGCCCATAAGGTGCATCGTAAACCCCACTGTGGGCATGGAGCAATGGGGCTGGGGAATCGACAGCATCAAGCCTGCGCCCACGAAGAAAAAGGTGGTGGTAGTTGGAGGAGGACCAGCGGGATTGGAGGCCGCCAGAGTGGCCGCCCTTAAGGGCCATGACGTCACCCTCTATGAAAAGGCAGACGAACTGGGAGGACAGGCCCTGCTGGCGGAGAAGCTGCCGGGCAGGGAGGAGGTGGGAGGCCTCATCAGGTGGCAGAAGATACAGCTCCCGCAGGCAGGTGTGAAGGTCGTTACCGGCACAGAGGTAACGGCCCAGATGGTTCTGGACATGAAGCCCGATGCGGTGGTGGTAGCAACCGGCGCCACCTGGATGCGCAATGGCTACAGCGGCATGAGCCACATGGAGACCACCGGCTGGCAAGAGGACATCGTCTGTACTGCCGACGAGGTAGTCAAGAGAATAGCCAGCGGTGACACAGACTTCGGCAAGAAAGCCTTCATCTTTGACGGTAGATGCGATATTACAGCCATCGGTGTCGCGGAAATGCTGGCAGATCAGGGCTGCGAGGTGAGGCTGATAACGCCTATTCCCATGATAGGTGGCATAGACCAGATAAAGGACCAGACCAGCATGCACACAATTCCCAGGCTGCTCAATAAAGGGGTTGTGCTCAGCGCCAGCACATTCATTGTGATGATAGCGGGCAAGACTGTCACGGAGATCAACACCTATACTATGGTGATGCAGGAGATTACAGATGTCGACACAGTGGTGCTGATAACCGGGAAGACACCGATTGACAACCTCTACAACGAGCTTGAGGGCAAGGTCAAGGAGCTTTACAAAGTGGGGGAGGCCCGAAACCCCCACGACATGGGCAGTGCCAACCGTGATGGCCACTTTGTGGGTAGGCTAATATAGAGCCCAAAAACTGCTATCGACTTGAAGAATCAGGGCTTTAGGTGTCATTGCGAGCCGAAGCCCTGACGCTGAACGAAGTGAAGGGGAAGGGGCAGCGAAGCAATCTCACCCATCACTTTGAGATTGCTTCGTCCCCCGATGAATCGGGGTCCTCGCAATGATGTGGAGGTTCAGTACCTCCAAACTTGGGCTTCAATCGCTATTTTTGGGTAGAATGCAGAGGTGGCACAGAATACGTAGATGATGTAAAATCAGAATATGAAGTCACCGACAGGGGCAGTCCTTCTACAACGGTCGGCATTAGTCAAACCCTCGGTTGTTTTAGATGGCCGTTTGTGAGGTTGTCCCTGTCATATTGTCCACTCCGGCAGTGAGATACCATTGTCGATACGGCTATAGACATGTCGGGAAATGAGCAGACCATAACCCAGGAAACAAACGCTTCACGCCCTCAACAAGAGAACGATGGCAAAGGAGTCTGGTTCTTCGCCGAACACAAGGAAGGCAAGGTAGAAGAGGGCTGTCTCAAGCTTGCCGCTGAGGGCAGAAACCTCGCCGATAAGCTTGGCGAAGAGGCATCCGCAGTAATCATTGGCAATCAAGTCAAATGCCTCGCTGAGTATTTCGGTCCCTACGGAACAGACAAAGCCCTTGTTGTCGAAGATAAGCCTTTGGAAGCGTACAGCGGTGAGGCTTATGTCAATGTTCTGGCACAACTGGTTGAGTCAGACAGGCCATCTATCATTCTGTTAGCAGCAACCACTACAGGTAACGATCTCGCACCCAGGCTTGCCGCAAGGCTTAAAGCGGCTTTGGTAGCTCGCTATACTGAAATAGAAGTGGATAGAGAGGGGAAGCTAACTGCACGCAGAAGCCTACACGGCGGAAATGCTCAAGCTACGGTCGCCCTGCTCAGAAAGCCGCTCATAGCCACTATCGATACACAGTCGCTAAGTCTGCAAAAGGCCAAAGAGGCGAAGAATACCCGCGTTGTTGAAGCCAGGATACGAATAGATCCCAGGACTAGCAGAACCAGGGTAGTCGATTATCTGAAAGCCGATCCCTGTGCTGTCTGCGTCAGCGAAGCTGAAATAGTCATCGGTGTTGGCAAGGGGCTGGGCAGTGCCCAAAACCTCAGCGCAGTGGAGGAACTGGCCCGCGTTCTAGGTGCCTCGATCGGCGGAAGCAGGCGTGCCACCGATGAACGCTGGATAGCCGACGAAAGGAGAATCGGGTTAACAGGGAAAACCATATGCCCCAGACTTTACCTTATCTGTGGGATCTCAGGCGCTTTTCATCACACTCTTAGCATAAAGGGCTCACAGTTCATGGTATCAATCAACACCGATCGAAACGCCCCAATAGCTAAGATGGCTGACCTGATGGTTGTTGCAGATATGCAGGAAGTAATACC
>CAYVES010000046.1:13998-15390 GCA_964449845.1 uncultured Dehalococcoidia bacterium
CAATAGCTAAGATGGCTGACCTGATGGTTGTTGCAGATATGCAGGAAGTAATACCAGAACTGACAAAGCAGTTGCGCGAAATAGTCAAGCCAACTAGTTGAAACGGTCGTAGTCCCCCTGAATCCGCCTTTAGGAAAGGCGGACTTCCCCTTCCCACTTTGTAAAGGGGGCAGGGGGGATTAGACTCGAGCAGGAAAATGAGAACCGTTGTTTGCGTCAAACAGGTTCCAGACTCGACAATTGTTAGATTCGACATACGAACCAATAGTCTTGAGAACATCCGCTACATAATGAACCCCACAGATGAGGTAGCCGTTAGCGAAGCAATTGGAATCAGGGAGAAGAGCGGGGGAGAAATCACAGCAATTACGCTGGGTCCACCCAGAGCAGAAGAGGTATTAAGAAGTTGCTTGAAAATGGGAGTCGATCAAGCAGTACATCTGTGTGACCAAGCCTTCGATAATCTGGATGTGCATTCAACCTCCGTTATCCTAGCAAAGCAGATCGCTAGAGTCCAGCATGACCTCATTTTGTGTGGCAATGAGTCGACGGATGAGGGCAATGGTTTTGTCGGAGCAGGGATAGCGGAAACCTTGAACCTGCCCCTGGTAACGGCTGTTACCAGAATAGATATCTTTGCTGACACAAATACTGCGATCGTTCATCGGCGTCTCAAGGGTGGTGACAGAGAAATTGTAGAGAGTCCCTTGCCAGCAGTGTTCGCAGTAGACAGCGTTTTATGCAAACCTATCTATCCACCGCTTCGAACCATATTAGCTGGCCTCAAGAAAGAGATAACCAAACTTGATGCCAGGGCAATAGGAATAGATGTGACAGATATCGAGCCAACGGTTGTCCCTCTGGGCATTTCTCAGCCAAAACCCAGGCTGAAGAAAACCGCCACGATCGACATCAGCCTACCCCCAGCGGAAAGAATGAAGCTCATCATTTCAGGGGGTGTCCAGCAGAAGAGTTCAAAGATAATAGAAAAGCTACCGCACGCTGCTGCTGCTGAAATCATACAGTTTCTGATTGATAACGGGATCATATCAACAGAGAAACAGTCGATGTAACAGATGCCGCCTGCCGGGGCAAACATAAATGGACGATATTCGCCAATTGTCCTAACTCGGTACGCGTCTCGAAGAGCTAAACCCACGTTAATAGGGAATATCAAAGCCAGCGGGTTAAAGGCAGAAGAGAACAGAAGCTAGAAGGCCACAGTAAGCTGCTAATTGCTGTCAATAGTCGTAGATAGCTCTCAGTAGACTTGCGCTTCTGGCATTCCTACGTTATCTTAGAGTAAATTAGCACTCTCAAATGGAGAGTGCTAATTACAGGTTCACAATAGGAAGAGAAACATTGAGAGAAGGAGCGTGGAGATGGCAACAA
>CAYVES010000047.1:0-3576 GCA_964449845.1 uncultured Dehalococcoidia bacterium
TCAGTCGTACGAACCGTCGTCAACGCTGTTTCATCCACCTCTGTCTCAAACAGAGTGCCCCGCACTAAGGCGATAGCCGACGGTGTCTGTATCTCGTAGCGCGAGCCAGGGGCTATCATCTTCACAACGCGACACCAAGTCTTGCCCACCCATTGCTTCAGGACAACCTCAGTGGAGCGTTCGTCTACATGCTCGACTCGCTGAATTTGGATATCGGTACAGGGCTCGAGCTTGATACTACTTCCCTCAAAGAAAGTCAGTACAGCGTGCGAGTCCTCCGCGGTCCGAACCCTGCTACCCGCACGTAGAGTCATGCCATCGTCAGCCTGTTGCCAAGTGTGTGAACCTGGTATCTGTACCTCGACACTCCCGCTGAGGATGCTAACAGTGCACTGAGAAGCTAGTGCGTCAGACTGCAACGAAGAGCTGAGGCTGACGATCATGAAGAGACTGCCTCCGATCGCAATGAGCAAAAGGAACGTTCCTGCAAAAGCCAGAGCGCGCGGCCCGATTGGCGCGTGTACCAATCTTCTCCACGGTATTTTGAGCACTCTAGCTCCTGCGTCTCGGGGTGGCTCTGCGGCTCTGGCTCGAATAGACCTTTCGTGGAACCGCACCATCAAGCCAGCCTTCGATACCCTTATGAACCCATCTTCCTGGTTCAGCATCCGCCGAAGCGCAGCCAATGCTCGCATCTGCATCACTCTTGTAGCTCCCTGCCTTATTTCTGAAACTCTGCGAGCCAGCAAATCGCAGTTTGTGAGCTGTCTAACATACCAAATCCACAGATTACTGGCGTATATCCACCACCTCGTATGCCCTGATTGGCTCCCGTTTCCCTTTTACCTCAAGCGTCCCCAACGGCTTTGCCACACAGTAATCCCCTATAAGATCATAGGTGTCGGAGCCGATCCACACTTTTCCACCTTCAGCAACACTGGTCAGCCTGGCAGCGATGTTGACGACATCGCCAACCACAGAGTATTCCACCCGGTCTTCAGAGCCCAGGTTGCCGGCCACCGCTTTGCCCGTGTTGATGCCGATACTAAAATCCATCTTTGGCAACGCTGCATCGTTCTGCTGTAACTCCCTAATTGCGCACTGTGCGTCAATAGCTGCCTTTGTTGCCAGCAGAGCGTGCCCTTCACAGCGTGTCGGCACGTTCCAAATCGCCATGACGCTGTCTCCACCGAATTTGTTTACCATGCCCCCATGCCTGAGGACCTCTTTAATAACTACAGAAAGATAAATGTTTAACACTCTGAGCAACTCCTCTGGTTGCATGTTCTCGGACATACTGGTGAAACCACGAACGTCGGCAAATGCTACGGTTACCTCCTGCTGCTGGCCACCCAACTTCAGCTCACCCTCTTCCAACGCCGTCAATATATTCTCCGCCACCGATGACGAGACATAGCGGCCAAAAGTTTTCGTTATTTCCCTTTTCTCAGACCGTTCGGAGGTGATGTTGAATAGGTTGACTCCCACAAATGTGCCAAGGATAGCCAGAGGTGGAAACACCATGTTGAGCATTATGCCTTTGTCAAAGAAAGAGAAGGCGGTCAGGAAGTACACAGCACAAATGAGTAAAGCTGAGAGCGTTGCCCAAAGAACTCGGAGACGCAGCACTAGCAAGCCACAAAGAAGTGCCAGTATCATTATCAAGACGGTGGTGACGCCAAAGGGCGCAGCCCTAAGGAAATCCCCGGTCAAAATGGTGCGAATCGCGTTAGCATGAATCTCGACGCCGTTCATCATCCTACCCGTAGGGGTCCACAACACATCCCCGAGTCCGCTGGCTGTGGCACCAATGACAACGATCTTGTCCTGAAAGATAGCTGGGTCCACCTCGCCTCTCAGGGTATCTACATAGGATACACTTTGGAAACCTACTGGCGCACCTGCATCTGCCGAACCGGCCACGTAGTTGATGAGCATGCCGTTAGCATCGTCGAGCGGAATCGACCGGCCAGCGAAAGACAAGCAGTTGTTCTCAATGGGAGATTCAATAGCTTGAGGACGCCGCAGATATTTGGCGACAGCAGCAACAGCCAGCGCCGGCTCGTACACCTCATCATTGCGGATGGCGAGGGGTAGTCTTCTTACCACTCCGTCATTATCAGGAAGCACATTGGCATGTCCCACAGCAACGGCACCTTCCTCAAGAATGTTCAAGGACCTGATAAAACCTCCGGGTTCCATCGACTCACCTACTCCTGTGGGCTCGTTTTGTGCGGGGGCGTATACAATTGGTAAGATCACGTTTCCAGCATCCTTAAGAGACTGTGCTAGCTGTTCATCGCCGGGCGCTGGCTCGGAAAAGAGAATATCGAAGACTACTACTCGTGCCTCAGCGTCAGTAAGCACGTCTATCAGATGTGCGTGGTAGGACCGTGGCCACGACGGCAAATGACCCAGTTGGTCCAGGCTCTTTTCGTCAATACCAACGATGATGACTCTCCCTTCTGGGCTTGAGCTTCGATACACGTTCGCTGCTTTGAAAAGAAAGTCGCTGCCTTGCAGTTGCATACCGCTCAGCAGATTGAACCAGAATGCTATACAAAAGGCGGCGCCGACGCCGCTGGCAATAAGCAAGCCTGCGAAGAAACGCCTTCTTCGTCGCGATCGCATAAGGCGGTCCTACCTTACGGGATAGTAGTGTGTTACATCCCTCGACGATACCTTAACACTAATTCGAAGTCTCCGAAATAGTGATTTAGTCATGTGAGGCCAGAGTAATTAGTAAGCTCTCGTTAGTGACCAAAGTCATTGGACGACGAAGGAGCCTCCAAAACCTGGTCTTCTGCGGTCAACACAGAGGGCATACGGATCAAGGCACTGTTGAGCTGCTTCTATCATCTAACGCAAGCTTACTTTCGGTCCATATCGCCTATGACGCTCAAGAGCATCCGAGGAACGGCCGTACTGCAACGCCGAGTGAGCGTTCGTACGGGCCAGGACGAGTACTATCGAATGCCAGACCGGAGCGGACGCTGTAGGCTTTGTTAGGAGAAGGGGGGTGGCGAAGGTACTAGCCTTGCTCTGGGAATGCACGACGAAAATACTAGTCCGCCTACTCTCGAAGTACCATTTACAGGCGATGAATTACATTCTATAGTACTCTTAAGTGGGTCGACTGGAGAAACAGTGGGCTGGCTGAGCCGCTCACAGTCTGCTGGACTCAAAACTGGAAGTTCGCACAAAGAGCAATCGGCAAATGGGCTATCGACAAGCTATCGGCTGAAGGAGGCAAACGAGCGGCGAAGGGAGGAGGACACCGTGGAGAAGAAAGAAGGTAAGGTAAGAAACCTCTGGGGACGGCAGTTCACCGTAGTTAAGAACGGTCTGGACGAAGGAGAAGTATTCTCTTTCGTTGGCAACCTGATAGAACAAAACAGCGAATACGTTGTCGAGCTGGAAAACCTTGAATCCCTGAAAAGACTTGCTGAGAGCACTGTGATGGAGGCCAACAAGCAGGCGCAGCAGACCTTGACAGAGATTGAACAGCAAGCGAACGAGACGGCCACTGCGATTATCAGCGACGCAGAGGCGAAGGCCAAAACTGAAGCGGACTCC
>CAYVES010000047.1:3676-15231 GCA_964449845.1 uncultured Dehalococcoidia bacterium
TGAAGCGGAGAAGACCTCTCAGGACAAAGTATCAACAGCAGAACAGCGGTCTCAAGGTATCCTGGAACGAGCGCGAACGGAAGCGAAGAAAACGAAAGCCGTCGCAGAGCAGGAGGCCAAGAAAATCATTTCCAAAGCGACGCAGGAGGCTGAGGAATCGGCAAGAGTGGCAGCAGATGCTGCTGAGGAGCAAAGACAGAATGTGTTGAGGAAAGCGGAAGAGGAGGCAGAAAAGGAAGTGCTAGCTGCGAAACAGGAAGCTGCGCGGTTGCTAGCGAGAAGCAAGAAGACGGCCGAAAGTGAGATAAAACAGACATTCGGAAGGATCTATGAGGAAATGCTTTCAACGCTGAGGCTGGAAGAGGGTGCACAAGCTATGGACATGTCAATTTCGGAGACCACAGGTCCAGAACCGGCTCAAGCAGAAGGCGTCGCAACTGTGGGGGTAGACTGGGCAGCTGAAGACCTCCAAGAGAAGCCTCATGGCGAACATGAGGAGCCCGACTCTGAGTCTGAACTCGAAACCAGGGCTTGCGCAGAAGAAGAGGTAACTGGCGAAGAGCCGCAGGGAACGCAGGCTGCCAGTGAACGGCCGGGGGAAGGATCGGAAGAGGGCAGCCACCCTCTTTATGAGGGAACCGTGGAGTTGCAAGTTCCGGCGCCAGTGGTCTTCGACCGAATGATGCAACTGCATAAGAACTTGAAGCAAATCCCTCAAATAGAGGAAGTGAATCTGACACGGCCTACGGCTAAGGGTCTCAGGATAGAACTTCGCCTCACTAGTCCCATTCCACTTCTTAAGATCCTCGGCGATTTACCTGAGGTAGACAGAGTGTCAGATGGACCACCTGAGACCAAAGTCGCCAGCTCCCTCCGAGCGGTTTGGGCCAGACCGCATCGCAGTACGATAGTGGTAACTACCAAAGACTGAGACGCAACCGGTGGGCCCTCTCTGGTACGCAATGGAATCCACAGGCCACTATGCGCTTGGACAGGCTCCTGCTTCGAGTTCGGTTTCTCCGCGTAGACATGATATCGGAAGTCTACGAATACCCAGGTCAGCCAGCTCGAATCCGGGGCGGCTCAAACTCGCAACCTGACAGTTCGCGGTCGCCCTTGTCACCTGACGTGGGTATTGCACGCCGCGACCCCATCGACGTCGAGCGGGTGCGAAGGCGATCAACCGCTTGTCTTTTCCGCTTTAGCATCACAGCGAACCCACGCTCTCAAGCCTCCTTGACAGACACGTGCATGGGTAATAGTATGGCCACAGTTGTTGACTTGGGGAATCCCGACCAATCATAATGTGAAAAAGGGTGACAGGAATGGTTAATGTTCGTTGGACTGGAGCAGCGGGGCTTGAATTTACGCACAATGGTCAGACTATCCTGATCGACCCTTATCACTCGAGGCCGGGAAAACTCAAAGTCTTCTTCGGGCGTCTGACACCGAACATCCGTGCAATTGAGAGTTATTTGGAAAAGCTTCCCGGAAAATTGTCAGCGATTATCGTTGGACACACGCACTTCGACCATGCGCTGGATATTCCAGAATTCTCAAAACATTTCGACGGCCCTCTGGTGGGCAGCCTCAGCCTTGAGAAGCTCATGGCCATGCACGATATGCCGGGCCGCGTTACCATATGCCAAGGGGGCGAACGGGTCGAACTTCCCGGCGATGCAGCAGTGACTATGATTCCATCTATGCACGGGTTGGTGGTCTTTGGCCGCATACCCTATCAGGGAGACATAGACCCAAGTGCACAACGTCCTTTGAAGGCCAGCCAATACCGGCTCGGCGCTGTGTATATGCCTAAACTGGAGATGGGGGGGAAGATATTCATGGATGCTGGAAGCGCCAATTTCATCGAATCGGAATTGGATGGGCACCATTGCGATGTCCTGTTCATGTGCGTTCCAGGATGGAAGAAAGTCCCTGGATATTCCAGCCGTTTGTTGGAAATTGTGAAGCCGAAAATCGTTGTCCCGTTTCATTTTGATGATTTCTCTGCTCCCGTACGCCCTCAGCTGAAGCCTCCGACTCTGCCTACCGTGGATCTGAGGGGTTTTCTGAAGCGGATAAGTCGGAGTGTACCGGACACTGAAATTAGACTGCCGCAACCCTTTGAGACCATGACCTTTTGACAGGAACTGGAACAAATAGGGATCAAACTCTAAGTTCCAAGCCTAAGGAAGATCTAGCTTAGCATAGCCACAGTAGTTGATATGGGAAATCCCGATCGGGACGAGGGAGTTGAGACATGAGGGTGGAAGACCTCAGGAACTACGGAAAGGGATTGATGGATAGTATTCCTGATCCCAAGGGCGTGGAACGCTGGAGAGAGATGAGCAAGGCAATGGATGAGGAGTTGCGCCGAGAATTGGGGCCCGGTGGGGTGGAGAGCTTGAAGGCGGAGACGGCGAGATGGACCAATCTCATGAAGGGTCACGATTGGTCGGTTCTCAGGGAACGTGGACTTGTGGACGAGAGTTTTATAGACGGAATCATCCAGCGGATCGGAGTAATGAGGGCTTTGGCGGACATGGTGGGGATGGAAAAGGCCACGGAGATACAGTGCAAGTTGTTAGACATGACGATGTACGATTTGATGGCACCGATGTGGCCGTCAGTCGAGGAGTACAAAGCGTGCGGGGATTTCTTTGAGTCTTTCAAGCAGTACTTCAAGGCTTCGATGGCAGCCAATGTGCGTGCCGGCCTCCATGAGATGGAGATAGTCGAAGACACGGCCAGCGCGATTGCCTTCAACATAAAGTACTGCGCCTGGCATGAAGTCGCCAAAGGGTTCGGTGATCCCTACCTGTGCTATCCTTCGACGTGTTACGGCGACGAGGTCACCATATCCAGGGTGTTGAGCCCAGTCGGGTATAGGTTCAAGCGTGCCGGAACTCTCGCCAACGGCGCACCGGTGTGCGACTTCAGGTATGAGCTTTTCGTTGGTGGTGATACCTAGGGACGGCGCAGAGCGTCATAAGGTCATAGAACTCCCGCATGGTGATCTCAGATTTTCCCCTACCCCTGACCAATCTCGCTCCCTATTCCTCCCTGGCTGGGGCAGGTATCAGGTATTCCTCGTTCTCTGGGAGGAGGAGCTGTGTTCCCTAGAGTTCCAGAACCTTATACTGGTTGAAGCCAAACTTGTGATAGTCCAGGTAGGCAATTGTCTTGGGGATTATTTTATAGTAGGGCACGGGTCCTACCCTGGTGGCCCATTCCATTACACTGGCGTAGCCTACCACCCAGGGGAATTTCCCTACTATTAGTGTTTCAATCTTGGCAATTTCATCTTTGTCGGTTACTATTTCGCACTTCCCCGCTAGCTGCACTGCCTTAGTTCTGTCCCAACGATAGTAGTCTTTGAAGATGGCCAGCCCTACGTTGGGATTGCGGTCTACGTTTTTCTTCTTGTAGCTCTCCGGATCCATGGCGAAGTAGACGGTAAGGCCATCGTTGACGTAGGTGATGCCGCTGGCCTGGGGGGTGCCATCTTCCCTGACGGTAGACAACGTACCGCCGTTGTGCCTCTTGAGGTGTTCCATTATCGTCTGCTCAAGCTCTTTCTTATCCATAGTATCTTCCCTTCAGCGTCAGTGTATGGAGTCTACAGAAGTGGGACATTGTAGCTTTGTGGAGATAACACACTCTTCGGCATGTCGGCAACTCTAACCTTAGAGGTGGTACAATAATCGGGATTAGGTCATCGGCCGCAGCAGCGTGAGCACGACGCTATTGAGGTTCGTTCTTCGCCTGATCCATCAACATCTGTATTGCTGGGTTTGCGAACTCCACGTACTCCTTCGGAGAGATTATCTCCTGAGCGGCGGTCTCCAGCGTTTGGGGCGACATCTTGCCCTGGACCACAATCTCATACCCCGCCTTCCTCATTGCTTCATAGATCGACTCAATCTTCTCCGGCTGGGATTGAGCCACGGTGTCCAGAACCATCCCGGCGGGTCGAAGCAGCGCACCCATGTACTCCATGTCGAGCTGCTTTGCCGCTGCCTGGAAGTGCACCAGCAGGGGATCGAAGTTATCCATCTCGCTGAGGCCGCAGGTGGAGACCACGACCATCTTGCTCCGCTTGTGGTCCCATGTTGGGTGCCTCAAGTGTCCATCGCGTATCTCAAGGAACCCCTGCAACGTAGCCACAGATCGGTCCATCAGGGTTTTCATCTGGGCCGTCATGCCGTCGATAAACACCGGCGTCGCGTACGCCACCATGTCCGCTTCCCTCAGCTTGATCAGGATGTCGACCATGTCATCCTTTTGAACGCACACGCCGGGCGTCTGCATCAGGCAGGTCTCCAGGCAACCCCAGCAGTAGCCGATCTTCTTGTCGGCAAGATAGATTAACTCCACATCAGCCCCTCCCTGTCGCACCCCCTCCAGGAAATAGGTCAGAACCCTGCCGGTGATGCCATCGTCCTTCCTCGGACTTCCGTTGAATGCTAGGACCTTCATGTCCCCCTTATCCTTCACTTGGTTGAAGAGGTAGCGGGTGCCGCTTTCCTGCTCGGTTCATGTCAATCTGTCGGCGGCTTCGAGCGATTCCTTGACATAAAGACTCCGCTGCTCTCCTGTGACTTCGTGTCGGATACCTCTTGCTGCGAGCCATTCCGTAGGAGCGTGCGGGCATCTTGTTACTTCGAACAGCCAGACCGCAGGTACTGACAAATCACGACACTACTGACATCCAGGCGCGAGCGGACAGGATGCTCTCCCACAGCCGGAGCGGTCAATCCAGGTACGTCTTAATGTACTTCTCCATCTCCTTTGTGGGTTTCCACCACTTCGTAACGCCTAGGTCGTCCGCTACCCTGTTGGCTGCGAGATAGCCTGGCCCTCCGAGCACCAAGCCTCCCGGATAAGTGGAGGCCCCGCACAGGTAGAGGCCCTGAATGGGAGTGCTGTGGTTAGAGCAATCCTGGTTGGGGCGGAAACAACCCATCTGAACCGGCGTGTAGTCGCCGTGCTTGATTGAGCCGCGGCGCATATTCGGGAAGCGTATCTCAATGTCCACCGGGGTCTCCTGGCTGGTCATGGCGATGTTCTCGCGCCTCATATTGGGCGCTGCCTTCTGCCATTTGGCCAGGATTGCCTCCTCGAGCTCAGGGCCCCGCTTGTCCCAGCCACCCTCGATATCATAGGGGGCGTGCATCTGGAAAAAGGAGACATGCTTGCCCGGCCTACGAATGAGGTGGGAATCGAGGAAGCTCTCGCAGGTGGAATGTCCGCCGAGGATCTTGTCGTTGACCTTGCCCGCCACAACGTTATCCCAATGGGCCAGAAGCTGGTCGGTGCTCTCGAAGCCGAAGATGGTCATGAAGGACTCATCGACCCAGTGGTCGCCGCAGGCATAGCGGGGGGCCTCCTCCGATAAGACATGCAGGGTGTTGTAGCTCCATTTGTCATACTTCCAGCCTTCGACAGAATCCTTGAGGTTTGGCGGCAGCTTTTCGGCGCCGATGAGGTCGAAGAAGGTGGTGTGAGGGTCGAGGCTGGATATGACGACTTCGCTGTTGAGGGTGCGGCCTTCCCCGAGTTCGATGCCGGAGACGGAGCCGTTCTGCATGTTGATCTTGGTGACGTCGGAAGACTCCAGGATGGTGCCGCCGGCACGTACGATCTCGCGCGACAGGGCGCCGGCCAGCTTGTGTGAACCGCCATGGCAGTAGCACTTGTTCACGCCGCGGTCGAGAAGGAGCGGGACGTAGAAACCTATCCCCGTCTCCCTGGGATCCAGCCCCCACATGCAACTGACGTACAGCAAGAGAGCCCTTATCCGGTCGTTCTCGAAGTTATTGGTGATGATCTCCAGTGGGCTCTGCTCTACAAGCTCCAGCATCTCACTGCCAACTTCGGTGCGCTGCATGGCCACGCTTAGATCCACGGGAGCCATGGAAGGTATATAGGTGGCAGGCGCCAGTATCTCGCTCACTATGCGGCGCCAGCCCCTCATCAACTTACCGAAGGCGACAGCGTCCTTGTCGGAGAACTTGTGGAAGGAATCGGCGGTGTCTTCGATCATGCGTGTCAGCAGGAGCGAGCCGCCGTCGTCGAAGACCATGGCGGTCTGGAGGTTGGGCTTGATCCAGACCAGACCGTGGCGGTCCATTTCGAAGTCCTTGATGGCGGGCATATAGTCGACCATCAGGTGATAGATGGCATGTATGTTGGAGTAGTAGCCCGGGAAGAGGATCTCCTCGGTAGCGAGGCCACCGCCGACCTCGTAGCGGCGCTCGACCAGAGCAACCTTGAGGCCCGCCCGGGCGAGATATGCGGCCGTTATCAGGCCGTTGGGTCCGGCGCCGATGATAACCGCATCCCAGTCGCTCTCAGCGGGGAACTCAGAGAAGGAGCACTGTGGGTGTGGCTGGCCGACCAGTTCTCTCTTTTGCATCTCTCTCCTCCCTCGGTAGCGTCATGACTCCTGTCATGACGGAGAATTCGTTGCCACAGGAGTGGCAACGCTACGCTTCTATACAAAGGCTCATTGATGGCCTCAGCGAGTCGCCACTGATTCCGGGCGCTGCGGTATCGCCGATATCTTCCCCTTTTCTGGAATGTACCACGGGGAAGCGTACCACCAGTCTCCAGGCTCGGCGATGCCGTCCTCGATGAGGATGTGCATCAGGTTGTAGCCCACGGCCATCAGGCACAGACCTCCGGGGTGGGCTGACGACTGATGAGAAAGGTAAAGCCCTTCGATGTCAGGCACCCGGTAACGTGCTAGTTCGGGCAGCGGACGCTCGTTCCACCACTCGTCCCGGTCACAGCGGAGGCCATACCACGAGCCGCCGAGCATCCCTGTGTTGCGGAACTCCTGGTCCCACGGACCGTCTGAGAAAATGCGAACGAGGTTGTCCGAGTCGAGGTTCTCGACCACCTGGCTGAGCGCGACTCTCATGTACTCGTCCCACTTGGCCTTGTCCTCCATGCCCTCGACGCCATCCACATTGTACTGCGGTGTCGGAACCAGCATGAACAAAGGCCCGTTGATATGGAGGCCGGGGCGCGTACACTGGGGATGACACTCAGCGTAGGTCTCGCTGGCAACCATACCGTACATCGCCCTCTCCGGAGGGATGGTGAGGTTGCGCTGGTGCCCAAGCACCTCCGTCACGTGTTCGAAGTACAGCTCTCGCGAGTCCATGGGGTAGAACGGACCTACAAAAGACCCGTACTCTTCATACTTGTACTCCGGCCTACGGAACTTGGGACGGACACGAAGCCGTTCACGGGTAAGGAAATGGGCCATGTACAGGCTTCCGCCCTTGAGGCTGAGATCCTTTATTCGCTGCAAGAAGCCCTTGTCCAGGTGTCGCGGCCCGATCATTTCGAGGAAGGTGGGCTTAATGTGAACGGCGCTGATTACCGCCTTGTCCGCCCAGATCTTCTTCGCGCCCCATGTAGCATCGTCCCTCAGCCGCACCCCGACTGCCCGCCCATGCTCGATAATGATCTCCTCCACCGGGCAACAGGTCCGCACGATGGTGCCGTGCGCTATGGCAGCGCGCAGAAGGGCGTGATAGTAGCCGTGGATGTTTCCGCGCGGGGCCACAGGCATGGCGATAGCAGGCGGCAGGACGGTTGCCACGCTGCACAGGGCCGGGATGGCTCCCCCCTCCATGTGGCCGTGGGCTCCTGACACCAGGGCTATGTACGCCTGGTTTACCTTGAAGGGCTCCGTCTCCAGGTACTCGTCCATCAGATCGAACATCGTTATCTCGAGCAGTTCCTTGGTCCACATGTCCGGTTGGTGCTGCTTGTACACTTGCATGAAGGGGATGGTATCCTCGTTCAGCTCAACCTCAGGGGGATGCGGCGGACACCAGAAAGTGGCCCGCATCAGATCCTTGAAGAACGGGGGGTCGGTCAGCATGCCGCAGATCTTGGCCCACCCCATCTTATCATTATCGGTTACCACCGACAGCCCATCGGTGGTAAGCATTCTCCTGTTCACATCTAACGGCACATACGCGCCGGCTTTCCAGTCCATGCGGAAGCCATACTTCCACATCTCCAGCTGCTCCCAGCCCGGAGCTGAACCCCCGTAGTTGGCGATGGCATGGGGCTGGATGCGCACCCCCGCGATGGGCTCTGTGGTCTCCTGCGCCCCGCCACACTCCGGCCTCTCCTCCAGAAGGCAGACGCTTAGTCCGCACTTGGCCAGGTACGCAGCCGTCGTTGTGCCGTTGTGGCCCGCACCTATGATTACAATATCGTACCTTTCTTCTTTGCTCATGGTTCTCCTTTCTGGTTACACTTCAAAAAAGGTCCTGAGCAGGACTCGCCATATCAATCACCATACAACATTGGACTCCTCATCGCCAACACCGTATGTCTGCAATCTATCAAATAACCACGCACACAAAAACACTGGAGGGACCTGTCCCTCAGCGCGGCCAGACCATAACAGAGCGCCACAAATCAGCTAGCATTCATAACGGCAGTTCGTGGTAGAGTACCTTTTACCACTTTTTGCCACAAATGTCAACGCCAGGGATTGCCCGGTACTACTCGGTTGTGGTTGGTGAAGATTTTTGAGGGAATTAGTGGTGAAGGAAAGTATACTGAAAAATAGTACCTTTTGCCTAATTGACTAACCAGGACTTTTGTGCTATATTAAAGCCAGCTTCGAGGCGCACACCTAAAGCTGGCTTTATAGTGGGGGGCTTCATCTAGTAGCAGGATGCCCGTCTCTAAAACGGGACACAGGGGTTCAACTCCCCTAGCCCCCAACTGTGTTACTAGAGTAACACTATTCGGTTGTGGTTGTAAACTACTCAGTTTTTGTTGTGTGTGTGTGATAGGGAATACAAGCAGGAGGTATCAAATGAATACCATGAGTGGATGGGAGGCTCAAACGAGGGAATTATTGGAACGAGTGAGGCGAGATAAGGAGTTAATTCAATCTGAGGCTCAAAAACGTATGGCAGCCCTTGAGCAAAGAGAGTGGGCATTGGAAGAGACTCTAAGAGCATATCAAGAGATGATAGGTACGGATTTAAGACAGACATCTCAGGAACTTAACCTAAAAGACTTTGACGGTAAGACTTACAGAGAAATACTACAGTTGATTGCGTCTCTTAATGATGGCTTACTCATTGCCAGATATGCTATTACGTTGATGAAGAAAGCCAATGTTTTTGGCAATCCAGAAAATGCCGATTCGGCGGTGTACTCAGTACTGAATAGAAGTCCAGAGTTTGTGCGCGTGGGCAAAGGTGTGTACAGATTGAACGGTGGTACTGAAAAGGTTGTAGCGCCACAAAAGGTACGAAGGCGAAGGGAAGTGAGTGGCTTGGTACGAGTAGTTGAGGAATTGAAGGCACAGTATCCACATATGGCTAAGAGAGAGCTTCTAAACGAGCTAATTCGTAGAAGATTTGACTTTAGGGGCAAAGACCCTATTAGAGCGATGAATATGGCATGGGTGCGATTGGGTTACTCGAATAGCAAATCATTATAAGAATTGTTTGCGAGGAGATATATAGTCTCAGAGCCAATCAGAATGGATTAGCTTAGCTACAAACCTATTAGCTAGTTATAGGAGGTATAGGATGTCGAGTGAAAGTCGTGTAGTGGTTTTCATTGATGGGGCAAATCTTTATTCTGGTATGAAAGACGACTTAAAAATGACTAGAGGTGTAAAAATCGATAAGCTAGCAGAAAAGTTAGCAAATGGTAGACAATTGCAGCGAATCTTCTTCTATACAACTCCAAGCCCTAGACCGAGTACAACAGCAGGAAAGGCTCACCAGAGGTTCCTCGATAAGTTGGGCTGGATAGACTACCTGCAGGTGAGAAAAGGCAGAATAGTTCCTAGAGACATTGACTTTGAATGTCGAAAGTGCTCGGAAAAGCAGACCCGAACGACACATGTGCAAAAAGGTGTAGACACACGTATCGTGGTGGACATGGTTAGTATGGCAGTGCGAGACCTATATGATGTTGCTATTCTAGTGTCGGGAGATAGCGATTTGGCCGAAGCTGTTGATTTCATACGTGAGCATACATCTAAACGAGTCGAGAGTGCTTGTGTCCCAGGTTACCGTTGGGCTAAGACCCTTAGAGAAGCTGCTGACAAAAGAGTGGAATTATCCAGAGAGTTTCTGGAAGACTGCTTGTTGGACGTACCTATAGAAGAAGCCCCACTTGATAGTGGGGCTTGAGTTCAATTACCCCTATTGGTTCTAGCAATAGGGGGCAATCATTTCCCCCTGTTGTTTTAACAGCAGGGGGTACTTAATGCAATGAATTTTTATCATAATGACGACTTCTTGTCAATACCCCCTGCCTAGTACTATCTTACTATAACCTCCCCTTTTTGTCCAATTCTTATCTAGAACTTCTAACTACTGACTTTATAATAGTTGCCAATTATGTGTCAAGGTCTTTTTATCGTCTCAAAGAGTTTTATTTTAGAAGCGTAGCCTCGATAACGTAGCTTGTGTTGGTTTCCTTCTAAGTAACCTAGTCCCTCTTAACGGTCTACGAGACAATAGGCGTCCACCACCACTCCCAATAGACACGTACTGCCCGCCTTCTCGCCAAGATACCCCTGTGACCTGTCTGGGACTTCTGGGGCTTACGGTTTGAGGTATCGGCGAACTAACGAACCTAAGAGATTGGCTGTGAGGTTTATACTGACTCGAACGTTTAACTTCTTCTACTTTCAGCTTGGTCACTATTATCTGCGGCTGACGCACAATATCCAGCCAATTTTTGAAGGGGAACTTGACCCCTGCCTTCTCCGCTGGCGTCTTTCCAGCTAAAGACTCATGTGGGCGTAGGAAATTGTAGTGAACTAGCCATCCATCCGTGAATAGCCTTGCCGTTTCTATTTCTTTTAGCCCTCGCATAACCTTCGTTCTATCCTTCAGCGTACCGTGGAAGCGTTCAATTAGGTTGGTCGAGTTCCAATGGGTAAACGGCTTGCTTTGGATGTGCTTAGAGTCAGCACCAAAGGCCTGTTCAATGCCATCTATATATGAGGCCAACTTGTCAGTGACTACAGTCTTTGGGATCTTGCCTACTCTTTGAGCAGCCTTCTCCATCAATAGCTTAGCATCATTCGTAGTGCGGGTTCTGGATACACGTGAGGCAAGCAGGAAGCGAGTCTTTGAGTCTATAATATCCCAAAACCAAACATTCTTACCGTCTATCTTGAGTACCGTTTCATCGGCAACCCAAACATCGCCTACATCTGGTTTATATGTTTTGGCTTCAAAAATTGCTTTCTTGCTGAACTTAGCCAACCACTCATAGATTGTGGAATCCGATGGATAGTTGTTGTGAGTCTGGTCTAGCAACCTGCGAATGGCATTTAGCGACATTCCCTCGTAGTACATACCCAAAGCAGCACCAATTTGGTCTACTGACGTTTTCATGCCCGGTAGTGCATCATTGTCGGCAAACTTCCGCTTACAGTCGTTGCAGAAATACCGTTGTATGCCCCTGAAACGACCATAGCGGATGATGTTTCGGGAGTTACAGTATTTGCATCGCAATTCCACAACTTCTATCTTCATCGG
>CAYVES010000048.1:0-14804 GCA_964449845.1 uncultured Dehalococcoidia bacterium
GGATAAGCTTGGGATGGATTACAAAAAGATTACATGTAACTGCCTCCTGTAGGTTTGCCCCCAAAGCTGCTTGACTAACCGAAGGTGCTACCTTAGACTAGGAGCGCAGTTGAGGAGAAGGGAGGAGTGCCAACATGGAATGGGGTATGGCGAACAGGATGGCGCAGCTAATTCAATCGGACGGGCGCTGCTTGTTCTTGCCGATCGACCATGGATATTTCCAGGGGCCTACCAGAAAACTGGAAAATCCACGCCAAACTCTTGAGCCTATTCTGCAGTATGCCGACGCAGTCTTCATTACCAGGGGGGTATTACGTTCTTCGGTAGACCCCGACAAAGCCAAACCCATCATTCTCAGGGTGTCCGGGGGCACCAGCATGGTGGGTAAGGACCTGGCCAATGAAGGCCTCACCACCTCTATGGAGGAGGCTATCCGCCTTAATGTTTCGGCGGTGGGCATTTCTATCTTTGTGGGCAGCGACTATGAGAAGGAGTCGCTGTTGAATTTGTCGAAGCTTGTTGATGACGGCGAGAAATACGGTATCCCTGTAATGGCGGTTACCGCAGTGGGCAAGGAGCTTGAGAAGCGAGATGCCCGCTACCTGGCTTTGTGCAGTCGTATTGCTGCTGAACTGGGAGCACGCGTGGTGAAAACCTATTGGTGTGAGAATTTCGACAGGGTGACCCAGGGTTGTCCCGTTCCAGTGGTCATGGCGGGAGGTCCCCAGGTGGACACGGAGCTTGAAGTATTCGAGTTTGTTCACGATGGCATTCAAAAGGGTGCAGTGGGCGTGAATTTGGGAAGGAACGTCTGGCAGAACGATTACCCGGTGGCCATGATCAAGGCCCTGCGCGCCATCATCCACGAAAATGCTACTCCCAAAGAGGCTCAAGAGATATACGATAGCGTAAAGAGCGGGAAACAAGAGTAGCAACTGGATCCGGCGAAGTTGGGCGTGTCTATATTGGTGTGGCCTGCCATCGCCAACTAACGACTGGAGAAGATTCTATGACCTCTCAATTTTGTGCTTTCCCTGATGACTTTGTCTGGGGGGCAGCCACAGCTGCGTACCAGATCGAAGGCGCCTGGGACAAGGATGGCAAGGGCGAATCAATCTGGGATCGCTTTACCCATACTCCCGGCAATATCCAAGATGGCAGCACCGGCGATGTGGCTTGCGATCACTACCACCGCTGGGCTGAGGATATCGCTCTGATGAAAGAACTGGGCCTCAAGGCCTATCGCTTCTCACTCTCCTGGCCCCGCATCTTGCCCACCGGGCGGGGAAAGGTGAATCAGGCCGGGCTGGATTTCTACAGCCGCCTGGTGGACGGGCTGCTGGAAGCCGGAATCGAGCCATTTGTGACCCTGTACCACTGGGACCTGCCGCAGAGCCTGCAGGATGAAGGTGGTTGGGCCGCACGCTCGACGGCCGAAGCCTTCGTTGAGTATGCCGACGTCGTCAGCCGCCACCTGGGGGACCGGGTGAAACACTGGATTACCCACAACGAGCCGTGGGCGGCAGCGTTTTTCGGCCATCAAATGGGCGCGCATGCGCCGGGCCTTAAAGATTACCCCACTGCGCTCAAAGTCAGCCATCATCTACTGCTCTCCCACGGTTGGTCTGTGCCGGTGCTGCGCCGCAACAGCCCTGGCGCTGAGGTTGGCATTACACTCGTCCTGTTTCCCCTTGTGCCAGGTTCCTCGAATACCGCCGTTCTCCCGATCTTTCGCAAGTTCGACGGCTCCGTCAATCGCTGGTTTCTCGATCCACTCTATGGTCGTCACTATCCCGCCGATCTGGTGGCTGAGCATATCG
The DNA here is from genome assembly GCA_964449845.1 of uncultured Dehalococcoidia bacterium. GTDB lineage: Bacteria > Chloroflexota > Dehalococcoidia > SZUA-161 > SZUA-161 > SOKG01. Next base: position 1,821 of record CAYVES010000048.1, read on the forward strand.
ACGCCGGCCATCTCCCAGCGGAGGGACTGACTTCTGTCAAACCAGGTGACCTGGAAGCTATCGCCGCGCCCACTGATTTCTTGGGCGTTAACTACTACTCGTCGGTGATAGTGCGCACGGAAGTCCCCCGCGAAAGCGAGAAAGAGCCACTGATGCTCCTCTACCATGGGCCTGAATACGAGTACACCGATATCGGCGCGATGGTCTATCCCGATGGGCTTCGTCATTTGCTGAACCGGCTGCATTTTGAGTACCAGCCAGGCAAGATGTACATCACCGAAAACGGTGCCAGCTATTCCGACGGTCCCGATGCGGACGGGCAGGTACGGGATCAGCGGCGGTTGGACTATCTGCGCCAGCATTTTGCCGCTGCCCACCGAGCTATTGAATGCGGTGTGCCCCTGGTCGGCTACTTCGTTTGGTCGCTCATGGACAACTTCGAGTGGAGCTTCGGCTACTCACAGCGCTTTGGCATTGTCTGGGTGGACTACGAAACCCAGCGGCGCATTCCCAAGGATAGCGCGCTGTGGTACAAACAGGTTATTGCGGAAAACGGCTTTGTCAGACCAACCTAATACCGTTGGTAGGGGCGACCCGTTGGAAGTTGTGCGAAACTCACCTTATGTAGCGTCGTGACTCCTGTCACGACGAGGAATTCGTTGCCACAGGAGTGGCAGCGCTACGCTTCTGGGACTTAGATACCGGGTTCAGATTCTGCTGAGTTGTGGTTATTACCGAGGACTATGGCCGTGAGTCCCTCAAAGGCTTTGGCTTGTCGCCTTGATTGACTCCAGATCGCCCATATTGAGGACTTGCACCTGCCTGCTGATCCTTTTGATCAGTTTTGAGAGGACTATCCCAGGGCCAACCTCAATGAAGGTGGAGACCCCCGCCTCTACCATATACTCGATTGAGGGCTGCCACCGAACACAGTGGCATAGCTGCTGCAGGATTTCCTCTTTCACCTCATCGATGGTGGTTACCGGCTTGGCCGTGCTGTTGGCCACGATGGGAACCTCGGGGGGGCGAAAGTTGAGCTGTGAGATGGCCCGGGCCATGCCTTCAACCGTAGGCTCCATCAGAGCGGTATGAAAAGCGCCACTGACCTCGAGCGGCACCGCGCCGGCGGCTCCCCTCGATTGGGCCAAGTCCATGGAGTGTGCCACTGCCGGTTTTGGGCCGCTGACAACGATTTGCCCGGAGCAGTTGATATTGGCAATCTGGGCACCTGTCTCCATGCATATCTCCTCGACGGTTGCCTCGTCGAGACCGATAATCGCCGCCATGCCTCCCGGTTTGATTTTGCCCGCTTCCTGCATCAAGCGCCCTCGTTCCCTCACAAGGCGAACTGCGTCGGCAAATTCAAGGACGTTTGCGGCCACCAGAGCGGTGTACTCACCGAGGCTGTGTCCGGCGACAATGACAGGCCTCATCGTACCGTTGATCTCTGAAGCCGCCATCAAGCAAGCGATGCTGACTGTCAGTATCGCCGGCTGGGCGTTGATGGTCTCGCGGAGTTCCTCTTCAGGGCCCTCAAAACAGAGCCGTGATAGGGGAAATTGGAGCGCTTCATCGGCCCCCTCGAAGACCTGTTTCGCCTGAGGTGAACCCTGATAGAGTTCATGGCCCATCCCAACTGCCTGAGAGCCTTGTCCGGGAAAGACGTAAGCAATCTTGGCTATCGGTTTTGTCTCTGGTTCAACCATGAACTGTCCCCGTCATTCAACAGTAGATCAAATCATCCGCAATAATCCATTGGACTTCGTTGTCGTCATTGAGGACGGAGATAATATGATTCTTGTAATACGTTTGCTCAACTTGGAATAGGCGACCTCGATAGTCCAGGACAACATGATTCTCATCGGGAACCGAGGTTACCCGACAGGCCTTCAGGCCATCGATACCGATTCCGATGGCTTTTAGAGTCGCCTCTTTTGCAGTCCAGTAACGAAAAAACGTATCCCAACACTTGTCTCTGCCTAACTCCCATTCCTCGTCACTTGCCACGAGACTGAAGATTGCTTCGGAGCGAGGCCTTATTTCTTCGATATCGATCCCGATCTTCTCCTCGCTGACAACCGCTGTCACGCACTTTGGTTTATGGGAGAGAGACCAGTAGTGGCCGTCAAATGGGCACGGAACATCGTCTTCGTCTTTCAGCAGGTCTCTCAGGACCACTCCGCTCCTTTCGGCACTCAATCTCAATGCCTCTCGCGCAATGCTGCTAAGCCTGGCCACTTTTTCTTTTCCAGAGAGTTCATGTCTGGCTTCGACAACTGGCAAGATTACGGGAAACAAAGTCATTGGCCTGGTCAATCCCTCATCGCCCTGTCAATGAGGCCTTTGTCAAAGTAGTTGGTCGACATTCCGCAGTCCACGATGATGCTCTGGGCATTTATGCCACTGGATCGATCGCTCAATAGGAATGCCACCGCATTGGCGACTTCTATGGTCTCGATAGCTTTCTTACGTAGAGTCAGTTGTTCGGCGTAGAGGTAATAGTCCAGGTACCCTGGTATCCCTGCGGACGAAGAGGTTCTCAACAACGCGGCCTTGACCGCGTTGAACCTGACCTGGGAAAACGAGCTGAAGGATTTGGCCAGAAAGCACAAGGTAGAGTCCAGAGCAGCCTTCACAGGCGCCATCCAGCTATAGGGTTCGGCTGCTATTGTCGTGGCTGAGATCGATATGGTCACTACGGATGCCTTTTCATCCAGGAGGTCTTTGAATGCATTGACGATACTGATCAACGAGAAACAGGATATGTCAACAGATTGCATGAAGTCTTTCTTCCTTGTTTCGTGAAATGGCTTGACTCCCGCTTCGTAGTTGGCAAAAGCAATGGAATGAACGATGCCGTGAATCTTGGGATGCTTCTTGGAGACCTCTTCAGCCAGTTTTGTGATTTCGTCTTCCCGCTCGACATCACATATGTAAATGTCTGCACCTGGGAAAAGCTTGGAAATGCTTTCTTTGTGTGGCGCAGACTGAACTGAATGGATGACCTTCGCCCCTGCCTCGGAAAGAACCTGGCTGACGAAGAAGGCAACGCTCTTCTTGTTGGCTACCCCGAAGATAAGGAACGTTTTGTCTGCGATGTCCAGGAAGTCCATATGCCCCCCTTTCAGTTCCGACTTTAAACTTCAGACTTCACCAGGCTGACGGCAAACTCCACCGTTACCGCCGTCTTCCCGGCAACCGATGCACTGCCTTTCATGAAGGAGGCGTTGCTCACTGTCTCCACAAGCTCCGCTTGCAGCTCCAGCAGGTCGCCCGGCCTGACGATGTTCTTGAATCTTGCGTTGTTGATACGGGTCAGCACGGGGGTGCCGCCGCCAACGCCGCCCAGGATGTTTGATAGTAGAATCCCCGCGGCTTGGAAGATGGACTCACAGATGAGCACCCCGGGCATGACCGGATTCCCAGGGAAGTGCCCCTGGAAAAACGACTCGTCCGACCTCATCTCCCTGGTCGCCTTGATCTTGTTCTCCGTCAACTCTACAATCTTGTCGACGAACAAAAACGGTGGACGATGAGGTATCGCATTTAAAACATCTTCCATTTTACAAACCTCCCGTTACCTCTAGTGTAGAACCGTTGACATAAGCCGCTTCCTTGGACGCCAGGAAAAGAACGCAGGCAGCGACCTCCTCGGGCTTCCCGAATCTCTTCAAGGGGATCTGTGCTATATAGGAATCGCGTAGTTCATCGGGAAGGTCTTGAATCAGATCGGTTGCGATAAACCCTGGTGATACGCAATTCACCGTAATGCCCCTGCGGGCAACTTCCCTGGACAGTGATTTGGTCAGCGCAACCAGGCCTGCCTTTGAGGCGGCATAGTTTGCCTGACCTTCAAATCCATATTTGCCGGAGGGTGAGGTTATACTGACAATACGTCCATATCGTTTGCGCATCAGGCTCATCACCGCAAGCTTACACATGTAGAAGATTCCGCTGAGATTGACATTCAGCACATCATGCCAGTCCGATTCTTTCATCATGGCCAGGACAGCATCCTTCCGAATACCTGCATTATTTACAAGTATCTCGAAGCCTTCATATTTCTTGTCTACGTATTCAAAAAATTTTTCAACTTCTTCATATTTAGATACGTCACATATTTGGATATCAACATTCTCAGCGAACTCACTGGTGTCTTGCTTGAATTGTTCCGTAGCAGGTTCGTTTGAGGCGATAATAACCCGGGCACCAGCCCTCAGGAAACCCTCGACAATGCTTTTGCCTATCCCTCTGACGCCGCCGGTTACGATAGCGGTCTGTCCCTTGAAATCGTACATCTGTCACCTCCTGCAAAATGAAATCAGGACCGTAGATACTTGTCAACATTGTTTGAGGTAATCACTCCATAGTTGGCCGCTCCTAACCAGCCGGACATAATGATCCCTACCGAACCGGTGTGGAAAAGTCCAGGTATCTGCTCGTGAAGCCCCATGCTGATCTTTAATCCTTCGAACTTGGTGCCGAAAGAGGCACCAAGTTCGTGAAGGGTATACCTCTGAAATGTTTTCGGGGTAGCGGCCTCTGCATAGTCGATCTTCTCCCGGACTCCGGGAATGTATTTGTCCAGAGCATCGATCGTCGATTCGATCAACTCCTTTTTTGAAGCGCGGTATTCTTCCTCGGACAGGTTTGCCCAGTCCTCGTAGTTGGCATTGGTAGAGGAAACGATCGAGTATATGTCAGAGCCTGGTCTTGTCTCCGGATAGTAGATAGAGAAAGTCCGGCTGGTGATATTCCTGCTGCAGAGCATTGTGGAGTCGAACTTCTCCGCTACTGAGCTGAAGAGCAAATCCCCTATGTAGTCGAACCTCTCGCCCTTTCTGATGCCCATGTAGACCTGGCAACTGCTGTTGTTTAGGCGTACTTCATTTACTTCTCCCATGAAGTTCCGAGAGAAGTGCTCGTCCCCGGCGAGTTTATGAATGGTTGATAGTAGATTGCCGTTGGAGACAGCAGCCCTACACTTGATCATCTGCCCATTCGTGACTACTCCCGACACCTTTTGATCTTCGATGATAATTCTTTCCACCGGGCACCTGGTCCTGATATCGACGCCATTTCTTATGAGCTCATCCTGCATCTTCCCGATAAACTTGTCTGTCCCGCCTTGAACGGTGTAAACGCCTTTGCTCATGAAGTTGGAAAACACAATGCCGTAACTTATCGCTGGGTCATCCAGGGTTGATCCGTTCGCATAGGTGATCGGTTCCATTAGCATGCGGACGACATCGTCATGGCCAGGGAAGAACTTTTCAAAGAGCTCTCTGGTTGTCATCGTCTGCTCATCATAGTAGTTCATATCTCTGGCTGTGTTGAAAAAGCCTTCGATATTCTCTTGGGGTATCTTGAACCGCTCCCGCAGGATGCGCGTGAAGTCCTCTCTGTCGAAGGTTGTTGTGAAGGAGAATTGAGGGTTGTCAAACCTGATTCCCTTGAGTTGGACGATCATGTCAGCGATTTCAGGGGTCCAGTACTTACGACAGGTCTTAACCATGCCGAATGGGAATCCGTGCAGGGACACGTCGAAGATGTGCCCCCCCTTCCTCTTGAACCAGGCAGCCAATCCACCGAGCTGATAGTGCTGCTCCAGCAGCAAAACTGAATGCCCGCTTCTGGCAAGCATATTGGCACAACTAAGACCCCCCAATCCACTGCCGATAACGACGGCATCATATTCCGGCTTTGTGTCTTTCAACCTATCGTTCATCAGTAACCTTTCCCTCTTCTATCCCTTCTGCAACACGTGCAGATTTGCCATGGAAATGCCGCTGAGCATTGCTCCAACGATCCCCAGAAACCCCTGGTCCGTCCCGCAAATAAACAGGTTCTCCAGGTGTGTCCTTCCCGTCTTGATCTTGCTTGGAGTCCCATATACCGCGCCGTTTAAGTGCCCCGTGAATCTGTGAATCGTCTTGGGAGTGAAGACATCTGTGTAAATGATTGAGTCACGGAAATCTGGTACGAATTTTACCACCTCTTTAAGCGAGGTTTCAAGCCAGGCAGCTTTTTGTGCCTCATATTCTTCCTGCTCCAGCTTGTTCCACAGATCGAAATTAGCCATGTTGGTTACCCTGATCATGGCTTCAGGCAGTGGGCTTTCGAAGTAGAAATTGTTGGGGCAGCATATAACGCCGCTTGAGACATCAACCAGATCATCTGGTCTCCTATAACTGAATTTATCCGAGTTATTGAAAAAGATGATTGTTGTATCGTAGCCCGTTTCCGCAAGTTCTCTATCCAGGACCATGATAAACTCTACGAATGAAAGTCGCCCCACATCACGCTTGACTCTTACAGGATCGTAGTCGGATAGAAGCCTCATGGTCTCAACATAACCGGCCGATGATATTATTTTGTCTGCCGTCAGCACTTCACCGTTATCGAGCAATACCGATTCAACCTTGCCGTTAGCAACTTGAATATTCTGCACCCCACACCTTACCCTTAGCTCACCACCGTGGTCATGAAATTTCTTGACCAGTACGTCCAGGATCTGCCGCACCCCCGCTTGGGGCCGGGCAAAACCCTCGCAGAAGATACTATTGAACATGATGACGAACTGCCCGAATTCCATGTCATTTTCCTGGGCGTTGCCGTAGTACATGAGTGGACAGAAGATCATATCAATGAGGAGGGGGTCGGAAACAATCGAGCCCACGACTTCGCGAGCCGAGATTGGTTTCGCATCCAGGGCCAGCGCGTCGTATTCAGAGATAGTCTTGAGCAGCTTTTGGAAGTTGTCGGCTTGCGCTGGGAAGTTGTCGACAACATCCTGCACAAAGAAGTCCAGGTTGTTGTTGAATCTGAGGGTTTTCCCCGGGAACTTGACCATTGACATTCGTTGCTGGCAGAGGGCAAAATCCTCAACTCTTAGCTTGAGCTGTCGCAGCAGCTTGGGGAGGGGCGTTGATTTGGTACCCTCGGGGACATAATTGGTCATTGCATGAAGGCCAACATCGAATTTATGTCCGTCCCTGCTGTAGAATGAGTTTAGTCCCCCGACACGATAGTGTTTTTCGAGGATGCAAACCTTTTTATTGTAGTATGCCAATCTGATGCCAGCAGCGAGGCCGGACATCCCTGCCCCTATAATAATAACGTCGTAGCTCATATCCAGGCTCTGGTAAGAGATTTCTCCCCTGTCTTGCAAGGGGAGAAAGTTATGTGAGCCTTCGGCTCTCTGGTGAAATGATGTGCTCTGTTTCCCTGGCGCCTATTGGCTAAGTATCTTTCATGAGTGGCTCCGAATACGCCACAGAGCTACCAAAGCAGACAATTCCATATCAATTCCAGCCAAGAGGTTGCCCCGATGCTATCCTGCAAATCTTTTCACAATAAGGACGGAATTGATGCCCAACATTCCGAAAGAGTTATTCAGGATATAGTCGACCTTATCCACCTTTTTGGGCTTGTTGATTACGAGGTTCTTAAAGGCACACTCGGGGTCCAGGTTGTCCACATTGATGGTCTGGTGAACGATATGGTCTTCAAAGGAGGGTAAATTGCCCACCAATTCCAAAGCGCCAGCAGCTCCCATGCTGTGGCCAATGTAGCTCTTGGTGTTGTTTATGTAGGTATTTGAGTTGTTTCCGAACACTTGTCTGATCGCCTGACACTCTGCCTTGTCTCCTTCAGGCGTTGCAGTCGCGTGGGTGTTGACGATATCGATGTCGCTCGCTGATATGCCGGCTTTCTTGAGAGCGAGGTTCATGCACTCAGCTTGCATTTGCGGGTTGGGAAGAACGTAATCCCATGCATCCGAGTTGATGGCGTAACCCACGATCTCGCCGTAAATCCTGGCCCCTCTCTCGAGTGCGTCACTCAATTTCTCCAGAACGCACATGCAGCCGCCTTCGGAAACAACAACACCGTTTCGGTCCCTATCGAAAGGACGGGATGCCTTCGTGGGGTCCGGATGGCTCGCCAAGGCACGTTCATTCTTGAAGCTGAGATAAATACCAAAACCGTGGATGACCTCTGAGACACCGCCAGCCAGAGCCAGATCCACTTCACCCAACAGCAGCATCTGAACGCCGTGTATAAGTCCAAGGTTGCCGGCGGCGCAAGCACCACCCAGTGTGTAGTGTGGGCCGGTAATCCCCGTATTCAGGGTGACTTCGCCGGCTGGCGCATTGGCCACAGTTTTTGGATTTTGGTGGTGTGACCAGACGTCTAGATTGTAGCCGAACTGCTTGAGTTTATAGATTTCATTCTCGGTTTGCACGTTGCCGTGCTCGGTAATCCCGACATAGACACCAATTCTCGACTTATCAACGGAGTCAAGGTCCAATTTCGCATCAGCGACTGCCTCGCGACAGCAGTAAACGCCAAAAGACCCTGCTCGCGTTCCCCGACGCAGTTCTTTCCTGCTCTGATACTTCAGTGGGTCAAAATCGCACGCACCGGCTATGACTTCTCCCATGTAGTGGGTTTCGATTCTCCCTATTCCGGATTTGCCAGCGAGCAAGTTCTGTCGAAACTCCGTAAGGTTGTTTCCGTTTGGTGCCGACAGACCTACGCCGGTGATTACGATTCGTGTTTCATCAGCCATCTTGGTAACCATCTTACTTAGGACGTCACCCCCTGACGCTACCATTCCAGACCCAGCACAATAACGCACAAGCCGCTGCCGGCTGCCATCATCACAACCTTATCGCCAGGATTAACACGGCCCTCCTCAATTCCTATAGCTAGCGAGATGGGGAGGGAACAAGAAGCGATGTTCCCCAGGTATTCCACGGTGGAAAAGCTCTTGGATTGATCCAGCTCCAGGGTATGAAACAATACCTGTTGATGGACAGAGCTGACCTGATGGGTAAAAAAGCCGTTTACATCTGGCTCTTTCCAGCCCAGCTCTCGCTGGAAGGCCTTCCATGTTTCGGCCGCCAATGCCACTCCATTATTCAGAATCCCTGTATAGTCAGTACTCATATTGGGGTAGCTACGCGGGTCGTAGAAATAAGTATCAGCTTCTACGCGACAGAGGTCATTGTGTTGTGAAGCAGTGCGAACCGCTCCCCCCAAGAGTCTATGTCCAGATTTCGACACGGAAGAGCGAGTCAGCGCCACTGCCACTGCTCCCGACCCCAGGGTTAGAGAGGCGAAGGCGTGTTTCAGCTTGTCCCTGGTGACGTCTGGGGCTTTCAACAGGTCATCGATCGTTGAATCAATAAGTCGCTTGCCGCCCTCCGCGCCAACCACAATTCCTGCTTTTACCTGGCCCAGTTCGATCATATTTGCCAGAGTTACCATGCCGTTGGCGAAACCCATGCAGGCATTTGAGATGTCGAAGATAGTGGCTGTGGCAGGGAGGCCCAAAGAATCATGGACTAAGGTGGCTGTCGCTGGCTCCAGGAAATCACGGCATACGGAAGTATGAAGTAGACATTCGATGTCCTCTTTATCGATTCCGGACTTGGCTATGGCTTTTTCTGCCGCTCTTGCACTGGCCTGGCTCGGCGTCGTCTCATCGTCCCAGAATCGCCGCTCACGAATTCCGGTCATGATTTCGAAGCGTCCGTAAGAGAGATTCAGTTTCTCGTATAAGGGGGCCACCCTCTCTTCCAGGCTCTGTGACGTGACGATCGTCTCCGGGAGTTCGTACCCAAAGGACTCGATGCAGACGTTCTTATACCGCATTTCAATACATCCCCTGCAAACTCGCTACCGTCGCTGGGGCATACCTGGCGTCAAACGCTGTGGCGCTCACCTTTGCCCTAGCTTGATAGCAACGTTGGGATATGGAACTTCGTCTTCAGATTCGCCCAGACCTCAGCAGCCTCCGAGGGAATCACCCTGTCCGGGATATACTTCCCAACACCAGCGAGGACAGCGCAAATCTTTCTTGAACTCGCTACCGTGTCCGGGACATACTCCCATGCTGCGGTAATAAGAGAGGAGCGCACCTTCTGAGGCAATTTGCCCAGCCCACTAATGACCCCATTGATCGCCTTAGGTGGGACGTGCTTATCCAGTGTATTCAAGTAAAAGAGCAGCAGCCTATCCGGTACACATGTGTCGGCTAACTTCACCTCAAGCGAGATTAGCTTATCTGAGGCAAACTTATCCAGTCGTCCAAGGATGGACCTTGTTCTCTTTAACAGCATGTCCCCAGCTCTGGTACGCGTATACTACAACTAGTGGTAGATTATGGTAATCCACGTAATGCCATACTATCACACTTTTGGTCGAATTTGTCAACGGCTTCAAATTAACTACCCTTCACTTATCCTACATTCATTTTTCCAAATACTTACTTTGGGAGAGTGCCATGAGGAAGTACGGTAACGGTGGTCTGGGATTGTTTACTAACGCCGGTCGTTCCCATCCTCTCTCCCGCCGGAGTCTGGACATTCCAGCGCCTGCGATGGGAACATCGTAACTCGTGGCCAGGCTCTATTGGGAGACCCCGCCGTTCGGCGAGGGGGGAAATCTGTGTATACCTTAGTATCTGTAGTCAAATGAGGTAAAACGATGTGTTTTGTTCCGAAAATAGACTTTCTTCCGCTCGCCCTGAGCTTGTCGAAGGGAGCCCCTCTATTAACTCGGCACAGGGCTGTCGAAGCGCCGTTCAGGGTTCGACATAGCTCTCCTGAGCCCTGGCCTTGGCCAGGCCCAAGGCTAGTCGAAGGGAGCGGAGCCGAAGGGCTCACCACGAACGGCATCTAGCATATCCTTTTCCAATCATTCGCTGGTGAGCAATCGCCCATGTAGGTTTGATTCGCTGATGCCTATTGGCTAGATATCCTTTATCAGCGGCTCCAAATAGGCCACAGAGCTATCCATGGTAGATAACTTCATGTAGTCGTCTTCCGGCACAGTGATACCGTAGCGTTTTCGCAACTCCATGATTATGTCCAGGAAATCCATAGAGTCCATTTCGATCTGGTCTCGTATGCGGACATCATCCTTGAGGTTGCTCAGATCCTCATCAGGTACAATTTCGTGGATGATCTCTAGAATCATGGATCTAATTTCTTCTGCCTTCATAGGTTCCTTCCCTTCTATTACAGCTAGAATAGACCCTTCAATACTGATTATTCTGCAAATCTTCTGACTATAATGGCGGAATTGATCCCCAACATTCCGAAAGAGTTATTCAAGATGTAGTCGACCTTGTCCACCTTTTTGGGTTCGTTGATTACAAGGTTCTTAAGGGCGCACTCGGGGTCGAGATTGTCCACATTGATGGTCTGGTGGACGATATGGTCTTCAAAGGAGGGCAAATTGCCCACCAGTTCCAAAGCACCGGCAGCTCCCATGCTGTGGCCAATGTAGCTCTTGGTGTTATTTATGTAGGTCTTTGAGTTGTTTCCAAACACTTCTCTGATCGCCTGACATTCCGCCTTGTCACCTTCACGGGTTGCAGTCCCGTGGGTGTTGATGATATCGATGTCGCTGGCTGATATGCCGGCCTTTTTGAGAGCAAGGTCCATGCATTCAACTTGCCTTTGAGCGTTTGGAAGAATGAAATCAAATGCATCTGAGTTTGTTGCATATCCGACGATTTCGCCGTAAATCCTGGCCCCTCTCTCGAGTGCGTCACTCAATCTTTCCAGAACGCAAACACAGCCGCCTTCGGAAACGACGATACCGTTTCGGTCCCTGTCGAAAGGGCGGGATGCCTTCTGAGGATCAGGATGGCTTGCCAACGCCCCTTCATTTTTGAAAGCTGCAAAAACACCGAATGTATGAGGGGTCTCTGATACCCCACCGGCTAAGGCCAAATCCACATCGCCCAGGCGCAGCATTTGTAAGCCTTGTATAAGTCCGAGGTTGCCGGCAGCGCAAGCGGCTCCCAAGGTGTAGTGTGGGCCGGTAATACCCATATTCAGGGTGACCTCGCCGGCGGGATTGTTGGCCACAGTTCTCGGGTTGTGGTGGTGCGACCAGACTTCTACGTTGTAGTCGAACTGCTTGATGTTGTAAATCTCATTTTCTGTTTCTACGTTACCGTGCTCGGTGATCCCGAGATAGATGCCAATTCTCGATTTGTCAACAGACTCGAAATCCAATTTCGAGTCAGCGATTGCCTCGTGAGAGCAGTATATTGCAATAGACCCTGCTCGCGTTCCCCGACGCAGTTCCTTTTTCTTCTGATACCTCAGTGGGTCAAAGTCGCACACACCGGCTATGACTTCACCCATGTAGTGGGTTTCGATTCTCCCTACGCCGGACTTGCCAGCGAGCAAGTTCTGCCGAAACTCTGCAAGATTGTTTCCGTTCGGTGCCGTTAGACCGATCCCGGTTATTACAATTCTCGTCTCATCAAGCATCTTGGTAACCATCTAATCCGAGGGTTGTCTCGAGCTACCATTCCAGACCGAGCATGATACCGCATAAGCCGCTGCCGCCGGCCATCATCACAACCCTATCGCCAGCATTAACACGACCCTCCTCAATTCCTATAGCTAGTGAAATGGGGAGGGAACACGAGGCGATGTTTCCCAGGTATTCCACAGTGGAGAAGCCCTTGGATTCATCCAGCCCCAGGGCATGAAACAACACCTGTTTGTGGATAGAGCTAACCTGATGGGTAAAGACCTTGTCTACATCTGTGCCATTCCACCCCAGCTCTCGCTGAAAGGCCTTCCATGTTTCGACCGCCAATGCCGCGCCGTTATTCAGAATTCCTGTATAGTCCGTACTCATATTGGGGTAGCTAGCCGGGTCGAAGAAATAAGTATCAGCTTCTACGCGACAGAGGTCGTTGTGTTGCGAAGCAGTTCGTACAACCCCGCCTAGAATCTTGTGTCCGGATTTCGACAGGGAAGAGTGAGTTAACACCACTGCCACTGCCCCTGACCCCAGGGTTAGCGATGCGAACGAAGCCTTGAGCTTGTCCCTGGTGACGTCTGGGGCTTTCAACAGGTCATCGATCGTTGAATCAATAAGTCGCTTGCCGCCCTCCGCGCCAACCACAATTCCTGCTTTTACCTGGCCCAGTTCGATCATATTTGCCAG
>CAYVES010000049.1:0-14571 GCA_964449845.1 uncultured Dehalococcoidia bacterium
GAGGCTGCCACGGCGTTCTTGGAGAAGCGCGAGCCGGTATTCAAGGGTAAGTAGCGGCTGGTCTTGCGTTTTCACAAGCTAGCAGCATACGCTCAAGAGCAATCACAGTCAGAAAGGAGACCAGCGTTGGATTTCGGATATACTCCAGAGCAAGAGGCGTTAAGAAAGGAATTTGATGATTTCTTCAGGGAAGAGATGAAGGATCGCCCACCCGAAATGAACGCATCCATGGAGGCCCTATTCGAGGTTGATGCCTGCTGGGAGTTCCACAAGCAGCTGGGCAAGAAGCTCGCAGCCAAGGGCTGGATAGCGATGGCGTGGCCCAAGGAATACGGAGGGCGGGACGCACCCCTAATAGAGCAGTACATCTTCAACGAGGTCAGGGGATACCACAAGGCAATGGGGATCGATCCCATCGGCGTTGGCATGCTGGCCCCTACCCTCCTGGTCAGCGCAAACGATGAGCAAAAGTCGGAACACCTGCCTCCTATGGCGCGGGCGGAGAGAGACTGGTGTCAATTGTGGAGCGAGCCCGACGCCGGCTCCGACCTGGCATGCCTTACTACCCGAGCTGTGAGGGATGGGGACGATTACGTTGTTAACGGGCAGAAGGTATGGGCCACCGGGGCTCACCGCGCCCACTGGGGCTTTATGGTCGCCAGGACAAATCCCGAGGAGAAGAGGAGCCGGGGGATCTCCTTCTTCCTCGTCGATATGAAGACTCCCGGCATCACCATCAGCCCGGTCTATAGCATGGCAAAGGGGCACATGTTCAATGAGGTCTTCCTGGATGACGTTCGTGTTCCAGTGCGTAACAGGGTGGGCGAGGAGAACCAGGGCTGGATAGCCTCGCAAATGACGTCCAACTTCGAGCGGTCCATGATCGACCTGTTCTCAAACGCTAAACGAGACCTTGAGGAGTTGGTCCAGTTTTGCAAGGAGACAAAACGGGGCGGTGAGCCCCTGGCCAAGAACCCTCTCGTTCGGCATAAGCTGGCCCAGCTGGCAATCGACATCGAAGCAGGGCTTGCCTATTCCCACTCGGTGGTTTGGAACCAGCTTAAGGGTGGCATAATAGCGGCTGCCCCTCTTGCCGCGGGGGCAAAGTTCCTCGTCACGGAGCTAACACAGCGCCTCAACTATACCGGTTGCGAGATTATAGGGCTGTATGGGCAGGTGAGAGAGTCCAGATGGGCACCTTTTATGGGTAAGTATCAGAACTATTATCAGCAAGTCATGGGCCTGAACATGGGCGGCGGCACCTCGGAGATCATGAGAAACCTCGTCGCTTCCATGGGTCTTGGCCTGCCGAGAAGCTGGTAGCAACACGATTTTCAAGGAGGAACGTTAGATGGCTGAACTGAGAGAAGTAGTGATGGTGGATTTTGCGCGAACACCCTGGGGGAGAGGGAGTTCGAAGAGGCCGGGATTCTTCTCACACATGCGTGGGGATGACCTGGCAATTATCGTGATCGAGGAATTACTAAGGCGAACAAAGCTGGACAAATCAATGATAGAGGAAATCACTATGGGTTCGCCAAACATGTCCGGGGAGCAGGCAAATCCCGGCAGAAGCGTGTCCCTTTTGACCTGTCCCTTCGAGACTCGTGGGCTAAGTGTTGACCGAGCATGTACCTCAAGCATGGCTGGCGCCCATTTTGGCATTATGGCTATCCAGTTGGGACTGGAGGACATAGTTATCTCCGGGGGCTACGAGAGTTGCTCTCACTTCCCTATCCCTCTGTGGACCTTCGATACAGATATGGAAAAGATGATGGAGGAGGCGATTGCGACCGGCGCAACCTCGCGCGGGCTGCCAAATCCGAAGCTGTGGGAAATTGTTGATACAAATGCCATGATAGGAATGGGGATAACCGCCGAGAACCTGGCTGAGAAGTTCAACGTCTCCAGAGAAGAACAGGACCAATGGGCGTTGAGGAGTAATCTGAGGGCCGCTGCAGCCTACAGAGAGGGCAGGTTCAAGCAGGAGATAATCCCCTGTGAAGGCAAGTTGGCTGATGGAACGGTAAAAATCGTCGATTACGATGAGGACGTCAGGCCTGACACAACTATTGAGAAGCTTCGCAGTCTTCCAGCCCTATATAAGGAAAACGGGAAAGTCACTGCCGCCAGCTCCTCCAAGCAGAGCGACGGAGCTGGAGCAGGCGTCTTTATGCCAAAGGAGAAGGCCAGGGAGCTGGGATTAGTGCCCATGGTCACCGTAAGGTCTATCGCCTGGACTGCCTGTGACCCCAGCATCATGGGATATACTGCTACTACGTCAGCCAAACTAGCTGTGGAGAGAGCAGGCTTGTCACCAAGTGACATTGACCTCTGCGAGACAAACGAGGCCTTCGCTGTAGTGCCCCTCGTTTTGATAAAGGAACTGGGAATTGACCCTGAGAAAATGAACGTCAACGGGGATGCCTGCTGCATTGGCCACGCCATAGGAGCGAGCGGGATTCGGGTGCTGGGGACACTGGCCCATGAGATGAACCGCCGCGGCTCCAGATATGGTGTGGCATCCATATGCGGGGGCTTCGGCCAGGGGACAGCGACGGTTGTGGAAAGGGAGGAATACTGGGACGGGCGTCGCGCCTGGCTGAGCTGAACCGTGCATGCCGAATCTTTTACAAGGAGTTTGCTATGGATCTCGACCTGACTGAAGAACAGGAAATGCTGCGGACAATGGCGCGCGATTTTCTGACCAAGGAATGCCCCAAGACACTGGTTCGGGAGCTGGAGGAGGACGAGAAGGGCTACTCCCCCGAGCTATGGCGCAAGATGGCGGAACTGGGATGGATGGGGCTGGTGCTCCCCGCGCAGTATGAGGGCATGGAAATGGATTTTATGGACCTCATCATCCTGCTCCAGGAGATGGGGCGCAACATCCTGCCCGGCCCGTTCTTCTGCACCGTGGTCCTGGGCAGCTTGCCTATCCTCTCCGCAGGCACCGAGGAACAGAAGAAGGGGTTTCTGCCCAAGATAGCCAGCGGGGAAATCATCCTCACTATGGCCCTGACCGAGCCTAACGCCAGATACGACGCAGCCGGCGTGGAGACAAAGGCCGTGGCTCAAGATGACACCTTCGCTATCAACGGCACAAAACTCTTCGTCGAGAATGCCCACATCGCCGATTACATGATCTGCGTCACCAGGACCACGGATGGGGCCACTCCCGAGGAGGGGATCACCCTCTTCCTGGTGGATGCCAAGAGCCTGGGCATCAAAGTCGAGGTCATCCCCACCATGGGCGACGACAAGCTCTGCGAGGTCGTCTTCGACAACGTCAGTGTGCCCCGGGGCAACATGCTCGGAGAACTGGACAACGGCTGGCGCATAGTGGCCAGGACTCTGGAGCAGGCCACCATGGCCAAGTGCGCGGAGATGGTCGGGGGCGCCGAAGCGGCCCTCGACATGACCCTGGATTATGTCAAGGAGAGGGTACAATACAAGAAGCCCATTGGCACCTTCCAGGTAATCCAGCACTACTGCGCCAACATGTGGACGAGCGTTGCCACCAGCAGAAACATCCTCTATAAGACCGCATGGAAAGTAGGAGAAGGCCTTCCCGCCACCGGCGATGTTGCCGCAGCCAAAGGATGGATCAATGAGGCCTATAAGTTTGTCACGGAAAGAGCTGTGCAGTGCCACGGCGCTATCGGCCTCTCCAGAGACCATGATATCGGGCTCTACTATCGAAGAGCCAAGGCAGGAGAGCTCGCTTTCGGCGATACCGATTTCCAAAAGGAGATAGTCGCCCAGCAAATGGGCCTCTAAGCTCCGTTATTGAGGGGCGCGAAAGGGAGGTGCCATGGACTTCGGGTTTACTCAAGAAGAGGAAGCCTTCAGACAGGAGATTCGCGAGTTTCTTCGCCAAGAGCTGGGACCTGAGCGTAAGGAGCGGACGCCACTGGAACTGTTCAGTCCCGATTTCACGCGCAAGCTGGCAGAAAAAGGATGGCTGGGCGTGGGATGGCCCAAAGAGTATGGCGGCCTGGGACGCCCTTACACGCAACAGCTCGTTTATAGCGAGGAGATGATGTACCACAGGGCGCCCGCAGGTGCTCATATCCTGGCTCAGAACATGATGGGCCCTACACTCATCCGCGTTGGAAGCGAGGAGCACAAGAGGGAGTTCTTGCCCAAGATTCTAAAGGGCGAGATAGTGATCTGCCTGGGCTACACAGAACCGAACGCTGGTACCGACCTGGCCAACTGCCAGACTACCGCCGTAGCCGATGGGGAGGAATATGTTATCAACGGCCAGAAGCTGTTCACCACCTTCGCCGGGCAGGCCGACTACGCCTGGATGACGGTTAGAACCGATCCCAACGCACCCAAGAGGCACAGGGGAATCAGCATGTTCATAATCGACATGAAGACCCCTGGTATTACGGTAGGAAAGCTGGACACCATGTGGGACTACCCACTATATGAAGTCTTCTTTGACGACGTACGCGTTCCCAAGACCGCCGTCGTAGGGGAGCTGAATCAGGGCTGGCACTACCTCACTACCGCCCTCGACCATGAGAGGGTCTTCATGGGAGGCGTGGTGGCGCAGCATCGGCGCTTGTTCGAAGACATAGTGCAGTACGCCAAGGAAACATATCGCAATGGTAAACCCCTCAGCGAGGACCCGATCATCCGGCAGAGGCTAGCCCAAATGGCAATTGATCTAGAGATCGGGCGTTTGTTCGCCTATCGAGTAGCCTGGCTGGTAGGCAAGGGAACCATCCCCTTCGCCGAGGCATCTATGACCAAGATATTCACCAGCGAACTGGAGCGACGCCTGGCCAATACAGCGATGCAGATCCTCGGTCTCTATGGCCCACTGAGTGAAGGGGCACAGGCCCCGTTCGACGGATACATGGGGTGGGAGTATAAGTTCTCCCTGATGCAGGCTGTCGGCGGCGGCAGCAATGAGATCGAGAGGATCCTCATTGCCATCGCCGGCCTAGGTCTGCCCAGGCCCTGAATCATTGATAAGAGATTGGGGGGCTGCGATTGTAGAAAGGAGGGGAAATGCTTATCGATGCCCATTATCACCTGGTAGCCCAGGAGTGGTACCCTGAGGGATGGTGGCAGAGTGTAACCGACATGTATTTAAACGGTATGAAGCAGTTGGGGATGGAGATGCCCCTGGAGACGATTAGGGAAAGCATGATCCCTGCTCTGTGGGACCCCGAGGGAGAAGCCCTGATTCGCGACATGGATGCCGGTGGAATCGACAAGACCGTCCTGCTGCCCATGGATTACTGGGTTCTCTACGGGGAACCGAAGGTACCCATCGAAGGCCAGCTCGAGGCCTATGCAGACCTTCAAAGAAGGCACCCCGACAGGATAATAGCCTTCGCCACCGTCGATCCTCGCAGACCCGACGCTGCTGAGCTGGTCGAACGCGCCATAAAGGAATGGGGCCTCAAGGGGCTGAATCTCTATCCACAGACAGGCTTTTTTGTCAATGAACCCGGGACATACCGCGTGCTGGAGAAGGTTGCCGAACTGGGGGTTCCGGTGACTTGCCACGCGGGACAGCTTGGTGGAGCGCCCTTCCGTGCTAAATACGGCGACCCGATACACCTCGACGATGTGGTCCAGGATTTTCCCAATCTGACAATTACCGCGGGGCATATGGCTTTTGGCTGGCATGAGCAGCTCTTCTACCTCGCTGGACTCAAATACAATCTGATGACGGACATCTCCGCCTGGCAGGATGTAGCGAGGGCTAACTACAGCAAGTTCTGCCAGGTCCTGAGGCATGCTTTGGACCGCCTCGGTCCCTATAGGGTCCTGTTCGGCACCGATAACCCCTTCGTGGCCGCCCTTATGTCCACCAAAGACTACGCAGACCTAATCAGGGAGCTGCCGCAAAAGGCCCCGGAGGGGATAACCTTCACCGAGGCAGAGGTCACTGCCATATTGGGGGACAATGCTGCCAGAATCCTGTCTCTAGAGAGTTGACAAGAGGAGCTTTCCCCCAATCAGGACAAAATAGAACAAGGAGGTGATGAATTGAGCCTTAAGGATACATGTGCCATCGTAGGAGTGGGGATGACCAAACTCGCCAGGAAAAACCCCGAAAGGAGCACCGTGGGCTTCGCCCTAGAAGGGTGCAAGTTAGCCATCGAGGATGCCGGGCTTACCAAGGACGATGTGGACGGGCTTCTTCTTGTGCACCCCTCACAGCAGGGCGAGCGACACGGCGTTTCAGGAAGGGTAGCTGACCTTCTGGGGATCTCATCAACCTTCAACGCCACGGTGGACTGCGGGGGTGCTACACCTATCGTCTTGGTGCAGATGGCAGCCATGGCCATTAACGCCGGGATGTGCCACACTGTGGTCTGCTGCTATGGATGGCAGAACAATCCCATCGATGTTCCCCTTGGTTTGCCCCCTGGCTTTGAGTTTACCCTAACCTATGGGGAAATCGGCGCGAACGCATTTCTAGCTCACGTGGCGCGCAGGCATATGCACGATTTCGGGACAACCAGCAGGCAACTGGGGGCAGTGGCCGTTGCCTGCCGCAAGCATGCCAACATGAACCCGAATGCCCAGATGTATGGCAAGCCTATGACCCTCGAGGACCATCAGAATTCACGTTTCATAGCAGAGCCCTTCCGTTTATTGGATTGTCCACCTTGGACCGATGGCGGTGGGGCGGTGGTGGTGACCTCGGCGGAGAGAGCCAAGGCCCTCAAGCACCGCCCTATTTACATCAGTGGCTGGGGACAGGCGCACGGGGCACCGCTCTTGCGCCCCTGGCGCAGGCCCGAGGTATCTGATTGGGCTGTCTGGTCGAAGGCGGGCGACATGACTTTCGAGATGGCAGGGGTTAGCCGTAAGGACATCGATGTCTGCGGGCTCTACGATGCCTTCACCATCGTGTTTCTCCTGCAACTGGAGGCCGGCGGGTTCTGCAAGGTGGGAGAGAGCGGCCCCTTCGTTGAGAATGGAAGGATTGAGCTTGGCGGAGAGCTTCCCTGTAACACCGCCGGTGGCCTGCTCTCCGAAGGCCACACATTCGGCTTTGGGCACATTGCGGAAGCGGTGCGCCAGCTCAGGGGTGACTGCGGGGAGAGGCAGGTGAAGGATGCAGAGACGGCCTTCATCACCGGGTTCGGGGGCGTGGTCAACGAGTATCCTCCAACCTTCAGCTTCGCCAGTCTGATCATAAGGAGGTGATTATGGCAGAATTCAAGCTCCCCAAGCCCCTTCCCATGCCAAGCGAAGACTCAAAGCCCTTCTGGGATGGCTGCCAGAGGCAGGAGCTACTGCTCCAGAGGTGCGATGACTGCGGATTTCATCGCTTTCCCCCGAGCGTCCTCTGCCCCAGGTGCATGAGCATGAATCACCAGTGGGTCAAGGCCAGCGGCAAAGGCAAGGTCTTCAGCTGGGAAATCACCCACCAGGCGTTTTATCCAGCCTGGGACACGCCCTTTAATGTCGCCATCGTTGACTTGGAGGAAGGGCCACGCATACACACCAACATCGTGGGCTGCAACAACGAGGACATCTACATTGATATGCCGGTGGAACTCGTCTTCGAGAAGGTGGAAGACCAGGATTGGCTGCTGCCCAAGTTCAAGCCAGCGCAACAGCGATAGGGCGCTGATGAAACCTTAAATAAGGAGAGGAAAATGGCAGAAGAGAGAGAAAAGGCAGTAATCTACGAAAAGAAGGACCACATAGCCATCGTCACCATGAACCGCCGCGAGGCACTCAACGCCATGGATGATGAGATGATGGAGAGGCTTTCGGATGCCTGGATAGATGTCAGGGATGACCGCAATATCTGGGTGGCCATCATCACCGGCGCCGGCAAAACGGCCTTCTCCGTCGGTGGCGATCTGAAGACCTTCCTCCCCATGATCATCGAGGGTGACCTGAGAGACATGCAGTCAGATACCAGACCCTTGAACGCCGTGCTCCGCGGATTCGACCTCTTCAAGCCGGTCATTGCCGCGATTAACGGGTACTGTTTCGGGGGAGGTCTGGAGATGCTCCTGGGAACTGATATCAGAGTTGCCTCCGAGAACGCCGCCTTCGCCGTAATGGAACCCACCTGGGCACTCTTCCCCGGCGGTGGCACCACGGTGAGGCTTCCCCGCCAGCTACCCTTCTGCCGCGCCATGGAGATGCTGCTCACCGCCAACCAGTTCACAGCTCAGGAAGCCTACGAGATCGGCCTGATCAACAAGGTGGTCCCGCGTGAGGAACTGATGCCTACCGCGATGGCCTACGCCGAGAAAATCGTCTCCAACGGCCCCCTGGCGGTGCAGGCGATAAAGGAGTCGGTGCTCAGGGGACTCGGCCTCGACACCGCCTACTCCATCGAGAGGCTGATGTCCATGCTCATCTTCGACACCCAGGACGCCAAAGAGGGGCCTAAGGCCTTTATGGAGAAACGCAAGGCAGTTTGGAAGGGAAGATAGAGAAGGCATCACCAGAGGCTGTGGAGAGCATTTTGCTATTCCTTTTCTGCTCGGTTCGGTAGAATTGTCTCGGCGCGTTAAATGAGCATACAATGTGGCTCTGGTACTAGGATATGTCACGACGAAAAACGGTCCACATAACCGGCATCAAAGGAACAGGCTCAGCTTGTGGGGAAGAGGTACGAGCCGCCATCATTATGCGTGCTCCTCGCTGGAAGTATTGCCGAGTTTGTGAAAACCTTCAGCCACTCGACCATTTTGACCGCCACGGCAGGATGCCAAGTGGCCACCAACTGGAGTGCAGGTCGTGCAAGAAAGAGATAAATCGAGCCCTGAATCCCCTAAGGACGGTAGATCAACACCGTGAGTCGGCAGAAAGAAGGCGCTTATATGGCATTATCGCTGGCGAGACGAAGATTAATTCTGGACCCGTATATGAGAAATCCGCTTACACATGTTTTCGTTGTGGCAAAGCGTTGAATGAATCTGCTGAAAAACACTTAGACCATACGCTGCTCGCCAAGCTATTCTGGCCTCTCTCCACGGGGCCTACCCTTCTTTGTTCAGATTGCAACAACGTCAAGCATGATAAGTGGCCCTCAGAGGTTTACACTAGGCCGCAGCTGAAAAAGCTAAGCGTCCTCACCGGTATTGCGTTCAATCTCTTAGGTGGGCCGCCTAAGGTTAACCCGGAAGCTGTGGAACGGATTATCAAACAGGTGGACAACTTTGTCGAGACTTGGATTCCCCTGCCTGAAGACATTAAGAGAGTACGGAAGACAATCCTAGAATATGATGGTCGAGATATTTTTGACTTCGCGAAGCACGTCCCACCGTTTCTTCTCGAGGAAGAATCCCAGCCCCAGCGTTGAACCCATGTCAGGCCATGATTAGATACTGGTGAGCTGAAACCTTTCCCTTGTCCGTTATGCCGTGGGACTCACAGTGAGATACGCCTTCCTCAAACAAGTCAACTGTTTTGAACCAGGGCTCGGCTACCTGCTGAAGTTTCTCCGCCATATCGCATTTGCTGCTCTTGCCAAGGTGTAGCACAAATACACCGCTTCGTTTCAGACGCTCGCGAGCTTGTCGAAATACCGATTCGTACGCCTTCATTGACTGTTTCTGCTTCATGTCCAAAAAACGAAGCGGTTGGGTGTCAAAGTCACCGCGTTCCCAACCACAGAACCACAGGCGAATCCAATTGGCCAGATAGAATCTGGTGCTATCGAAAAATGGCGGCGATGTGATTACAGCATCCAAGTTATCGACTTCTCTCGGCCACCATGAGGTTGCATCTTGCAAGTAAATGTGCCCGTGGCAGAATCCTGCCGGGTATTCGACGTCCAGGCTTCTCTCCAACTTGGCCCGCAATCGATCCACCAATGCCCGGTACTCACGTGGTCCAGTCGGAGCAAAAGGCGTGACTGGGTGTGAGCGTCGGCTGAGGGCGTATGGACGATTACCGTGAAGAATGTGGAGAAGGCAAGCCAAGACGAAACTCCATTCTGCCGAGCGCACGCGCCCCTGTGAAAAGAAGCGGCGGGCCAAAAGGATCTCACGAAAGGTGTCCTCATGATAGAAGTCCTCTACACTTTGATTGAACCTAAGCCGCCTAGCATTATCGATCTCCTCTTCAGTGACCTGCTCCGCCCGAATATAAGCGGCAAGAGCATCCAAGACTCTGATGACTTCCACCCGGGTGGGCAGCACTGTTTTGGCAATTGAGATTGCTAGAGCGGCCGGGCTTATCTCAAATCCGAACGACCCCTTGCCCTGCAGGCAACCCTCAAATGGTATCGTTCCAACGCCGGCAAACGGGTCAAGCATCGTGCCGTCTTCGGGCACAAAAGTCCGTACAAGAAAATGCGCTATGGAGGGCTTCATTTTGCCTTCGTACGAGCAAAGCGAATGCAACGGATGCCCCCAGTTTCTCTTGCTGTAGGGACGTGACTGATGCGGAAGACTCGCCTTAAACTCGCCCCAAAGTTCTGCCGAACTATCAGCGAGCACCAGTGTTTTGGTGGGACGTCTTAGTGGCGAACCCGTGTATTCCAGTATTAGGAGCGTCTGTCGGAGAAGGCCGCCATCGCGTGACCTTCTCACACGCAGCGTATGAGTGGACACCTCTAAGTACCCATGTCTGCCGGCAATTTGCGACAGAAGCCTGTCAGTTTCAACGTGGACTCCAGAATACCGAGAATCGCCTATGTCGATTGCAACAATCGCGCCTGGAACCAGGTGGGACGAAAGCGCAAGAAATACTTCCTCAAGTTCTCTGAAGTACGATGCAATCATCAGGGGAACGCGACGGTCATAGGCCGACCTTCTGATTCTCTCAACAACATCTCTCACGACCGAAGGGTACGGTCTGTCACATTTCGCTCGAGTAACATCGTTAATCCCCGCTGTGAGCGAGTTCAATCTCCAGAAGCTCAGGCCATCCGGTTTTGTCAGAGCCCTAAGGAACCAAAGTTCGAGCTTTGTGTTTCGGAAGTAGTTCGTCCCGTTGAGGTATGGGGGGCTGGTAATAACGCACTCGGCGGCTAGGTTTGGAAGAAGCGCCAGGGACCGCGCGTCCTCCGCAACCAGGAGTGCCTGCCCAGATACCTCGTTAGTTTCGACAACATCTCCCGCCATCCCTTCTAGCCTTCGTGACACCTCCGATCTGATCGACACTCTGTTCCGAGCGAGTTCGTCTGGCGTTTTATATCGCAGGTCGCCCCTACGCAACATTAACGACGCAGGTACTAGCGATGCTAGAACCGCAACCGTGAAAAGCTGGCCCAGTAGCGGTGTTCGGGCGGAGAGATCATCTGCTAGCGTTCGTAATCGAAGAATGTCCTCAAGGGTGTCCTCATCGAAGAACTGACTTCCACGGAACGTATCAAAGTATGCCTGTCGCAGCAACTCGTCAGGTTTTCGCGTCTGCAGCCCAAAGGGCAGTTGGAACGCTAACTCACCCAGTCTTTCACCAAGTTCTGCTCGGCGCTTACTGGGTAGCTGCAAGACGCTGTACTTCGCCTCAGTAACTACCTGCAAAAGCGGATTCAACTCGCAGTAGCAACCCACCAACCCCAAGGCTGCAGCGGTTAAAGGAGCAGCCCCTGTTCCCGCAAATGGGTCGAGCATTCTTCTCGCCGTGGGCGCATAAGCCTCCAGCACGCTCCTTACGAAGCCAGGCGAGAAACCCTCCAACAGAGGAAACCATCGCTGTAGGGACTCCCCGTTCCCAGCTCGATAGGGCGCGATTAGCGGATCGCGCAGGACCTCCGGCCTGTGTGGAGACAAGGTGTATAACGGTTGCGACTGCAGCGCCCGATGTAGGAGGCTTATGCAAGCACGATTAATGGATAGGGCATTGCTGCGTGCATAGGCGACCAGCTCCTCAAGAGACCTGATTCCCAATAACTGCCGAATTTCCTCACTAGACATGTGCTGGACCTTATCGTAAACGGCACTGTCCTTGAGGCCAAACGCCAGCCGGATATGCCGTTGGGTGGATGAGGCCACCGGATCGTGAGGAAAGTAGACACTCTTGAACAGTTGCTTCATACGCGAAGAATATACCATACTATGGTACTATAGTCAGGACCCGGGGTGGATTAGAGCATAGCAAAGGTCGGTAGACCCGATCACTTGCAACGACCAAAAATGTCCTTGATGCCGCACATGGCAGAAAAATAGGGCTGGGATTCCGATTGGAATCCCAGCCCTTGTACAAAACGTTTTCTTAGGCCAATCTCTGCTTCGTTCGGGCGATGATCTGGTCCTGCACCTCCTTGTGCATATCGGTGAAATAGGCGCTGAATCCAGCTACCCTCACCACCAGACTCTCGTAGTTCTCTGGATGTACCTGCGCATCCCTCAGCACCGCGTCATCTATCACGTTGCCCTGAACGTGGTGAATGCCCAGATTAACAAACGTCCTCAGATAGGCTACGAACTTCGCCCTGTTATCTCCCTCCAAGAACTCCGGCGTCCACCTCTGGTTGAACAGGTGATTGAAGGTCAGAAGCGGGTCTATCTTGGCTACCGATTTCAATACCGCTGTCGGCCCCTTCTTGTCAGTGCCCGCCACCGGGGAGACGGTGCCATCGCCGAAAACCTGACGGTCCTTCCTTCCATCAGGGGTCGCACCGGTCAGTCCACTGAACGCGAAATAGCTGGCGCTACCGCTGCCATCGCACTGCGCATTGAACCCGTATATCGTCTTGAATTGGTGTATCGCCTGGCATGTCCTGATGTGTACATCCCTGGCGAAAAGATCGACGTAGTCATCGTCGTTGCCGTACTTGGGTGCATCGAGGAACATCTGTCTCAGCTCTTCGTGACCTTCCCAGTTGTCCTTAAGCGCCTGCAATAGCTGCTCCATGGTCACTTTCTTGTCCTCAAAGATCAGCTTCTTCATCGCCACCAGCGCATTGACTGCCGTCGTCTGCCCCACTGGCTGCATGTTCGTCTTGTGCCAGTACTTCAGGTCCCTCACATCCATGGCATTCTCGATACAACCATCCAGCAGCGCAGAATTGAAAGGCTGCGGCAGCCACTCGTCTTCAAGCGCGTCCGTTATGTTGCTGTAGGTCACTATCTTCTCGGTGAAGAACTTCAGTTGCTCCAGATACGCCTGTATTACATCCTCGATGGAGGTGAAGGTCAGCGGGTCAGGGGTGGCAGGCCCTACCTGTTTCCCATCGAAGAACTTGTAATCCCTACCCTGATTTAAGGCATATTCCAGGCACTTGGGCAGGGCAAACCCTACACCGGCAATCCCTCGATGCCCCATCGGCTTGCCTATTACCGCCCACCTCATGCAGCCCTCGATACCATAGTTCCTGGCATCCTCAACCGGCATGCCCTTCCCCACCAGCCACGGCACCATGAATTCATCGTTGAAGATACCATAGTGCCCCGCATCCTGCCTCATGATATCCGTGAACCGGTAGAGAAACTCGTCGGGACTGTTCTTGTGCAGCCTCACCACCATCATCGGCTCCACTAACCCCAGAGACTTGACGCTGTCCATGATTATATAGGTCAGCTCGTTGGTGGCATCCCGGCCCAAGCGGTCCTGCCCCCCAATGGTTATATAGCGAGGCGTAGTATGAGCGCCGCTCCCCATTATGGGAGCATTGAAGTCCGCTAGCTCGGTGAACTTGAGCCAGATGTACTCGCAGAGCTCCTGGGCTTCCTCCGGCGTTATCCGCCCCTCTTCCTTGTCCTTCTTGTAGAAGGGATACCACAGGTAGTCCAACCTGTCCCCTATACCGCTCGTCTGGACATCCAGCACCCTCACCAGAAGGAACAGGAGGAACCACGCCTGCAATACCTCGTGGAATGTCCTCGGTGGGTTCTCAGGCACCCAGGAACAGCTCTCCGCTATCTGCTCCAGCTCCTTCTTCCTCTTCTCTTCCGTCTCCTCAGTGGCCATCGTCCTGGCAAGGTCAGCATATCTATTAGACCACCTGATCGCCGCCGCAATGCTTATGATGACCGCCTCCAGAAAAGCCTTCTTCTTCAGGAATTCCCGGGGGTGGTCACGGATCAGCTCCTTGTCCTGGACTATCTCCGCAAGCTTGTCCTCGGCCTCTTTCAGTATCCCCTTTAGTCCTACTTCAAACACCTTCTCGTAGTTAGGCACCTGGCCGGAGTGAGCGCCGTGTACCCAGACAAACACTCCCTGGTTCATGTAAGACCAGTACGGCTTGTCCTCCTCAGCAAGATAAGCACGCTCAGCCCCCTGTACTGACCTGCTGAACCAGTACTTGTTGATCTCGTGCATCTCCTCCCGTTCCTCGTCGCTCAGCATATCCTTGTAGCCCATCTCTATCGCCTTGTCCACCCACCGCGAGTACAGCTCAGGATAGCTGATTACGTAGTCAGGAGACTTCGACGAGTTGCCCGCAAACCGGTCATAATCGTTTATGTATATAGTCATGTTGTCCAGGTAATGGGCCATCGCCTTAGCCCTTCTGATGGCAATCGGCTCGCCTTCGGTCATTCTGTACGCCTGCGTTACATACCGAGCCCTCTCTGGGTCAAGCCTCAGGGTCGGCCGTATCTCACTTATCTTGCCCAGCTTCTCCTGCTCCTCAACCCGGCCCGTACGCTGCCCCATCATCGTGCGGTAACGTAC
>CAYVES010000050.1:0-14508 GCA_964449845.1 uncultured Dehalococcoidia bacterium
ACCTTTTTGGAAGGCTCAATAATGAAATCCTCTTTGTATGTCGCCGCTCTGCATCCAGCGAAATGAGTGATAATTTTACTTTTATCGGGTTTCTCATAGTGTGGCTTAAGTCGCTCGAGCACTGGTGCGAATCTATCAAACAACGTTTCAAGCCCTGAAAATGTGGTTGAAACATCCTCCTTATCACATACGTCCTCTGCCGTTGGCCCGAACTGAAGATTGCCATCAATCGTGGGAATGATGCCTCCCCCTTTAGAGTATCGGCTTTTCTCTGCCCCCATGCTAAACGAAGCCAGAACCGTTCGCACCGGCTGGTAGGACTTATCGAAAATGATTGTTTCTCCCTTTCTGGGATGAATGGTGAAGAACCTGTCTCCAGCGAATTCGGCGATCCTATCGGCATATAGTCCCGCCGCGTTGATCAGAATCTGCGTTTTGACGGTTCCTCTTGTTGTATCTACTGCCTTTATGCTTGCTTCCTCGGTTTGGACTCCTATGACGCTCGTATCTAGAAAGAACCGCACTCCATTTGCCAGGGCATTCTCGGCGTAAGCAATCACGAGGTCAAATACAGAGACGATGCCTGTGTTCCACACCAGCACACCCCTCCTGACATTGGGGGCAAGCCCTGGCTCGATCTCGTCCAGTTGCTCTCTGTTCAATTGCCACGGAGGCGGGTCCTTTTGTTTCGTGGCGGCCTCCACTACAAAGGGAAGCAACAATTCTTCGCCAGGGTTCTCAGCCACGAGAAGTGTCCCTGTCCGTTTGAGATCAAAGTCAAGTTGGCTGGCAACCTCGTCCCACATTGGGTTTCCCTTGTAGTTCATCTCCCATTTCAGCGTGCCATATTCGGTAACGAGAGCGGGATGTACCATGGCGTTGCTATGCGCTGTCTGGTCCATGCCAAGGTCATCATGCCTTTCAATTACTGCCGTGCTAAGGTTGAATCGTGAAAGCTCCCTGGCGATTGCTACGCCGATCACTCCACCACCGACAATGACTGCGTCGAACTCTTTTCCAGTGAGTTCATCGGACACCTTTTTAGGTGGGACGAACGGTATCCTGCCCGGATAACCGATTTCGTTCAGCACTCCCCTGACTTGTTCAAACTCACCGGCGATATGCCCGGCATCAACAGCACTTTGATTAGAGGAGAACCGCCCATTCAATCTTACAACGCTATCTTCAATTGAGACTGTGGCCTTTTCACCAGTCGCTTTTTCTATCTCACGTTGTATGGTCCGTGCAAGCTTAGCTTTGTTCATTGACAATTTGCTCCGAAACAAGTTCAGTTATGTCTTTCATATCCACATCGGATAGGATAGATTTGCATGTAGGGCATGCTGAAACATAAACATCGGCAGCGGTTTCCCTAAGCTCGTTGATGCGCATTGAACTCACCTTATCGGCGAGCTTGCAATCTCCAATTCTCGCTCCGGGCAGTCCCCCGCAGCAGTGTGTATCCGCTCCTGAATAGACTGGTTCCCTTATCTCAAACCCTAGTACTCCAAGCACCTCTCTAGGAGCTGCGGTAATACCCATATCGTTTGCAAGGATACAAGGGTCGTGAAAAGTTGCCGTGGCATTTCGGCCTCTTACCTTTATCTTCCCTTCTTCAAGGAGGGCATTGAGGAATTCGCTAGTGTGAACAAATTCTACGCCCAGATCAATGCCTACTTCGCGGTACATTTCTGTCATCATTTTCAGACAAGTGGGACAGTCTGCAATGACCTTCCGCAGTTTCCTTTTTTCGATCTCCTCTTTCATTTTCCTTGCTGCCTTCTTGAATCCTTCTATATCTCCGGCGTAGTAGAGGGGTGCGGCACAGCAGATATCGGCACCACCGAATTCCTGAACCTGCTCCTTGCTCACCGAGATTATCCTATCCATCGCCTTCAGCATCTGCTGATCATTGTACGCAGAACAGGAAACAAAATAGCCGAGGTCTCCCGTTCCCTTTTGAAGAAGCTGCCGCTCCCCATGGGGATTACCATACCTCGTGAACGCTTCTACTCGCTTCCTTGTCTCATCTGGGAGCATGCCCTCTTTGAAAGCTTTGCTTCGTCCTCTGTGAATGAATTTCCTCAGGTCATAATTGTCGTAGACACAATGTACCTTGCATGCTCCGCACATGGCACTCTGAAACATCACGTCAAAGAAGCCCTGTTCGTCTTCAATAAGTGCTTTCTCCTCGTATAGAATGAGACGTGCGATTTTCTGTGGGGTAATTGTCTCATTTCCCGTGGCAAGATACGTGGGGCAACTATATTTACACATGTTGGCGCACATTGCGCAGTTCGTGATCTGTGCCAACTCTTTCTTATCTTTCATCTTCGACAAGTTTTCCTCTATTCAGAATACCATTCTTGTCCAATGCAGATTTGATCCTCTGCAGCAGCTCCACCCCGCTAGCGCCCAACTCCTGCTGCATGAACTGCTTTCTCCAGTGTCCAATTCCATGGTGATGGCTGATAGAGCCGTTGTTTCTTAAAGTGGCTTGCATGGCAGCACTCCACGTATCCTGGTAGTAACGCAATGGGTCTTTGGGGAAACCAGCGAACGTCATGTACAGGCAAGCTCCCTCCGGATAGAAATGCGAGAAATGTCCCGAAATCATTACCGCTCCCTTCACCGCATTCATTGAGGCGATCATATCCTCATAGAGATTTGCGGCATCCTTAAACAGGGAAACAACCTCAATTGTGTCTACAACGGCTCCCTGTTGCATTACGACAGGGCCTAAACCTATGTCGAAACGTTTCTCGAGCCATATGTCCACAGGATCCTCTCCCTTAGGCTCTCCTCCATTTTCTTCGGCAATTCTCCTGATTACGCTGCTTTCAAGCGCCACGAAATCTGGGTCGCCTTCGGAGACGAAGATGACCGTTACCCTGTTTCCTATTTCCTTAAAATACCTTTCACTTTCAGATTCATCGAATATTCTTACCACCGCGGGCCTCGCATCGCCTCTCAGAATCTCGCGCACAACGTCCAATGCTACTTCAACAGACCGGAAGACAAACGACTGTTTTGCCGTTCCCTTTGGCAGAGGATGCACTGATACCACTGCCTTGGTCACAATGCCCAGAGTTCCTTCACCGCCCAGGAACAGGTCTTTCAGCGAAGGTCCCACGGAGCGCCTTGGAACCGGTTTAATATCAAGAAGACTCCCATCGGGAAGCACGACCTCCATTCCCAGAACCATATCCTCGATTTTTCCGTATTTCGTGGAAAACTGGCCTGCAGCCCGTGTTGAGATCCATCCCCCAAGCGTGGAACAGTGGAGGGACTGGGGGATATTCCTCAGTGAATAGCCCCTGTGATTCAGCTCCCGCTCGAGATTTGCGCCGATAATTCCTGCCTCAAACCCAGCAACCAGTGACACTTCATCAAGGAAAATAAACCTGTTCATTCCCTGAAGGTTCAAGATAGCGCTCCCACCTGTGGGAATAGCGCCGCCGAGCACACCCGAACCACCACCAAATGGCGTGATGTGAACCTTGTACTCATTAGCACATCTGAGGATGCCCTGTATTTCCTCACCATTACTGGGAGAGATGACCGCACAGGGAAGCGATGGCAGATCGCCATACTGGGAGAGGAACACACCGTACAACCAGTAGTCAAGACTGTAGGAAATGAGGTCGCATTCCCTTTGGGAGACATTCTCCTCTCCAACAATATGTTTCACTTTTTCGATAAACTCACGAGGTAGCGCCTCTTCTTGTTGTGACAGATAGGTTTTTATCTTCATTGCTGTCCTTCGCTTTCCAGAATATGGGATGTCAAACAGCGGAGGCTTCCTGCCCAGCAGTTCCCTGACGTTAGGCTAGCATCTTTCCGAAGTGTTATCAAGCATCCGCCCCCGCACTCATGCCTTGCGACCTTATGAGAGGGATTATTATCATAGGGTTCAGCGTCGGCTGCACAACCCGCTAGAAAGTACAGTTTTTCCGAGATTATTGACATTGAAGTTGCGAATATACTATGCTCTGTACCAAAACGGGAGGTGGACCAATGCAAGCGTACTGCATGAAGTGCCGTGCCAAGAGAGAGATGAAGGATGCCAAGGCCATAACGATGAAGAACAAGAAACCAGCGACGCAGGGCGTTTGCCCCGTGTGTGGCACCAAAATGTTTAGAATAGGGAAGGGTTGAAGCTGGGCACTATCTTGCGAATCATCCCATCTGGCGTTTTGTTGCCCCGATTGGTGTAGTCTCTTGGGCCAGCACGCGTCGCAGTATCCCGCGCCCATATCATATATTCAAGGGCCGTGTGAAAGTCGTCTCTGCATTTTTGAGTGCTTGATGTTAGCTTCCCAGAAAGGGAGGCCTGATTGCTCAAAGCCGCATGACTTATAGAATTCGACGACTCCAAGTTGGGCATGGAGGACTACGTGCTCTACTTGCTTGTTCCTTAGTTCTTCGTTCAGAAAGGAAATGATTCTCCTTCCGATTCCTTTGCGGCGGAAAGCTTCTGTGACAGCCATTCTCTCCAGTTTTGCTCGACTGTCAGCCAGGAATAGAACCCGGGCAGTGCCGATAACTCGCTCTCCATCCTTGACCACAACATGCAGCGCCTCCCGGTCACGGTCATCGAACACCAGGTCTTCTGGGATACCTTGCTCCCCAACGAACACCTGCCTCCTCACCTCGAAGGCACCTTTCAGGTCTCTATCGCCTGCCACCAGTTCATAGGTAACTTCGTCCATAGCTATCTAAATAGAATCTCTTGCAACGAAGAATAGGAGCCTGGAATTCACGCTGTCTTGCGCAACCGATTGGAGTGCCTCTTAATACCCGATTTCCCCCGCTAGGGCTCCCCTTCAATCGCGCGGGCGCTGGCTGAGCAGAATAGAATCGTCCTTGAACTGCTCTCCTGCGGCTCGCTCAAAGGCAGTCACCAGGTCACTAATGGTAAGCGTCTTTTTATCCTCCTCCCCCATATCCACTATAATCTTGCCTTTGTGCATCATGATCAGTCTGTTTCCGTAGCGTAGGGCAATCTCCATGTTATGGGTGACCATTATGGTGCTCATCTTTTCACGGTGCACAATCATGTCGCTTAATTGAAGCACCGTTTCAGCTGTCTTTGGGTCGAGGGTGGCTACATGCTCATCGAGCAGCAGTATGGTTGGCTTACTTATGGTCGCCATGACCAGGGCCAGGGCCTGCCTTTGTCCTCCGGAAAGGGTACCCACCGGGGTACTCAGTCTGTCTTCCAAGCCAAGCCCGAGTAAGGCTAAGTTCTGACGAAACAACTCTCTTCGCTGTTTGTTGACGGCTCCCCTCAGTCCCCTCGTTTGCCCACGCTTCAGAGCCAATGAGAGGTTCTCCTCGATAGTCATTTTAGCAGCGGTACCTATATGGGGGTCTTGATATACTCTAGCAGTGTAGCGAGCGTGCTTATGTTCACTGAGATTGGTAATATCCTTACCGCGAATAAGAATCTTGCCGCCTCTTTCCGGCGGAAAGACACCGGCAATAACATTAAGCAGTGTAGTTTTTCCAGCGCCATTGCTGCCAATAACAGTAATGAAGTCCTGGTCATAGACATCGAGATTTATGCCCTCTATCGCTGTGACTTCATCCACAGTGTTCCGAGCAAAGATCTTCTTTATATCTCTGAGTTGAAGTATGCTGCGATTGCTAGCTGTATTCATTGCTGATGCTTTTTCACCATCTTGCCGCTGGTGGTATCCACTCATGGCGCATCTTCTTCTGTATAAATGGGATTGACAGGGCTGCGATGACGAGCAGTGCAGTAATCAGCTTCAAATTGTTCGGGTCCATGCCTAATCTGAGGGCAGTGCCCAGGATCAGGCGATATGCGAAGGCGCCACCCACCACCGCCAGAAGCGTGAAAGCGACACCCCGGGGTCGAAATAATCCCTCACCAACTATTACCGATGCCAAGCCCATTATAATCATCCCTATTCCCATACCTACGTCAGTGAGTCCCTGGTTTTGAGCCACCAAAGCACCCGAGAGAGCAACGAGTCCGTTAGAGACGGAAACACCCATAATCGTAGTCATATCGGTACTTGTTCCGAGACCACGAACCATCTGCTCATTTTCACCTGTTGCCCTTAGCGCCAGACCTATCTCAGTGCGGAGAAACCAGTTCAAGATGGCAAGAATGACAAAGACGAGTACCACCATAACTATGATTGACAGATGGACACTTGACAGAGTAACACCGATTCCGTTCAGTAATTCGGATACTTGGTCAAAGACTGTTACCTCGCGGAGGAGAGGGATATTGGGTTTCCCCATAATCATCAGATTTATGGAATAGAGACCGACCATCATGAGTATGCCAGCGAGTAGGGCATTTATCCTGAGCTTGGTATTTAGCAGTGAAGTCCCCAGCCCAGCACATGCCCCGGCACCAAAAGCGGCTATCGTTGCCAGCCAGGGGTTGAAACCATCTACGATCATGATGGCGGCAACAGCACCGCCAAGAGGGAAACTGCCATCCACGCTGAGGTCAGGGAAGGCAAGCACGCGAAAGGTGAGATATACCCCTATCGCCACAAAGCCATATACCAGCCCTTCGTAGAACGCGACAGATAATAAATCACCTACATCCAAGCTTTATACTTCCTCCTCTCCAAAACCTGGACGGGTATCTCTTGACTATTCAAATCTGGGCTGGTTATTCCTGACAGCGCTTATTCCGTATATATTGTTAGAGCTTTGTCGATGATTTCCTGGGGAATGGTTACCCCAAATCTCTCCGCTGCCGCGGTGTTCACTGTATAGCTGAAGTACCTGCCAAGCTCCACGGGGATGTCAGCGGCGCTGGTCCCTTCCAGTATCTTAACCGCCATCTCGCCCGTCTGATAGCCTACATCATAGTAATCAAATCCCAGGCAGGCTATTCCACCCTTCTCAATCGATGGGTCATCGGAGGGGAAGAACGGTATCATATTATCCTCGCAGACCTTAATCAGTGCCTCGAGCCCGGATACCACAGTGTTATCGGTGCCGACCCAGATAGCATCCACTTGCCCTACCAACGATTGAGCTGCCGTGTGAACGTCAGCACTGGTAGATACTGTTCTCTCCACTACCGTAATGCCCAATGGGGGGCATACCTCCTTGAGCTTGTCATTCAGCACCACCGAGTTGACTTCGCTGGCATTGTAAATTGTTCCCAGCTTGGTAACACTAGGTACAATATCCAGAATCAGGTCAACATTGCTTCCCACTTCAATCATATCACTGGTTCCGGTCACATTCTCCCCGGGGTGGTCCCAGTCGCTGACTAGTTCGGCAGCCACCGGGTCGGTTATGGCACAAAACAGGACAGGTATATCTGTTCCCTCGGCTGCGTTGACGCATTGCTGACTGATACGGGTACCAAAGCTGAAGATTAGGTCCACCTTATCACTGACAAATCTCTGGGCGATGGTCTGCTCGAGGGTGGCATCACCCTCGGGGTTCTGATAGTCATATGCCACGTTCTCGTCTTCCACGTATCCTGCATCAGCCAAGGCATCGATAAAACCCAGCCTGCCAGCGTCAGCGGCGGGATGAGTGGCGAACTGCGTTAAGCCAATGTTGTACTCCATCTCCTCGCCGCCACAGGCACTCATAAGCGGCAATGTCACGGCTAATGCCAATACCAGACAAACACCAACCATGATCTTTGATGTTACCCGCTTTCTCATTTAGAAACCTCCTACAATGAACTTAACTTGCTCAACTTGCCAGCACTATTTGCTCATTTCACCCCCTTCCTATTTTAGTACCTGCCGCTATCTATCTCGCTTTTTTGCCTACAAATATAACACATATCATCAAGGTAAAGCCAACCCCCTCTGACTAGAAGAGTAGCCCGGGCGCGCTGGGCACTTTGACGCTCAGTCGCCTGAAGGACAAAACGGTGCCGTTCGCTGTAGCCAGAAACGAGACTGCCTTGGCTGTCAAAGGAAGCCTTCTTAAGAGACTGCGTATTGGCGAAGCGAGGAGGATTGATGTTTGAAGACAGGCCCAACCCCTGATTGTGGGCGGAAGCTGCTGCTCCAAAATGGAGGCGCCTATGCAGCAAGACCAATGCGAGAAGAAGAACAATGCGGCTCCGATCCACGCCTTACTTGCCTGCTAGTCTTAGACGAACATCTCGCGATGATTGTAGCACCTCTCAGGGCTAGCTGTCAATGGAGCCGTTGGTACTCGTCAACGCCGCATGGCTGTTTCGTATCAATCCGTGCTCTGCTAGGCCCTCTCCAACGCCAGAAGATGGAAAGCTTCTGGTCTGGTTGGGTACTAGTAGCTGGCCACGTTTCCACGCTGGCTAATAAGTCATCTGCTCCATCCCCAGGTTGACCTGGCATTTCTGTCTGACTACAATCTGCGCTTGGGGGATTTGTGGCTCATCATAAAAGGAGATGTGCACAGGGTGCGGCACCTGCGTGGAACGTCGCCACTTTGGCGCAAATAGGATGGTGAACCGGTCAAGGAAGGAAAATGCACCGTGGCTAAGAAGTTGAAAAGACTGGATGCAGATGTGGTAATAGCTGGCGCAGGACCCGGGGGATGTACAGTCGCCAAGGAGATGTCCAAAAGAGGAAAGAAGGTGATCCTGGTTGAAAAAGGCGGGGCCAGGGAATGGTTCCTTGGCAACCGATTGGACACTCTGTTCCGTGTGGAAAAAGGATGGAGGGTGGGGCTGTTTCTCAGGGGAACTGTGGAGGGGGACAACCTAACCCTGGCCCACGGGGTTGGAGGCGGAACTCATGT
Organism: uncultured Dehalococcoidia bacterium; assembly: GCA_964449845.1. Taxonomy (GTDB): domain Bacteria; phylum Chloroflexota; class Dehalococcoidia; order SZUA-161; family SZUA-161; genus SOKG01. The sequence continues at coordinate 8,749 of CAYVES010000050.1, forward strand.
ATACCTGGGCTCGGCTTTTCTACCAGACATCGACTATTGGAAAAGGCATGGCGTGGACATCCCTCAAGACCTGGTGGATGAGGCGGTAAAGGAGTGCTGGGTCAATACGCCCCCTGACGAATTTATTGGACCTGGAGCCAGGCGTGTTTGGGAAGCGGCTAATGACCTTGGTATGCCGTGGGCAAAACTGTACAGGCATGTTGATTTCAACAGGTGCAAGGTGGGCTGCGAGGAATGCATGCTAGTTTGTCGCAGAGGGGCCAAGTGGACTGGAAAGGTGTTTGCTGAGGAGGCAGTGGGGTACGGGGCCACTTTGCTTACCCACGTGAAGATTAGAGACGTCATCATCGAAAACGGTGTGGCTGGCGGAATGAGAGCTGCTGGTAGGGATGGCCAGAGATATGAGATCAATGCCAAGGTAGTCGTATGCAGTGCCGGCGGCGTACATACGGCGGAGATCCTGAAGCGCTCTGGATTCCACGAGGCGGGGAGTTGGTTCGCAGGAGACCCGACAAGCTTCACCTTCGGCTTTGTCGAAGAGGGCAAGGGCAACGGTTTTGAGCACACCATGACCGTCGGCTATCACGACGAGGAGCATGGGGTTCTGTTTGGTACAATGCTTATGCCCTATCTTGGATGGCACCTGCAATTCATCCAAGACGAGAGGCTCAGGGCTGTGAGGAAATTGCTTCGCTTCCGCAAAGCATTGAGTGTGTTTGCCAAGGTGTCAGATGAGGGAACCGGGCGCATAACTCTCGATGGAAAGGTTTCCAAGACATTCACCCAGAGGGACTGGGCGCGGGTGGAGTATGGCCGAGTGATCGGCGAGAGGATCCTGGTGAAAGCGGGGTGTGATCCCTACGACCTCCACCACACTGGGCTTACCCTAACTCATCCCGGCGGAACGGTAAGGGTCGGGAAGCTGGTGGATACCAATTTGGAGACTCCGATTAAGAATCTGTACTGTTGTGATACCAGTGTCTTGCCTGAGGCGACTGGGCGGCCTCCCGTTCTCACAGTTGTTGTTCTGGGAAAGCGTCTGGCGCGACGGTTGGAGACTGTTGTGTAGGCTTCCTGCAAGCCCAAAAGGATCCCGAATAGGAGAGATTCTAAGCTCGAAGCCTGGCTACGACTTGAATGCTACACTTTAGCCTGGTTGCAGCTTAGCTGGACGACGGGAATCGATGACATGTATCCTTGCTATTCAGCAAATCTTCTAAATACCAATGTAGCATTGTTGCTGCCAAAGCCAAATGAGTTTGATAGCACAATATCAATTTTGCGTTCTTGGGCTCGATTGGGTACATAATTGAGGTCGCACTCTGGGTCTGGACTAGCATAATTGATTGTAGGTGGAGCAATATTATCCTGGATAGCCAATACTGATGCAACTGCTTCGGCTGCTCCTGATGCACCTATGAGATGACCAATCATGGATTTTGTTGAACTGATTGGCAATTCATACGCGCGTCGTTTGAATAACTGCTTAATCGCATCCGTTTCGACTTTGTCGTTTGCCTTCGTTGAGGTGCCGTGGGCGTTTATGTAGTCGACATCTTCTGGATTGACCTCTGCATCGTCAAGCGCAAGTTGCATAGCTCTGACAACGTCTTCGCCGCTCGGCGCAGGCGCGACCATATGATAGCCCCCCGAAGTGGAACCATAACCAACAAGCTCAGCATAGATGTTAGCGTTGCGACTCCTTGCGTGCGACAATTCCTCCAATACCAGAAGCGCTGCTCCTTCCCCCATAACAAAACCATCCCTCTCTTTGTCAAAGGGACGACTTGCTTCCCTAGCATTATCACTTCTTCGGGACATTACGCGCAGGTTGTTGAAACCTCCGAAAGTGAGCGGGGTTATCGGTGCCTCCGTACCGCCTGCCAGAATAACATCTGCCTTTTGTAGCTCTATCAACTGTGCGGCCAAACCCAAAGCATGGTTACTAGCGGAACACGCCGTAGAAATCGTAATATTGGGGCCCAATAAGCCGTATTGTATTGAAATCTGCGACGCCGGGGCATTGGGCGTTATTCGAGGAACACTCCACGGCTTTATCTTTCTGATGGCGTCTCGAGGAACATCGAATGGGCTTGTCTTGCCGACGGAATTCTGATAAACCTCGAGGAATTGGCTCTCATAAAAGAACATACCTCCGAAGCCTGAACCTATGTACACGCCAATGCTATTTTTGTCTTCTTTTTCAAGAATCATGCCTGAGTCTTCGATAGCCAGTTGTGCAGCTACAAGAGCTAAGTGAGTAAACCTATCAGTGGTATCTAGCAGCTTGCCAGAAAGGTATTTCGATGGATCAAAATCCCTTATCTCCGCTGCCATCTTGGTCGCGTAGTCTGAAGTATCAAAACTTGTTATTAGGCTAACCGCAGATACGCCCTCGACATTCGCTTTCCAGAACTCGTCTTTCCCTATTCCGTTTGGGACAACTACTCCCAGACCTGTAACGACAACTCTTCTTCTTTTTGCCATATTTTGACCCCAGAGTTAGCTAAATTTGGAGCTGGAATGCGCCGATAATGCAACGGGCGACGGCGAGCCCAGGTAACCAGTGCAGGTTGGCCCCAACGAGTTTGTGTGGGAGTTCCCAAATTGGACCCTCCCAGCGCGCGAGACGATCTGTTGGCAAAGGCATAGAAACCAATTGGAGATTTTGGCCAAGGGATGTTCCGGAAGCAACAGCGCAACCACGAGAGCCTTATTCTAGCACTAGTCTACCTTCTTCACAATAGGCTCATCCTTGCTCTCGACTCCCGTTAGCAGCTCTTCTAATATGCGGTCATCGATCAAGTGCAGCATGGATTGGACTTGCACCAGTTCCGTCCTGAGACGCTGCTTCTCTTCTACCAGTTTTTCCAATAGCCTGTTCATGACAGCCACCCCGAAAGACGGCTTCGAGGTCCGATATGTTGAGACCAGATCGCGTATCCCACGGCCACGTGCTACTTCCCGTCGGCCCCCGCTGCCCTTGGACGCTCACCTCGTAAAGAACAAAGAACCAGCCCAGATCGCCTGAACTAGTTCCTAACCAGAATGATAGCTGAAAAGGCGGCAACTGTCAATGAACCTAAGTTATCGTTTCCTCTCAATCTGGTACTGAAGTCACGTTACCATATACTCCCAAAACTGGCTCTATTGGGTGATACTCCTTTGAGGTTGGATGGTCTATATTGGTAAAGTATTAGTCAAGAAGTAGATGGAGGACTTCTGGATGACCAACGACAACCGGATGGGGAGCATGCTAACGGTGAAGGAAGTGAGCCGGCTCCTCCACGTCCATAGCAACACGCTGCGGCGCTGGACCGAGCAGGGAATAATAAGGGCATACCGCATTGGGCCGCGGGGTGATCGCAGATTTAGTGCAGGGGACATTGCTGTCTTGCTTCTGGAAGAAAACAAGCATTTCCCACTCAGTGGAGACAAAAGGAAGTGACTTCCAGACAAGATGCGGGTTCTACGGTGAGCTATGCACAGAATCGCCGTCATGATAGTGAACAGCCGCCCATTTTTCAGGGCTGGGGTACGCCAGGTTATAGCTCAAGGAAACAGCGCTGACTTAATGGATATCCTTGAATGCGACCCCGGCGAGAATGGCCACGAGGCAATAGCTCAAATCGCGGCCGAGTCGCCTGATATCCTAGTACTGGATATCGCTTACCCCTTCCTGGACGGATTGGAGTTGTGCAAGAAGATCGTTCGCACTTTCCCTCAAATAAGGGTTGTGATACTGAGCACCAACCCGGTAGAAGACGACGATGAGCTGTTTCAAGCTATCAAAAACGGGGCGGCGGCTTACATCAGGAGTAAACACTGTTCACCAGCGGAGCTCATCGAGACAATACTACGAGCTTCCAAGGGTGAATATCCCATAAATGACAGTATAATCACGAAACCCAAAGTCGCTCGGCGAGTGATGCGGCAATTCCAGGAGATGGCATCTAGCGTTAGAAAAGAGGATGACATAGTTGCCCCCCTCACTGCAAGAGAGGTGCAAATACTGACTCTTGTCGCTGATGGCAATGCCAACAAACGAATTGCAGTCATCCTGGGCGTCAGCGAGCAGACTATCAAGAATCACATTAGCGCTACGCTGCGAAAACTCAATGCCAGCGATAGAGCCCATGCGGTCATGCTTGCCGTTCGCAATGGCTGGGTCCCCATCCAGCGTGACCGCAGCAAGAGCCGCCGTGGCGATATACTCTCCGAGGCATCGGGACCATCAAGATCATACTTCAATTGAACACTACGCGAGCTCCTCTCTAGCCCTGACCATTGCTCACTGCTTTTGGCCCCCGCTTCAGCCTACTGCCACAACGTTTCTTCCCAAAACGGGGCCTTTGCGGTTGCGTCAATGCCAGGTCTTTCTGAAGCAGCATGACGCACGAAAAGGACTCGTTTTCGGAGCGGTGGTCGGAATCACGAAGCTTGGGAAGGCCAGCACCTCTCCCTTGGCAAGATTGAAGCCCTACACCCCTGCTGTCAAGACAATCATGTCCCCGTCATAGTAGCGCTAGTCATAGTGCCCATCTTTGACCCAGGACAAGGGAGCCGGCCTCAAGTCCAGCGTTTCCCTGGACCGGCTCTTGGGGCAGGTCAAAAAGACTTCCTTGTAAGTTAGTGCTTGCCTGGATTACTGGTACCAATTCCTTAACGGCAAAGTACCTTTTCATTCACAGAAAAGCCCAAATAGGTGATGGATTACTGCAGATGCAGGTCTATCCTTATGTTTAGGAAGTAGTTGTCATTGAATGACAGCAGGTCATAGACGGAGGTTGCGAATGAGAGCTATATGGAGATCCTTGACTGCTGCTGTTGCCTTAGCTTTGGTGATTGACCTGATAAGCTTCACCTTGCCATTGTCAGCAGGACACGCGAACTGGGATCAGAAGACAACACCATACGCTATAACGGCGCCTACACGTACGCCTGCACCTATGCTGACGCTCGATCCGATTAGCACCGACGGCAGCGTCTTACTCGACTCATCAGGCAGGACAGTGATCCTCAGAGGGTTTCGAACGATTATCTATAATACAGACTACAGTGTCGTGGATTATACGCTTGAAGACTACCAGCGAATGAAGTCACTGGGCGCCAACTACCAGTCAATACGCGTATTAGCACCTCTCGTGGGTGCGTTGCCTGGCGAGACGGCCTCGCCGTATTATATGGACAAACTTGACAGCATGATGTCTCTGGCGAAGCAGGCGGGGCTCTATACAGAGTTCAAGCTGACGATGTGGGGCACAGCGGATTTCGACTGGACGGACCTATGGCTCAACGAGAACGGCGAGCAGGACGCTGTAATTGCAGGCTGGAAAAACATTTGGGAAAGGTATAAGGATGAGACGGCGGTAATTGGCTATGACCTTATCGGTGAGCCTCAAAAGGGCAATCTTTCGGTGGGGGATGAGGAGTTTGTCAGTGACTATCTCACGCCCTTCTACCAGGAGGCGATTGACGAACTGCGGAAAATCGATGATAAGCATCTTGTGTTATTCGAACCAGCTTTGAAACAATATGACTATGGCTTCCTCCCTTACAATGTCCCGATAAGTCGAGAGCAGGTCGTTTATGCTCCTCACTTCTATCCGTATATGCGCTATCCATATTGGACAGGCAATTATGCCGAGATTTTCGAACGATATGCGAACGAAGCAAGAATGCACAATGCGCCGCTTCTAATAGGTGAGTACGGCGTACCCTGGAGTCATTTGGATGATGGGAATATCACAAAAGAGAGTG
>CAYVES010000051.1:0-14006 GCA_964449845.1 uncultured Dehalococcoidia bacterium
CCACCCTTCTGATCATCTTTCCCTCCTTTTGGTCCAAGAAATCCACACTCTGATTTCCAAGGTCCCTGATTGTCTGGGTTAGTTACATCATCCGGGATTTCCTATTCCAGCTCGCGGCAGCAAACCAGATGATACCGCCAGTGCACCTGGCCGTCAAGCCAGGTAGTTGTCCACCGGGTGACACACCACAGCGGTCACCCTCACCAACCTCTCCCTCAAGGGAGAGGGGCATCCTCCTCCCGGATAATGGTGAAGTGATCGATATCGTAGAAGTAATCACCGGTCCTCTCAGTGCTGAATACCGCTCTCACACGCATACCAGCCCTGATCTTCGTTTCATCCGTCTCGTCCAGGCAATGCACTATGTTGGAATCGCTCCCGTCAAGCTTGATATAGGCCGCTGTATATGGAATCTTCCTACGCTCACCTCTAGTAGTGTCGGTGTAGGGGAAGTTGGTGACGGTGTAGGCAAGCAGTGTTCCCTCGCTCCCCACCGGCACGAATTCCTCCATGGTAACAAAGCAATCACGACATACGATGCGCGGCGGCACGTAGACCCTGCCACACCCAGGGCACTTCACCCCGATTATGCGCTTGTTGTCCCTTAGCTCCTTGAGAAACTTGCTGTAGTAGAAACCGGCGTGGTAGTCATAGGGCATGTCGGCCATGCAAGTCACGCTGAGAGCACCCGGGGCCCTCTTTTCCTGCTCCATAGCGCACCCTCCTGCTAGTCCAACTGAGGCAACGAACTGATTACAGTCACATCGGACCAGAAACAACCGCCGAAACCGGTAGCTACAGCTAGCTTCGCGCCCTCCACCTGCTTCCTCTCCGCTCTGCCCATCACCTGCAAAGCAGCTTCCCCTATCCTCAGCAGGCCGGTGGCGCCAATGGGGTTTGTCGCCAGCACGCCCCCGGATGGGTTAATGGGAAGCACGCCATCCATTTGAGTGACCCCGCTCCTGATAAGTTTAGGGCCTCCCCCCTCCTCACACAGCCCCAACGCCTCCATCCAGGTAACGCCGGCCGTTGACGCTGGTACATATAGCTCCGCTACATCGAACTGCTTGAAGGGGTCAGTAACGCCTGCCATCTCGTAGGCTTCACGTGCGGCCCGCTCCAAGGATGGCAGATTCGCCAGCCCAATCCCGTCCGCCAGGTGGACAAGAATATGACAATCCCCGATACCCAGTACCCATGCAGGCCGGTCGGAAACCTTCCTTGCGTTGTCCTCGCTGGCAAATATGACAGCGCAAGCGCCGTCACTGCGAGGACACATGTCTAGAAGCTTCAACGGGTAAGATATGTAGGAGGATCTCATCACCTCCTCTACTGTGATGACCTGGCGCAGGTGAGCGTACGGATTGTATAGCGCCGCGTTGGTGTGATCGCGGACGGAGACAAGCGCGGCGTCCTCCTCGGTCGCGCCGTACTTGCTCATGTACGCCGTATACTGTGCCGCCAGAGGGCCTATCGCTCCACCGCAGAACTCCCTCTCCGTAATGGGGTCGAAGCAGGTTGATATCGCCGCTGTGGTATCGGATTCCGAGTTCTGCTCCCAGCCGATGGCCAGTACCGTGTCGAACAACCCTGATGCGACGTGGTAGAACGCGGCGTGTCCTACCGCGCTGCCCGTGGTTCCACCTGTAGTTACCTTCATGATGGGCTTCATATACCCGCCGGAGCCATCCACACTCCACATATCGACATAGTTGATCGACTCGAAATGATCCATGTTGCCGATCACAATCGCATCGACGTCCGCCATGGTAAGCTCCGCGCTTTCCAGGGCCCTTTTAACCGCGGTGCTGATTAACTCCTGACCTTTCAGATCGGTGTTCTTCGACCTGTGGTGAGTCTGACCTACTCCTACTATCCCCACTCTTCGCTTCATTACGCCCCGAGCTTCCTTTACATGAGATTGCCGGCTATCCTGTGTTCTGACTTCCGAGCACAAAAACACAGTGCCCCTGCCCGCACGCACCTTCGATGCCATGCGCTAAAGCAACCTTAGCGCCCTCCACCTGTCTGCCGCCAGCCTCGCCCCTGAGCTGCAGCACCGCTTCGGCAATCCGCGCCAGGCCAGCCGCCTGGACAGCATGCGCTGACAGCACCCCGCCCGAGGGATTAACCGGCAATGCGCCGTTCATATCCATCATGCCGGAATCAACCATGACTCCCCCTTCACCAGGGCCACAAAACCCCAGCCCCTCCATCCACATAAGCTCCATATACGAGAAAGCATCGTAAACCTCTGCCACGTCGATTTCCCTCACCGGATCCTTGATCCCGGCCATTCCGTATGCTCTCGTCGCGGCGGATACCAACGCATCCACCTCCGCCAGGTCGCGATCTCCGAGGTGATATGCGTCCGCGCAGTGGCCAACTCCCATTACCCAGACTGGCCTGCTGCAGCGTCTATTTGCCGTCTCTTCCTCAGCCATTATGATCGCGCACGCGCCATCGGAGATTGGCGAGGCGTCCAGCAGCTTTATCGGGTCCGCGAGTACCCTGGACTTGAGCACATCGTCGACCGTGATATCCAGGGGCATATGTGCATATGGGTTAGCCTTCGCATTGCTGTGGTTCTTGACCGAAACTTTTGCGCACTGCTCCTCGGTGATTCTATACTTCGACATGTAGCTCCTCATCTGGAGAGCAGAGGAGTTTATCGCGTCCAGCCCCAAAACCCGCTCGTAAACCGGGTCGAACATGGCGTTGGCGATCACCTGTGGAATTCCCTCTGAGGCTTTGCTCTGTGCCACTACCAGGGTCAACTTGTGCAGCCCAGAGAGAATCCGCATAGCCCCCACCAATGCGCCGTAGGTACCGTCACCCTCTACATTGGTGGTAGGAACCCTGTGCGAGCCGGTCGCCTCCGTGATCGCCATGCAGGAGATGGTACGGCCATCCCAGAAATCGTTGCAGACCGTGATTGTGTTATCTATGTCGCTGATGGTCAGCCCTGCGTCCTCCAGCGCCTTGCAGGTGACTTCGTAGGCCATCTCGGCGTGGGACGCCGGATTCTCTCTTTGATACTTAGTTTGGGCAACTCCTATGATTGCCACTCTGTCCATGGTTTGCTCCAGCTGCCCATTGGCTTCCCTGTCAGCGCTGCTCAGGGTCTGAGGGGCTTGAAGTGCTTAATGTCCAGGTAGCTGCCTGTTCGCTCTTGGCGAAATACAGCCTGCATCCTCATTCCCACTCTGAGGTCATCCGGCTCAACTTCCCCCAGCAGATGCACAAGTCCGCTGGTGGCACCATCAAGCCTTATGATGCCCAGCGCGTAGGGGGGCTCCTGCGGCTGAATGCCGGGCACGCTGTATCTCGTGACGGTATAAGTCAGTAGCGTACCGACATCGCCAAGCTCCACCCACTCATCGATGTCACGGAAACATCGCGGGCAGGTCTCCCTTGGTGGCACATATACCCACTCACACTGCCCGCATCTCGTACCCCAGAGCCTGCAATGGTCCCTGATCTCTTCGTAAAACCTGCTTCCTACCTTCCCCGCATGCCACGTATAGGGAAGCTTAATCCGGCTCGGATACTTCAAAGTCCCGGTATCGCCCAGCTCCTCACTTCTTACTGCCATCTTCGGCGCTCCTTCATCCAGTTAGCGGTGTACGGGCCTTCACGGGGATACAGCCATAGAGAGAGTGAAATCCTATTCTGGCGCTACCCACGTTTCTTGCGTTTCCTGGGTTTCTTGGCGAGCAGCACTTTCATGGTGGAGAGCGCCACGTCCTCGCCTCTCTGGTTCTTGACCGACTCCTTCAAACTGACGACGCCGCCCAGGTCACCCTTGTCCTGCTTGTCGGTAACTTCCAGCTCTACATGGATGGTGTCGGCGATCTTGGTCGGCGCCGTGAACCTCACCTTGTCCATGCCGTAGAAAGCAACAATGGCCATTTCATAGAGGGGCATAAGCCCAGTGGCTACCGAAAGGACCAGCATGCCGTGAGCTATCCTTTCCCCGAACGGCCCCTTCTTCGCATATTCGATATCGGTATGAAGTGGATACCAGTCCCCGCTGAAGGCGGCAAAATTCACGATGTCCGCTTCTGTGATCGTCCTGGCCCTGGTTACCTCGACATCACCAACTTCGAAATCTTCATAGTACCTCATGTTGTCTCCCCCTACCAGTTAACCTTTTCCAGACCCTTCAGCCCAAGGATCTCCCTGGCCTCGTCGGGTGTGGCCGGCTCTTTGCTCAACTGCCTGCCTATGGTGACTATTCTTTCCACCTGTTCAGCATTGCTCTTGGCCAGGACTCCTTTCCCGGCATATAGGCTGTCCTCAAGGCCGACTCTGACATTGCCACCCATAATCAGAGCCATAGTGCACATAGGCAACTGATGGCGACCGGCAGCGCATACCGACCAGACAAAATCACCGATCAACTCCCGCGCGTTATTGTACAGAAACAGCAGGGTATCCGGGGTCGGGGGCGCGCCGCCCAGGATGCCCAGAACGAACTGGAGGTAAACAGGTCGCTTGAGGCTCTCCTTGTACCGCTGGAGGATGAAGGCGACATTGTTGATCATCCCCAGATCGTATATCTCCAGCTCAGGTTTTGTGTCGTTCTCAGCGAAGAGCTGGCTGAACTCCCGCAATGTCTTGAACGTGTTGGGAAAGATGAAGTCCTCCGAAAACTGCAGGTATTGTTTCTCCCAGGGGTACTTGAACTCCTCGAAGGCTTCTGCAGCGGGAAACAGGCCGAAATTCAAAGAGCCGAAGTTTAGGGACGCCAGCTCCGGCTTGAAGGTTGGTACGACCTTCCCCCGCTCCTCCACAGTCATACCTGCGCCCCCACCCGTGGTCAGGCAGAGAACCATGTTGCACCTACTTCTCACCTCGGTGACTACTTCCCGAAACAGCTCGATATCGGGAGTAGGCTGCCCGGTTTCAGGGTTGCGCACATGAATATGAGCCACTGCAGCGCCGGCTTCATGGGCGCGGACCGCCTCATCGGCGATTTGACGGGGCGTGATCGGCAAATAAGGAGACATAGTCGGGGTGTGGATGCTACCGGTGATAGCTGCGGTGACTATGAACTTCTCCACAGCTTGTCTCCTTCGAATCTAGACAAGTGCTCTCCGAAGGACGCTTCGGTCAACACGATGAGCATACATCTGAACGCGAGACATCTTGCCTGGGCTTGTGGTACAGGCTGCCCTATAGTAATACCGGGAGTGAGATTTGTAAAGTCGCCATACGCAGTGGCGCAGGTGGTGTCATGTCTTCCTAGCCCTGGCCAGGGATCGTGCCATCCTATCCAGCTTGAAAATGGTGGTGAACTCCATATTCTTGCTGATCCAGAGCTTCCTCATGATAATGGAGTCGGTGAGGGCACCCTTGTAGGCCAGGCCATCAAGGAGGGTTCTGGGGTCCTCACAGACCATCACAAAGTCTGGCGCCTCAAGGGCTTTCTCCTCCATCCTGATGTATCCATCGTCAATTTCAATGGCGAACTGACCACCCTTGGTCTTAACCTGTATGCTCCGCTTCCAGCCGGCGATATCCTTGCGGGCTCGCTCTGTGTCGTTCATTTGTGCAGCGATGGCCTGCAGCTCCTTGAGAGCATCCTTGTAGGCAGCTACATCATTGTCATCAGCCGTGGGAAGCTGGGGTTCTACAGCAGCCCCCCAGTCAAGTTCCGACTCTTGAAGGCCTTTCTTGGCGATCTGCGCGTTGGTCAGCTCAGAAGTAGGGACGCAGAAGATATCGGCGATCTCACCGATGCGGTTGTCCCTGAAGATGACTTTCACCTCGGTGCCCTTTGTGACCAGCCCCGGTACTAAGATGCCCGTTGTAGTGTAGACGATTATGCTCAGGGCGGTGTCGGCTCCTCTCAAGACCACTCGGCCTCTACCGAAGGGAGCCATGTGTTGAAACATCGAGGTGGCGAAATAGGTAATGGGCGGGGTACTATTCATTAAGCCCACCTGCTCCACCTCGACCAGCTCTGTGGGCGCAAAATTGCAATCCGGGCACCTAGTCATGAACGGCGGCACCCTCACTAGGCCGCATTTCATACACCTGCACCCCAACACCTTCTTCTCGTCGCGCAGCCCAAGGAAGAACGGTGACAGCTCGCCTGCGGTTCTGCGGTAGAAGGTGAACATGGCATCGTTCACCTCCAGGTAATCTTTACCAGCAATGTTTGTCGTCCTGCGATCGACATCTGGTATGTATTCAAGCGGTATTACTTTCTTCTCTGCCATAGCCATATCCCCCTTGTTCTTATTCGTGTTCAAGAATCAGGCAGGCTGCGTATTGGGCAATGGTGCTGCCGGTGCCGTGGACAAGAGCCGCCCGGAGCTTCCTCTTGATGAGCTCGTTCCTGGCGGACCAGGCGGACATTATGTTGCTGGCCCCAACGGCGTGCCCACAGTAGATGAGCCCGCCACAAGGGTTCACCAGGAGCTTGCCCCCTGGTGTCATTATCCCCTCCTCCACTAAGGCGTCAGCCCTGCCCAAAGGAACAAAGCCGAACTCGGCCATACTGATCTCGAGCTGATGCACGAAGGCGTCGTGAAGCTCCACTATGTCAATCGCCTTTAGCGGGTCTTCTATTCCAGCCATCTCATACGAGCGATGAGAAGCCAAATAGTCAGATATTATTCGCGACATCACCTTCTGGTTCTTACCGGCGAAGGAATGCTCATTGGCTTCTCCCACGCCTGTTATCCAGACCACAGGTTGGCCGGTATTTCTGGAAATGGCCTTGGCTGTATCCTCCTCGGCAAGGACAAGGGCAGCAGCGCCTTCAGTGTAAACGCAGATCTCCAGTTCCTTGAATGGATAGACCACAAGTCTGGAGTTCATCACCTCTTCAGGGGTTACCTGATCAAACTGCCTCTGGGCATAGGGATTGCTTTTGACCTGCTGGCTGAGTAGTGCTGAGATCTGGGCAGTGACCTCCGGCTTTAAATCCCCCGGATGCTCGTCCATATAGGCCAGCACCACCTCGGCGTAGCTGTCCGAAGCTGACCAGCCTATCTTCTGCTCAAAGAAACTGTCGCCTGACCAGCCGATCGTCTTGATCACCTCTGGGGTAGCCGACATCGACGTGAAGTCGAAGCAGTCCGTTGCCTTCTCAACCCCCAAGACTAAGGCGGTGTTGAACCTCTCTGCTGCCAAAAAGGCATGAGCAGCCGACATCGTGTAGGCGCCGGTAGCTCCGCCATTGGAGATGCGGATGCCAAACTTGTTCTGGAGGCCTACTATGCCTTGCAGAGGGTGCTCAGGAATACAGGTCCTCTCGAAGATGTCGTTGTAGATGCCGAAAAACGCTGCATCCACGTCCTTTGGTTCCAGGCCGGCATCCTGCATAGCGCTCATGGCAGCCATCTGCGCCAACTCATAGTATGTCTTCTCTACCCATCGGCCTCTAAATGGAGTAACCCCTGCACCGACTATGCCAACCTTTCTCGCCATAACTATCCTCTGGCTCCTTCCTACATCGCCCTTCCTGCGACGCCGATATTGCGAGCGATTATGATTCGTAGCACCTCCGATGTCCCCTCGCCGATCTCGAGAAGCCTCTGGTCTCGATACAGTCTTTCCACCCTGTAATCTTTCATCAGCCCGTACCCTCCGTGAAGCTGCACGGCATGATGCACACATCGATGCATCGCCTCAGAACAGTACAGCTTGGCCATGGCCGCCTCCTGGGTAAAGGGGCGGTCGTTCTCCAAGAGCCAGCACGCCTTGTAGAGCAGGTTCCTGGCGAGCTCGATTTCAAGGGCCATGTCTGCCAGCTTAAAAGCGTTCACCTGAAACGAACTGACGGGCCGACCAAATTGGATGCGCGAGTTCGCATACTGAAGAGCGAGTTCGAAGGCACCTTGGGAACCCCCAAGCCCCATCGCAGCGATGCTGAGCCGGCCCCTATCCAGGGTGGAAAGCATCTGGTGGAACCCATCTCCTCTTTTACCCAGGAGATTCTCCTGAGGCACGGCGCAATCATCAAAGAAAAGCTCGCCCGTATCGGCCCCCCGCCACATCATCTTCCCCTTCATCTCCCTAGCCGTCAAGCCGGCCGCAGCCGCAGGAACAAGTAGGCAGCTCAGCTCCGCCTTCCCGTCGCCGCGCTGTCCCGTAACGCCTTGAACGATAATGACTCCTGTCAGAGAAGAAGCCGAGTTGGTGATGAAGATTTTGCTCCCGTTGATGATCCAACGGTCGCCCCTCAGCTCAGCCGTAGTTTGAGAGCTTCCGGCATCGGAGCCAGCGTTCGGTTCCGTCAGGCCAAAGGCTGCGAGGATCTCTCCCGCGCACAGTCTTGGGAGCCATTCCTCCTTCTGCTTTTCGTTTCCAAAGTTGTATATCGGTCCAATCCCGAGTGAGTTGGCGGCAGCGACTGTGGCGGCCTGGGAACCGTCTACCCTCGCTAACTCCTCTACGGCGATGATATACGAGATGTATCCCATGTTGGATCCACCGTATTTCTCCGAGACGCAGCAACCCAGAAGCCCAATGCTGGCCATCTTCTTTGTTAACTCAACAGAGAACTCTTCCTTTTCGTCCAGCCCCTGGGCGGCTGGGGCGATCTCCCTTTCGGCGAACTCACGAACAGCCTGACGTGTGAGAGTCTGCTCCTCAGTCAAATCGAAACTTAGTGCCATCTGCCTTCTCCCCACCTAGTGGCTGTGGCAAGTGGAACTGGTTGATCGAGCTAAAGACTAGCTCAAACCTTCAACGAAGGCTCTAACATTCCTTCCCAGAACAGCATGGTTGTACCCGCCTTCGAGCACGCCATACCGTCTTCCCTGGCACACCCTCTCCGAGAAGTCCTTTACCATCTGCCCAATGGTCAGGTAGTCCTCGGTCTTCAGTTGTCCTCCCCAATCCTCCTCGTGCCGGTCAAAACCGGCGGAGACAGCGATCACCTCTGCGCTCTGATTGCCCAGGAAACGCGAGATGCTGTCTACAAACCCCTGTCTTCCTCTGTCCTCGGGATGGAAGTAGGTTACCTCAGGCACGTTGCTGAAGATATTCTCTGTGCCATCACCAAAATGGAGGTCTATATCCAGTATCACCGCCGTGTTGATAATGCCCTTTTGCCTGAGCCTGGCTATGGAGATAGCTACGTTGTTGAAGAAGCAGAATCCCCAGCAGTGGTCAGGGCTGGCATGATGGCCGGGAGGCCTTATGAGGCCGAACGCTGGCTCTCCGCTTACAGCCAACTCAGACGCTTTGATAGCTCCACCTGCCGCCAGCAGGGCGAGCTCATATATCTCTGGCGACCTCTGAATGTCTGCAACATGCCAGTTGGAGTGAGCGAGCTCTATATCGGTAGTAGACGCCGGCTCTGGGGTAACCAGCTCGAACTGAGGCGAGACATCTTTCAAAATGCTCTCCATGCGACCGGCCTTGGCGGCAGGATCGCTGGCATAGACCTCTTCGTATCTCGGGTGGTAAACTATCTTCATCGCAGGTTATCCTCAGTTCGGCGCCAGTTCACGAAGGGTCTCTGCATAGATACGGTGGGTTGCGGCATCGAAGAGAACGAAGACCACCTCTTCCAGTGGCTCGTCCTGAGAAAGGAAATCGATGACCGTCTGCAGGGCGACTCTGGCAGCAGGCCCGACGGGATATCCATAGGCACCGGTGCTTATCGAAGGAAAGGAGATGCTTCTCAGCCCTCGTTCGACCGCCAGCTTCAGGCTCTCCCGGTAAGCGCTGGCAAGAAGCTCCACTTCTCCCTGGTTACCGCCATGCCACACAGGACCTACGGTGTGAATAACGTGGCGTGCCTTGAGCTTGCCCCCCGTGGTGATGACCGCTTGCCCTGTAGGTAGCCGTCCCCTTTCCGCTCGTATTTGCCGGCATTCCTCGAGGATGACCGGCCCTCCCGCTCGGTGGATAGCACCGTCAACGCCCCCGCCACCCATAAGGCTGGGGTTGGCAGCATTAACGATGGCATCCGTTGCCTGCGCCGTGATGTCGCCTTGTACTACGGAGAGCCTGGTCTTGTTGATGGATAGCTCCATACCTACTCCTCAGAATCCTTATGCGTAGAATCCATCTCCATTGTCGTCTCAAGCTCTTCCTCGCGGGCTCTGATCCAGCGCTTAATCTCATCCAGTCCGGGGGGAGCAACGTAGAACACCTCTATGTCCGTCGGGAACTGGACCTGATGGCCTTCCCTCATCAGCAGTATTCCGATATCTTCTTCTTTCAAGGTTTCGTCTATTTTCTTTGCCATGTCCTTGTTCCTTCTCGAGCGAACCTCTGAATACGATTTGTAGACCTTGGTAAGCACCTTGTGGTTTTGTAGACCGACTGCCAAACACCTGCTCCAGTCCATAAACTCCGTTAGCAGCTCCATATCCTCAACTGGCTGCATCTCGGCGCCTTTGTCCAGCCTCGCTCGAACAATCTGATAGCTTGCGCTGTTCAGTTGCTCGATGACTTTGCCCCCTTCTTCCCCACCCAATGGTACCAGCTCGTGAAATACCTTGCTCACGCTGCCGAGTTTCGATTCCAGATTGGTTATATGAGACTCGACTTCATCCCAGTACTTGCGAGCTTTTTGCACAAAATCATCCTCAGGTTCGTGAGGAGAGAACAGAAGTGGTACAAAGAGTAGCTTCCTCGCCTTACTGTATTTCTCCACCGGAGGTTTCTCTATTTTTCCCAGCTTCTTTGCCATGCTCTTACCCCGCTTCCCTTTTTGGTTTTACCACAATTACCAGAAGTCGATGTTGAAGATGGACTCAGTTTCCCTGATAGTCTTTGCAATCTCACGCTTGGTCATCTCATCTTCAATGGGTTCCACCTGCGATACTGGGAAGCCTGACTCGCTTTTCCCCTCTTTCCAGGTCACAACGTATCCAGGGACAATGGCGTAACCACAACAGCCTCCCCCGCAGCACGCGGATTCGATGGTAGACATTCCGATTACAACGAGGACTTCCCTGCCGTTTTGCTGCAGTCTAAGTTCCTTTAGTGGAGTGTAGTACCCGGCCAACCCGTGTACGTCTTCACCTATCTCCAGATGAACATACTCGGTGCTCATTTCACCTCCTGCCTGAGGCCCTTGGTTCTGCTTGGCCGCGGCTTATTCTTATCGGTCTTCGCCTGTTTCTTCTGCAGGAATCCCTTCATTCGGAACCACGACGGTGTGCGATAACCCTTCATAGCATATCACTTTCTTGGTGGTAGTGTAACCGTCGATCTCCCGAGCATCACCTTGCGACCGTTCTGGTTTTGCGCCCAGGCCTCGCACTCGACGAGATTCTCCCCATCCTGTATGTCTCTCCTGGCAACCTTGCCCTCAAAAGTGAGGGTGTCACTGGGGAAAACGTTCCCTCTCATCTCGGCGTAGTGCTTCTTGAGGACGCCCCAGCCACCGATCCAGTTGGTGACGACCTGCGCCAACAGGGCTGTATTATGCGGGCCGTGGGCGACTACATTGGGCAGTCCCAGCGCCTGGGTGGCGAACTGGTAGTCGAAGTGGTGAGGCCCGTAATCGTTTACGGCCGCTCCCCATTTTAGAATGGTGAACAGGGTGACCTCTTTTACCAGGGGAGGCAACTGTGTGCCGACTTCAATGTCCTCGAAATAGACCTGCTCTGTAGCTGGGGGACGTGATTTCACCTTGTTTGGCGGTGGCGGTGCGCTGTCCGATGTTCCTTTGGCCGACGAGCCCTCGATGGAGACCATAGCCTCACTGGTTATGCCTACCATCTCGTTCCTCTGATTGCGATGTTCATTATCCATGCGTATGAACACCATCCTTCCCGCCCCACCCTTGCTCTCCCTCTCGTAGATGTCCGCGATCCTGCAAGTGCTTGTTATGAGATCGCCAGGCCTGAGGGGGAGGAAGAATTGGTACTCGTTGAAGGCTGAGAAGGTGCGGGAAAAAGGAAGCTCGAAGGGCAGGGCCATGTGGGACATATCGGGGAAATGCCTGAAGGCGTGGTTGCTGGGATTGAACGCCTCGAGAAAGGCTGGCGGGGCGATGATACCGCCCCAGGGCGTGTTTCGGGCATACTCCTCGTCTTGCCACAAAGGGTTCTCGTCGGTGGTGGCCTCCAGAAATCTCCTGATGCCCCACATCGTGACTTCTTCTGGGGGGAAATCAGGAAACAGCCTTGTGCCGATGTGCTTCCTCATCTCCTCAGTGATCGCCGACTCGAAGGCCATACCAAATACCCCTCACGATTAGTATATACGAAATGTAGGATGAGGGAAACCGCGCCTGCGGGAACTCGAACCCCCGACCGTTAGTTGCAGACTGCTAGAGAGTAGACGTCGTTCTCTAGTGTGTTAGCGAACTGCTTGCTTGCGTCAGCGCCTTGGTGTGATAAGGGGCTGGCACACAGCCCTCTAGGAAGATATGTCATCTTGGCCCAAAGAGGACAGAAGTGAATCTAGCGCTTGATCCACGCCCATCGCTTTTCGCCTTGCAGCTCTGTACAGGTGTCTCATGACTTCATATGAATCGGCCAGGTCCTCGGCTAAGTCCACGTCTGATACCTCTTCAATCTCTAGCCCACGAGCGTCGAAAATACTGAGCACGTAGTCCTCGCTCCCCGGTACGTGCCCATCCGGTGACTGCATCGAGAGACGGACGGTATACTCTGGAAAAGGAGCCTGAAAAACGCCTTCGATCTCTGTTGCTTCCCATTCCACGCTGCCATCGTCAGTTCTTCTGTAAAGCTTCTGCACAAGGTATACCATCTGGGGATAGCTCATGTCATCGCCTTCCTATCTCGTCTCTAATTTGGCCGTCCGTCTCTTTGAGGCCATCGTTCCCGGTGGATAGATGCTTCTGGGTCTCAGTGCGTTGGGTGCCCCACCAGACATAGAACATCCCTCAGCCAAGCCCTTGGCCTCGACCACAAAAGAAGAGCGCCCTGAAAGTCCTGCGCCTCAATTGTGCCTTCAAACAGAACCGTGCCCGGAGGGATTTGTACCCCACCTTGGTTCCGAAGTCCTGGGGACAGCGTGCCAACAGTGAGACCGCCAGATACGATTTAGCCGCACCTGCTCACCGCTCCGAGCCCCCGCCCATTTATCTATTGTACCAGTTGGTGCTGGGGTGTGCCAAGAGGTGCGCTAGGGGAAAACCCTCGCATTTGGCTTTCAGCGGCTCTAGCCCCATCGTTGAAGGGAGTAGTGCGAACTGGCTATGAGATTCAATCCTTGAACGAATACGTTGAGTTTGCCTTTTCCGCGCTTCGCCTCGTGTTTCAGCGGTTCAGGTGGCTTGAGCGCCTTTATCACTGATTCCGCCCATGGCAATACCCCCAGGAAATATGTACTCAAAGACTCGTGAGCCTTCCTATACTTCTTCGGATACCAGCTAGGCGGCGTCTTAGACAACACTTCTGGCCCTATACGCGCCATCAAATCCCTATACGATTCGATTGCCTTTCTCGCCTCCCCTATGAGGACACTAGTATCCACAAGCTGTGTAGGGTTGCTGGGCCGATAGTCTCGAGGTTGACGTGTCCAGGTGTTGTGGCGTGTGACCAGCAAGTGTTCTTCTGGTCTCAGATCGCGCTTTTCCTTTAGAGCCCGTAGACAGATACCATACAGCTTGCTGACTTGTTTGTTCATATTCCATAGAGCTTCCGCACACTGCCAACGCACTAGACTAAGAGCGTTTTCAAACTCTAGCAGCTCTTTCTCCTGCGCTGAGGTCAGCTTCTTCGAGAATAGGCCCATCTCACATCCCCGACCGCCGTAGATGTTGGCAAAACCTGAAAAGACAGCCCCCTGGGAAGTCAAAGGGGCCTCGTTTTAGCTTCAAAAACTGGCGCGCCCGAAGGGATTCGAACCCCCGACCCTTGGTTCCGAAGACCAATGCTCTATCCGCTGAGCTACGGGCGCATCTTCGAGCGCTAGGGGAGAGGAAAGGTGCTCCCCTCGAACCCCCGCCGGTACTGAAAATAGAGACAATGGGGTGAGCGGAGGGATTCGAACCCTCGATCTCCAGGGCCACAACCTGGCGCCTTAACCACTCGGCTACGCCCACCACGAGAAGC